>NZ_CP113913.1:0-321520 GCF_029395355.1 Bifidobacterium sp. ESL0800
GTAGATGTAGAGCCATTGGTCCACGAAGTCGCCTTGGGCCTGCTTGACCAGCGACCAAAGGTACCAGCACCAGCCGGCCAGTTGGATGTGCGCGTAGTTGTGGCGCTGTTCTGCTAGTGTCGGTGTGCGGCCGAAGTAGGCGGCCAGGGCGGCGTCGGCCTCGTTTTCGTCGAGCTGGTCGCAGACGCAGAAGGTGCCGAAGTCGTTGGCGTAGTCGCTCATGCCGGCGTATTCCCAGTCGATTAGCGAGTACGAGCCGTCTTCGTCGATGAGGAAGTTGAGGGAGAAGAGGTCGTTGTGGCAGAGGCATTTCGGGGCGTTGTCGGCGGTCACATATTGCTCCAAGCGTGCCACTTTTACGGCCATCTCTTCGAAGCCGGGGATATCGATGGGTCCCTTCTGGCGCAGGAGTTGTTCATAGCGTCTGGCTTCCTTGTAGAAATCGAACTCGCGTCTGACCGTCGTACCGCTCTCATGCAGTGTCCTCGCCATCCGCATGGCGCGGCCGACTTGGGCGTGATCCCTTGAATCGAGGTTGCATGCGTGGTCGATGAACCGTGAGATCTTCCAGCCGCGTTTGGGGTCCTCGTAGATGAAGGTGTTGTCGAGGCCGAGCCGTTTGGCGGCGTTGAGCGCGTCGACCTCGGCGCCGCGGTCGACCAGAAGCTCCGTGCCCACCCCCGGGTGGCGGTAGACGTATTCGCCGCTGTCGGTGGAGAAGTGGCACGAGAGGTTGGTCAGGCCTTGCTTGAGTGGGTAGACGTCGTGGATCTCCTCCCGGTCGCAGCCCAGCACACGTTCGATGTTGTCGAAGATATCCGTGTCGACGTTCTGCAGGAAATCCGGGTCGAAGGCGTGCACCTCGTCGAGCGAGTCGAATTCGTTGATGACGCCCTTCTTGTAGGGGCGCAGCTCCATGTCGAGCTCCTTGATGTGCTCGATGTAGAGCGACTCCCAGAGCTTGTCGCGAGTTTCGGGAAGGTCGTATTCTGCCTCGAGGATCGCGCGGAACTTCTTCGAGAAGGCGCGGTCGAAGTATACGTGGCCGAGCATGAACCACGAGTCTGAGCCTCCGACTTCTACCGAGGTGATGCGCCCGTGGGCACCGGTTGTCATGCACCATTCCTTGGTGGGGCCTTCGGAATACTGGGCGGCGTAATAGGCCTTCCACACGTACGTCTCGAAGGGGTTTTCGGTGAAGTAGTCGTCGGAAGAGCAGATGTAGGTGTTGGAGAGTCGGTCGCGTACCAGCCACAGCGACCCGTTGTTGTTGCGCGTCGCGTACTCGTTGTTGACGACGATGGAGACGCCGAACTTCTGTTCGAGGTAGAAGAAGAACTCCTTCTTGTAGCCCACCACGACGGTGATGTCGTGGATGCCGGCCGCTTGCAGCTGCCTGATCTGACGTTCGATGAGGATCTCCCCGCGTACCTTCAGAAGCCCTTTCGGCTTTTCGTACGAAATCGGCGCGAACCTGGACGACAGGCCCGCTGCCATGATGACGGCGTTGTCTACCTTGTACGGTGCAAGGGCTTCAATGCCAGCCGTGGTGATGCGAGAGTCGGCGACAAAACCCGCGTCAGTGAGTTCGCTCATGGCCTTGTTGACGCTGCCAAGCGAGAGCCCGGTCCCGGCCGCGATAAGACGCTGCTGCGCGTCCGAATGCGTCCGCAGATACGCAAGCGTCAAAAACTGCTTCCTCGACAACATAGCCGCCGCTTTCCTCTAACTATCGTGATGTTCAATTATTATATCACAATCTTTAAAATTGAACAACGATTGGCGTGATGATGTTTTCGCGGATTCATTTGACGGAGTTGGCCGTTTGGCGGTTTCACGGAAATCCAAGTTTTAGACTGGGATTTATGACTGAGGAAGTATTTCATCCTAGGAACATTATCGTGACCGGTGGCTGTGGGTTCATCGGTTCGAATTTCGTGCACTATGTGGCGGAACATCATCCGGAGACCCATGTCACCGTGCTTGACGCGCTGACCTACGCCGGCAATATCGAGAACATCAAGGGCTTGCCCGAAGATCAGGTCGAGTTCGTGCACGGCAACGTGTGCGACGCCGAGCTGCTCGACAGGATCGTGCCCGGCCACGACGCCATCGTGCATTACGCGGCCGAGTCGCACAACGACAACTCCATCATCGACCCTGAGCCGTTCATCCAGTCCAACATCGTGGGCACCTACCGCCTCTTGGAGGCGGCGCGCAAGTACGACGTGCGCTACCACCAGATCAGCACCGACGAGGTCTATGGCGACCTCGCGCTCGACGATCCGCACCGTTTCACCCCGGAGTCCCCGTACCGTCCGTCCAGCCCGTATTCGTCCTCCAAGGCCAGCGCCGACATGTTGGTGCGCGCCTGGCACCGCACCTACGGCCTCAAGACCACGATCTCGAACTGCTCCAACAACTACGGCCCCTACCAGCACGTGGAGAAGTTCATCCCGCGCCAGGTCACCAACATTCTTGACGGTATTCGCCCGAAGCTCTACGGCAACGGCCTCAACGTGCGCGACTGGATCCACACCGAGGACCATTCGAGCGCCGTATGGACCATCCTGACCAAGGGCAGGATCGGTGAGACCTACCTGATCGGCGCGGACGGCGAGCGCAACAACCTCGACGTGCTCCACGACATCCTGCGCGTGATGGGCCAGAGCGAGGATGCGTTCGACTGGGTGCGCGACCGTCCGGGCCACGACCGCCGCTACGCGATCGATCCGACCAAGCTGATGACCGAGCTGGGTTGGAAGCCGAAGCACACCGACTTCGCTGAAGGCCTCAAAGAGACCATCCAGTGGTACACCGACAACGAGAGCTGGTGGAGGCCCGCCAAGGCCGCCACCGAGGCCAAGTACAAGAAACAAGGCCAATAGGTTTGTCTCGATAACTGCTGTTCGGTTGTCTTGGCATAAAAGATTTGTGAGACATGGTTCTTAGGCCGATTTCGGCGTACGGAGTGTCGCGGAAACCTTAATTAAGTGGTTTTCTACGAAGTGTAAACAAGGTTTTCCAATGGTTATGAGACCTTTAGAGTGTCCTCGTGTCGAAGTGGTTTTGGTAGCTAATGTGTGCTAATGTTAAGTTTTGTTAGGTTACGACACAATCAAGGAGCATGAGAATTATGACAACTGTGTTGGTTACCGGGGGAGCCGGGTACATCGGCACTCATACCGATGTGGAGCTGCTGAACAAGGGGTACGACGTCATCAGCGTCGATAATTACGTCAATTCGGTGCCGGAAGCGCTCGATCGCGTCAAGACCATCACCGGCAAGACCGTGAAGCGTTACGACGGCGACGTACGCGATGAAGAGCTGATGAATCGCATCTTCGAGGAGAACGACGTCGACTGGGTCATCCACTTCGCCGGTCTCAAGGCCGTGGGCGAGTCCGTCGCCAAGCCGATTGAGTACTACGACAACAATCTCACCGGTACCATGGTGCTCTTGAAGGCCATGCGCGACCACGACGTCAAGAAGTTCATCTTCTCATCGTCCGCCACCGTCTATGGCGCGGCCGAGCATCTGCCGCTTACCGAGGAGAGCCCGGTCGGCGGCACCACCAACCCGTATGGCACTTCCAAGCTCTTTCAGGAGCAGATCCTGCGCGATGTCCACGTTGCCGACGATTCCTGGACCATCGTGCTGCTGCGCTACTTCAACCCGGTCGGCGCCCACGAGTCCGGCTTGCTCGGCGAGGATCCGAAGGGCATTCCGGCCAACCTCACCCCGTACATCGCCAAGGTGGCGCTGGGCGAGCTCAAGGAGGTCCAGGTCTACGGCAACGATTACCCGACCCCCGACGGCACCGGCGTGCGCGACTACATCCACGTCGTCGACCTCGCCCGCGGCCACGTCGCGGTAATCGACCACATCAACAAGCCCGGCGTCTACACTTACAATCTTGGCACCGGCCATGGCTACTCCGTCCTCGAGGTCATCAAGGCCTACGAGAAGGCCGCGGGCCACAAGATCCCGTACACCATCAAGCCCCGTCGCCCCGGCGACATCGCGGCCTGCTATGCGGATTCCTCCAAGGCCGAGCGCGAACTTGGCTGGAAGGCAGAGCTCGGCATCGACGAGATGGCCTCCTCGTCCCTGAATTGGCAGACCAAGAATCCGAAGGGCTTCCGCAAGGACTGACGTTTTCTTAGCTAAGCTACTTGGCCGTCACTGTGTTTTACACATAGTGACGGCCAATTCAGTACTCAGATAAAAATCAGGGGCTTCCGGCGTGAACCGAAAGCCCCAAAACGATTACTTACAACGTCGAAACTCTAAGAACTCAGTAGCTATGGGCGCTCAGCCAGTGGTTGTAGGCGCCTTGCACGCTGCCGTAGGTGGTGTTGCAGTAACCCCAGAACCACTTGAGTTGCGTCTGGTAGTTGGTGGCCCAGTCCGCACCGGCGCTCACCATCTTGCCGCCGGGCAGTGCCTGGGGCAGGCCATAGGCTCCGGACGGATTCTGCGCGTTGACGCGCCAACCGGATTCGTGGCTGATGATGTAGACGGTGGCGGTGAAGTCGGCCTCGGAGCCGCCGTTGGAAAGCAGATAGTCATGCGCCCACTGCTGCATCTCGCCGGCAGGAACGGTGGAACCGATGTTCGCGGCCGCGCTGGAAACGGAGGAGCCGGAGCCCGTGCCTACAAGGATGACCTTGTCGACGGGAGCTTTCTTTACGAATGAAGTGAAAACGTTGGAGGAGATGGTCTTCTTGCCGGCCTTGGTCACCAGGCTCGTGGTCTCCATGACGCCTTCCTGGCCTTCGGACTCGACCTTCTGCTGACCTTTGGGCAGGTCGGAGGTCTCCTTGGTCACGGTGTTGAAACCAATGGCCGCGTCCGAGGTCTCGAGATTCGCGTCGGCGCGCTCGATGGTGATGACGGTGGATTCGTTGACCTTGGTCTTGAGGCTGGGCTTGACGACATCGCCGGTCTCGAGGGTGATGTCGCCCTGGTCGAGCACGGACTTGACGTCGGTGAAGTGGGAACCGACGACTGCGCGGTTCTTGCCGTTGATCTTGACGGTGACGTAGGTGTCGCCGGCTTTGCCGCCGCGAAGGTCTTCTCGGTCGGTGCCGCGGGAGACGCTCAGTGCGTTGGAGTCCGTCGCGGAATACGAGGTGACCTGAGTAAGGGAATTCTGACGTGCATTATGGGAATGGACGACGATAGCGCTGCCGCCCACCAATGCCACAACCGCTAATGCGCCGGCCGCGATCTTCGTCCACTGGCGTTTGCTCAGCGACCTCAAGGTCTTGGTTTGCTTACGGTGGTCAGCCATATGCCTCTAATGCTCCTAGGTAGTCCTACAGTTCTTGGCACGTCGAATCAACAACGTACCGTTCAGTTCTCGCTCAACTCTTTCTCGCGTGTCTCTTACGTGCGAGATGCAACGTCGCAACTTCTCAATCCGCCTTCGCGGGTACATCACTACATCACAAAACAACCACAATTATAACGCACCGCCACGAAAATCGCTCGGAAAATTGTCCATAACAGCGGTTTTGTTCTTGAAACGATTATGTATTACTCTGTGAAACGCAGTTATTTTGTCGTTTTGCCGACAGATATGCCGATAGCCAAACATGGTCGACTATCGGCATAATCGTTTTACGTGAAATTGCTCAAGCGCTGCCTGCAACGCGATTGCCGGTCCGAGCAGCGGCTTCCAGATTTCAGGCGTTGGTGCCTTGTTTGGCGTCGACATCAAGGGCGCGGGCCTGCTTGATGACCTCGTCAAGGTCGGAGGCGCGAAGGGCCCCGGCCTGCTTGAAGATGATCTGGCCCTTCTTGGCGATCATCAGGGTGGGGACGGCCTGAATCTCGGCGGCCGTGGCAAGCTCCTGGTTCTGGTCGATGTCGACCTTGCCGAAGACGATGTCGGGGTTGGCCTCGCTGGCCTTCTCGTAAACCGGGCCGAAAGCCTTGCACGGGCCGCACCAGGTGGCCCAGAAATCAACGAACACCAGGTCGTTGTTGGTGATGGTCTCTTCAAAGTTTGTTGCCGTCAAAGTCTGCGTTGCCATGTTGTGGCTCCTTCCGCTTGTACGTTGCACCGTCTCGTGGTCGAAAGCCTGCGAACGATGTATCACTCAGTCTCGCAGTAAACCCCAACAAAGCTACGCCAGCGACGAAAAGGCCGTTCGATTCGCGCATTCGTCAGCCAGAGACACGATAATGGAGCCATGGCAGTCTTGAATGATGAAGTGCCCGACGAGGGCGATTTCGATGCGGGGCGGCATCGTGGCGAATTTGACGGCATCACGCCCGAGGACTTTGTGCGTGGCGGCAGCAACGGCAACCCTCCGGGATGGTTGACACCGCACGATATCGACGAGGCGCGCGCCAAACTGCCCATCGTCTACGCCGAGGTGGTTCCGGTGCGCACCGACGACATGGGCCGGATTTCGCAGGTCGGCTCCCTGCTGCGCGTACGCGACAGCGGATCCGTGGAACGCACGTTGATCACCGGCCGCATCCTTTTCCACGAGACCATCCGCGAGGCCATCGCGCGCAACATCGCCAAGGACCTGGGCGACCTCGCCCTTCCGATCCTGCCCGCGAGCCTGCAGCCTTTCACCGTGGCCGAGTTCTTCCCGACCCCGGGTATTTCCGAGTTCTACGACCCGCGTCAGCATGCCATCGCGCTGTGCTATGTGGTGCAGATCTCCGGCGATTGCAAGCCGCTCGACCCCGCGTTGGACGTGGAATGGTGCGATGTCGAAAGCAAGCAGCTCGACACGTTCATCGAGCAGATGTCGGGCGGACACGGCCAGATCGTGCGTCGCGCGCTTTCGTGGGCCGGAGTTGGCGAGTAGCCATTGGAATCACGATATCGGGCAATGGTGCAAGTGCGTGGTATCGCGTTTTCTCGCAGCCCCGTTGCGTCGATTTGGCATGAGGGATATCGCATGGTACAGAATGTATTGACCGTGATCTTGCGGGTCGACCAGGAAAGAGTGGCATGAATATTCGTATTGGCAATAAAATCTACCGTTCCGGCAAAGGCACGCCGCTGATTCTGTTGCATGCCTTCCCCGTGGATGCCCGGATGTGGGATGATTGCGCCGCAAGCCTGATTCGGTTGGGCGGCGAGCGCGGGATGGCGCCGTTCCCGATCTGGGCGCCCGACACGCCGGGTGCCGGCGACGCGGCGATACCGGATGCCTCAGCCACCGGAGCGCTCGCCGACGACGGCGCTTATGTCGAGGCGATGGACAAGGTGGTCGAAGCCTATGTTTCGATGCTGCACGTCACCGGCCACGAAAAGGCCATTTGGGTAGGCCTTTCGATGGGCGGTTACCTGGCGATGGATATCCAGCGGCTGTTTCCCGGCTCTGTTGCCGGACTTGCCCTGTGCGACACCACCACCCTTGCGGACAGCCACGAGGCTCGCGCGAACCGCCTGAACATCGCCAAAACCTGCGAAGACGACAACACCGTCGAACCGGTGATGCATTTCGCCCGACCGCAGGCAGGTGATTCGAGCATCAAGCGCAGCCCGCATTTCGAGGATCTGCTGTCCGGTTGGATTCGCGATCAACGTCCGGAGGGACTTGCCTGGCGCGAACGCATGGCCGCCGGCCGTGCCGACACCACGGACCTGCTGCCGCATATCACCGCCCCGGCCGCGGTGGTCTGCGGGGAGAACGACCCCTCGAGCCCGCCGGCCAAGATGCGTCCGATCGCCGATGCCATGACCTCCACTTCCGTCGCGTTCACTGCGATTCCGGATTGCGGCCATTTCAGTGCCGTCGAACATCCCGATGCGCTCGCCAACGCTTTGCTGGACCTGGTTCAACGCGTAGAACGACGGTAATGGTGCAAAGACAGATACAGGTATAGGAATAGTCCCACCGGAAAGTTAAAGAGGTTGATATGGCTGCTTCGTTCTCATCGTTGGCGTTGACGCAGGTGCTGCCCTTCCTGCCGCTCGCGCAGGGCGATATCGATTACCAGACCGAACGCAGAAGCGACCCCGATCTGATTGCCGATGTGCTCTCGCAGCCCTCGACCAGCGTCATCTTCGTGCGTGACGGGCTCGTGGCCGTTCCTGACGGGCAGGCGGCGCGGGTCGATTTCGAAACCGCGAAGATGCGTTTGGCAGGTGTGCCAGGCCAATACATTTTGCGCGCGCTTACCGGGCAGCCCGGCGAAGGCGCTGACGATGCGAAGGCGCAGGCAAAAGGGGTTGCGGCCAGTGAAGGTGACCCCGGTATCGGCGAAAATATAGGTGACACTATCGATGAAACCGCGAACCGGCTTGGTATCATTCCCGTATTTCTCGGCAGCTACGGTGCCGGCAGCGAACATCCTCAGTCGGTTGTCGCTCTCGATGTCTCGGTTTTTGCCAGCAGGATAAGTGAACCGGGTGATGGCGGGAATCCACAAGCCGAACGAAACCAGGTGCTTCAACGTGCCTTGCAACGTTTCGACTGGGTGTCGCTGATAGGGTTCGCCCCGCACGCCTCGGCACGCCAGGCGGGGGAGGCTACCACCGCGGTCGCTTTGAGCAACTGGCGCGCCTCCCAGAAATACTGCCCGCGCTGCGGTTCCCGGGTCGTGCCGGCCATGGCCGGATGGGCCCAGCGTTGCGTCAACGAAGGCTGCAAGGCTCATCGCTCTCCGCTGTTTGCCCGAATCGAGCCGGCCGTCATCGTCTCCATCGTCGACGGGAAGGGCCGATTGCTGCTGCAGCATAACCGGGCATGGAAGGATCCGTCGCATTACTCGGTGTGCGCGGGGTTCGTCGAGGCCGGCGAAAACCTCGAGCACGCCGTCAAGCGTGAGGTGGCCGAGGAAACGGGGCTTGCGCTCGGCGAGGTGAAGTATCTGGGGAGCCAGCCCTGGCCGTTCCCCGGTTCGCTGATGGTCGCGTTCAAGGCGCGGGCGCTCGGCACGCAGGTCTCGGTGGATGGCGGCGAAACCCTTGATGCCCGTTTCCTCTCCAGAGACGAATTCAGAGAAGCTCTGATTGTCGGCCGGATAGCGGCGCCCGGCAAGGCTACTGTCGCCCGTTATATGATCGAGGAGTGGTACGGGCAGGAACTGTAGTGCGAAAACCGATAATTGTTGTCATCGTAAGTATTTAGATACCGTGTGATGATCTGTTTAGGCGTTTTGTTTTTCGCTATCTGGTGAACGGCTTCGTTTGACGCTTTCTGCAATGCCGTGACGTCATATCTTTAGGATAATCTTGTACGTCAGTACGCCGAGAAGGGTATGTGGAGGAAGAATGGACAACGTGAACAACAGCGGCAATGAGCCTGAGGCATTGACGAGCGAGCTCAGCCAAGCCGATATTGCCGCACTCGGCATCAGTGCTCAGGCGCAGCATGAAAAGCCGGATAAGCGCCGTCTGGCCATCATCATCGCAGCCGTGGTGCTGGCGGTGCTCGCAGTCGCGTTGATCGCATCATTCTTCACTGCCCGCTGGTATTACAAAGACAAGGCGGCGCCGGGTGTCCGTCTCGGCAATGTGGCCGTGGCCGGGCAGAACGCCGCGCAATTGAAGCAGACCGTCGATCACGAGGTCCAGAACTCGAAGCTCGCCATCAGCGACGGGCAGGGCAAGAAGGCCACCGCCGGTTTCAAGGATCTGGGTGTGAACGTCGACGTCGATAAGACGGTGCGCAATCTCATGGCCGCCAAGGGCGATGGGGCCGGCCGTGTCGTTCCCTTCTCCAAAGCCAGCGTCAAGCTTGTCGCCAAGACGGACGACCTGCCCATCGACACATACTTGACCAAGACCTTTGTCAAAGACAGCGACCAGGCCGTTCCTTCGAGCGTGGCCTTCGACGGCAACTCCAACAAGTTCGTGGCCAATGCGGGCCATGGAGGGCGCGCCCCCGAAATGTCGGGCGTGAAGAACTCGATCAGCACCTTGATTGCGGATCCCGGGCAAACCAAATCCGTCAAAGTGACCTATAAGACCATCGATACCCCCGTCTCCCAAAGCACCGCGGCAACGGCGGCGGACGCGGCGAACAAGCTTCTGGCCAACAAGATCGTCATCGGCAACGGCGACGCCACCCAATTCGAGGTGCCGGTGGCGCAGCTGGCGGCGTGGATCAAGCCCAATACCGATATTGAAAAAGGGCAGATCAGCCTCGGCATCGACAAGGACGCCATCACCAGCTACATCAACAGCGAAATGCCCAAGCAGCTCAACCAGAATATGGTCAGCCAGCAGGACATCGTCGACGGCACCGGCAAGGTGATGCTCACGATGACCAAGGGCGTCAACGGCGTCAAGGTCAAAGACGGCGCTGCGGTGGCCGATCAGGTATACAACGCCATGACCAGCGGCCAGCCGGCCACTATCCAGGAGGCCGCCGACATCACCAAGTTCGACGTCAAGCAGCAGAAGTCCGAGATGCGTATCGTGGTGGACCTCTCCAGCCAGACCGCGACGGTCTACAAGAACGACCAGCAGGTCAAGACCTTCCTCGTCTGCACCGGCGCACCCGGCGGCGACGAGACCGACTTGGGCAATTACTTCATCTACCTGCGTTATGCGGTTCAGACCATGCGCGGGCCGGGCTATGTCTCGCCGAACGTGCGCTGGGTCAGCTACTTCAACGGCGGCGAGGGCTTCCATACCGCCGACTGGAACCCGACGGGCATCGCCAAGGGTGACCCGGCCCACTACGGCTCGCACGGCTGCGTCAACATGAACGTCGGCGACGCCCAGTGGATCTACGACAACTGCCCGCAGGGCACGCTGGTGCAGGTCGTCGGCTCCCAGCCTTCCGGACCGGTGCGCTAACGGCGGTTGCGTTCGATTCATTTCGATGAATGCTGTTACCAGGCGTTCTGTTTGCTGCTGCAAGCGGAACGCCTGATTGTTTCGCGACATGCAAACCGGCAAGCGGATGATGCTGTAATCTGTGGGTATGAACGAAAACGATATGAACGATGTTGATAACGACGAGACCGGCAAAGTCACCGATTCCGCTTCGCAGATGGCTGGTGCAGACTCCAAATCTCCGGCTTTGGATGTGCCCGACCACCTGCAATATTCCGCCGACCACGTCTGGGTCGACGATGCCGACGGGCTGGCCGTCATCGGACTGACCGAATATGCGGCCTCGCAGATGGGCGAAATCGTCTACGTCGACCTGCCCGAACCGGATACTCCGGTGCGTGCCGGCGACGAAATCGTGGAAATGGAAAGCGCGAAAACCGTACAGAACCTCATCTCCCCGGTCGAAGGCACCGTCAAATACGTCAACCAGGCCGTCTCCGACGATCCGCAGGTCATCAACAACGACCCGTACGGCGAGGGCTGGATTCTGAAGATCGAGCTGGACGACGACGAGCCGGAGCTGATGGACGCGGACCAGTACGCCGCCATGGTTCGTCGCGCGCAATAGTTCCGTGGGTCGACGGCGGCAGATGATGCCGATCGCCGCTTGAATGTGGCTATCGCGCTGCCGTGATTGTGATGAAAATGAATCATGGTGTCGAATGTCGCGTCTTGTGTGCGTCTATTTGTCGCTTTTTACGTGCTTGTTTGGAAGGCCTAGGTAAAAAGTGACAAATAGCGGCCGTAAATGTCACTTTTTACCGAGAGCCTGAGGGCAAGCATGTAAAAGGGACAAATAGAGGTGGCGGTGAGGGCGGAAAGCCGCTTGAGGCTCTTGCGCCTCGGTTCTTTCAGGCGGTCGTCTCTGGCTTCGCTGGGCGGTGTTGTTCGTTCGATGAGTATAGGCTGGATGCTTATGACTGACGAAACGAACGCTATGGCACGCTCGGCGCAAGCCGCCGATACCCCGACCGTTCCGCAGGCCCCGTGCCGGCAGCACATGCGCACGGTTCACGGCGATACCTTCCGCGATCCCTACGAGTGGATGCGCGACAAGAATTCGCCGGAACTGCAACGCTTCGTGCGCGAGGAAAACGAATATTACCGGGCGAGGACGGCCGGTTTCAACGCTCTCAAGCACCGCCTGTTCAAAGAGCTGAAGTCACGGGTAGACGAGACGGACATGTCCGTGCCGACGCGGATGGACGGCTATTGGTATTTCGTGCGCACCCAGGAGGGTCTGCAGTATGGGGTGCAGTGCCGCCTGCCGATCGCCGGGCCGGATGACTGGGATCCCCCGTCGATCGAGGCTGGCGATGCGCCGGGAGGACAGCCGGGAGAACAAATCGTTTTCGATCCGAATATCGAGGCGAAAGGCCACGATTTCTTCCGTTTGGGCGGGCTCGACCTGACCCGTGACGGCCGTTGGCTGCTCTACGGCGTCGACACCGCCGGCAGCGAACGCTATGATTACCGCATCCGTAGCCTCGAGGACGGCCATGAGCTGCCTGAGGTATTCCGCGGCATCGCCGAGGCCTGCTTCACACCTGACGGCAAGTGGGTGTTCTACACGATGCTCGACCAATCGTGGCGACCTTGCGCGGTTCGGCGGCATCGGGTCGGCACGTCCGTCGACGACGACGTTGAGGTGTTCCGCGAAGCCGACGAACACTTCTGGATCGGCGTCGGGCTGAGCTTTGACGAGCGCAACATGGTCATCGGCTGCTCGTCCAAGACGACCAGCGAGGTGCTGATGCTGCCGGTAGATGACCCCGAAGGGGAATTCCGCGCGTTCATCCCACGGCGGGAAGGTGTCGAATACGACGTGAGTTTCGCAAGGTTCGAAGGCGGCAGGGAAGCCGGGGCCGACATCCCGCTGGCGTTGGTCTACCACAATGCGAACAACCCGAATTTCGAAGTGGATGTGGTCGACCTGAGCGCCCACGAGCCGCCGTATGCCTTGGGTGAGGGCGTGATTGTCGCGCAGGGTTCGCCATATGGCTGCGAGCGCGGCGATGAGGTCGAACCGGGAGCGCGCGAAAAGCCGGTCAATACGCCGTACAACAATCCCGACAACCCCGAAATCCTGCGCGGCGCTCGCGGGCTGGGCATCGAGGGCATCGCGATGTACCGCGATTTCGTCGTGCTGAGTTATCGGAGCGACAGCCTGCCGCATGTGGCGGTGATGGCCAAAAACGAGGCATTGCAAGACTTTCTGGCCCATCGTCCGTGGCGTTTCCGTGAGCTCAAGCCGGACGAGGATGGCGTCAACCGTCATCTGTATTCCATCGGAGCCGGCGGCAATCCTTCATACAATGTGCCGCGCCTGCGCTACTCGTTCGCAAGCTATACGCAACCCGGTCAGCTGCGCGAACTGGACGTGGCCACCGGCAGCAGCAGGCTCTTGAAACGCGCGAAGGTACATGGCGGTTTCGATGCCGCGAACTACCGCGAGCGCCGCATCTGGGTGCGGGTGCGCGACGGTGAACTCGTGCCGGTTTCCTTGGTCTGGCGGCCGGATCGCTGCAAGGCCATGGCCGCGCTGGGCGAAGATTTCAGCAGGATCGACCTGCTTGATTGCGCGGGCGGGAAAGCCGATAGCCGCAGATCCGGTGGTTCTTCGACGTCCGGCTCCCCGATGTTCATCACCGGTTACGGGGCGTACGAGGCCGACAGCGACCCCGGTTTTTCCGTGGCGCGAATAAGTATGCTCGACCGCGGGGTGCTCTACGCCGTGGTGCATGTGCGCGGCGGCGGGGAGATGGGCCGAGCGTGGTACGAGCAGGGGAGAAGGCTGAATAAACGTAATACGTTTAATGACTTCGTGGACGCCACCAAAGCCTTGCAACAGGCGGGGCTGGCGGATCCGCGCCGCAGCGTTGCCAACGGCGGTTCGGCAGGAGGGCTCTTGATGGGTGCCGTGGCGAATATGGCGCCGGAATGCTACGCGGGCATCGAGGCCGACGTGCCGTTCGTCGACGCGCTCACCTCGATTCTCGACCCGTCGCTGCCGCTGACCGTCACCGAGTGGGACGAGTGGGGCGATCCGCTTCACGACAAGAATGTCTACGACTATATGAAGTCGTATTCTCCTTACGAAAATGCGCCGTTCGGTCATTGGCAGGGTGAAGCGGAGGGTACGGGTTCGTCGGCGAATCGCAGGAACGGAAACTTGGAAAACGACACACGACATTCCGGTGATTGCGAAACCGATGGTAGGGCTTTGCGCTATCCCAAGATTTTCGCCACCACTTCGCTGAACGATACCCGTGTGCTCTATGTCGAACCGCTCAAATGGATCGCCCGCTTGCAGTCGCGGGGTATCGATGCCATCGCGCGCATCGAGGTCGAGGCCGGGCACGGTGGCACTTCCGGGCGCTACAAACAGTGGCAGGAAGTCAGCGACGAGAACGCCTGGTGTCTTCATGCCATGGGAATCGAAGAGTAGCGAGATAATCTCATTCGCTCCCATATCGCTTTCTTGGTGGCACCAAGTTGCCCGAAATTTTGAAAATAGGGGTTGATTCTTTGAATTTCGGCCTGCTTGGTGCACCAAGATGGGTGGAAATGTGTCTTTTGGTGTTGATTCTTCGTTTTTTGGCCTGCTTGGTGCACCAAGTTGCCCGGAATTTTGAGAATGAGGGTTGATTCTTCGTTTTTTGGCCTGCTTGGTGGCACCAAGAGCCTCCAGAACGGAAGGAATCGCAGAATCGTTGATGTCCATTTTCCGGACCAAATAGTGGACAGTGCCGAATTCGGGACTAACGTCGCGGCTATGAGCACAAAAAAAACATATCATATCGCCGTCATTCCCGGTGACGGTATTGGCAAGGAAATCATCCCGCCTGCGCAGCAGGTCATGGAGAAGGCCACGCAAGGTGTGGCCGATTTCGAGTACGAGGACTTCGACCTCGGCGCGGAGCGTTATCTGCGCGACGGCGCGATCCTGCCCGACGAGGAGCTGGAACGCATCAAGAAGACCGACGCGATCCTGCTCGGCGCCATCGGCGACCCCCGCATTCACGCCGGCGTGCTGGAGCGCGGCCTGCTGCTGAAACTGCGGTTCTCGCTTGACCAGTACGTCAACCTGCGCCCGTCCAAGCTCTACAAGGGCGTCGAATCGCCGCTGAAGAACCCCGGCGACATCGATTTCGTCGTGGTGCGCGAGGGCACTGAGGGCATGTACTGCGGCGTCGGCGGCGCCATCCGCAAGGACACTCCGCAGGAGGTGGCCACGGAGGTCTCCACCAACACCGCGTACGGCGTCGAGCGCGTGGTGCGTTACGCCTTTGACCTGGCGATGAAGCGTCGCAAGCACGTCACGTTGGTCCACAAGAAGAACGTGCTGACCAACGCCGGCGACATGTGGCAGCGCATCGTCGACCGGGTGGGCGCCGAATACCCCGAGGTCTCCCACGACTACCTGCACATCGACGCGACCACCATCTTCCTGGTCACCGAGCCCTCGCGCTTCGACGTGATCTTGACCGACAACCTCTTCGGCGACATCATCACCGACGAGGCGGGCGCCGTGGTCGGCGGCGTCGGCTATTCCGCTTCAGGCTGTATCAACGCCAGCAACGAATACCCTTCGATGTTCGAACCCATCCACGGCTCGGCGCCCGACATCGCCGGCAAGGGCATCGCCAATCCGACCGCCACCATCCTCTCCACCGCGATGCTGCTGCGTCACCTGGGCATGGATGAGCCAGCCGAGCGCATCGAACAGGTCGTCGAGGCCGATATCGCCGAAAACGCGCAGAAGCAGCGCACCACTGCCGAAGTCGGCCGGGATATCCTCGCAAGGCTCTGATCGCTGAAACGGGGGTGGTGTACTCGTCGAAACCTCCACGGCGTGATTACCGAATGCGGTAGTGCGATGGCTGAAACCGTTGCAGTCTGGTTGCCGAAATCAGGGTGACACGAGATGAACGCAACTGTTATGGTGTGACTGCCGAAAGATGCTCGGCAATCGCTGAAACCAACGTCTTCGGTCATGCCGTTATTCATGCATTTCGGGCACCTTCCATCAACGAAGGTGCCCGAAATTGCGTTGAAACCAACGGCGTCCGGATTTCCAGCCGTTTCCCAGCGTTTTCATATGCCGGTCTCGACTCTTGGGGCTAGACTTGAAGGCATGAACGATACACCAGATCCACAAGTCGGGCAACCCGGGGTACAAGGCCAGCAAGATTTCGACGTCTCCCAGGGCCAGAGCCAGCAAAGCCAATATGGCGGGGCTCGCGGCCAGTACGAGGGGCAGGGCCAACAGTACGCACAACCCGACTACGGCCGAAGCGGTGCCGCTCAATCCAACCCGCAGCCCGGTTTCGGCCAACAGAACCGCGGACAACAGCAGTCGTCGCAGCAGCCTGATTACGGTCAGCCGAATTACGGCCAATCCGGCTATGCCCAGCCTAACTACGGCCAACCGGGTTCTGGCCGGTCACAGCAGCTGAATTACGGTCAGCCCGGTTATGCCCAGCCCAACTACGGTCAGCAAGGTTACGGCCAACCCGGGTATTCCCAGCCCCAAACCGGCTATGGCTATGCTTCCGGCGGCTATGGCCAGCCCTATTCCGCGCGCAACCAGAACGGTTACCCGCAGGGCCAGCCGTACGCCCCGCAATATGGCCAGCCGCAACCGCTGCCTTACGGCTACCAGCCCAGAAGCAAGATGGCCGCGGGGCTGTTGGGCATCTTTTTGGGATGGCTCGGCGTCCATAATTTCTATCTCGGTTTCTATGGCAAGGCCGTCGCCCAGCTGCTGCTGACCCTGATCGGCTGGGTACTGTTCGGGCTCGGCCCCGTCGCGGCCTTCATCTGGGGTCTGATCGAAGGGGTGCTCATCCTCAGTTCCAACTACGGCTCGCCTTGGCACAGGGACGCCAAAGGCGTAGAACTGCTGGAATAGCAAGGATTCGGTTCCGCGTCAGGTCTTGAAAGAGGCCGAAACCGAACGACGGACATGGTTCCGGGGACGTGGTTGCTGTAGGCGGAGCTTGGTGATTGATGTATTTGTTTTTCATGCGGCGCGGAAACGTCCTCAACGTTTTCCGCGCCGCGCTTTGATATGGTGATTGTTATGCGTGGCGAATACAAGACCCCCGGCGGCAAGCTGGTCGGGGTCGAGGTTGTTGTCGATGAGTCCGGCAAACCGGTAACCTGTACGATCGATGGAGATTTTTTCGTTTTGGGCGACGATGACGCCGCCCGCGCCATGCTTGCGCAGCTGGAGGATTCGCTTATCGCGGGCAGGCCGTTGGCCGGTGTTTTTTCGCACTATCCGTCGCTCAAATTGGTCGGCGCGGACGGTGCTGCGATATCTGCCGCCTACCAAAGGGCTTTGCACAAGGGGCAAAACGGTGCTTCAGACGAAAAGGGCCGTTCAATTCGTGCAAAGGTTGGCGTTGTTGACGTTTCAGACAGATTGACGTCAAATAATGACGCTTTTCACCAACTCTATAAAAAACGTTGGGACGCGTTGCACCCATTAGTGGTGCATGACATTGCGCGAAGCCCTGCCGATCAGATGAAGACGGACGAGGATTGGGCGCGGCAGGTGGCTCGTGGCCAGAGGCCCGCCACACTGCGTTTCTGGCACTGGGCGGAGCCCGCCGTTGTGGTCGGCAGGTTCCAATCCGTTGAGCGTGAGGTCGATGTGCAAGCCGCCAAACAGGAGGGTTTCGACATTGTTCGCCGCAGCACCGGTGGCGGCGCGATGTTCATCGAACCGGGTGACGTCATCACCTACTCCCTCTACGCGCCCAAGGGGTTTGTCGCGTCTCTTGGGGTCAATGAATCGTTCCGTCTGTGCGACCAGTGGGTGATCGATGCGTTGCGTGGTCTCGGTATTGACGCGTTTTTCAGCGGTACCAACGACATCGCCTCGAGTCAGGGCAAGATCGGCGGGGCCGCGCAGCGTCTTTATCCGGCAGGTGACGGCGGGCCGGGAGCGTTGCTGCACCATGTCACCCTTGCCTATGACATCGATGCGCAAAAAATGGGAAGGATACTGAAAACCTCTCCGGAAAAGCTGAGCGACAAAGCCGTCAAATCGGCCGTCAAACGCGTGGCACCCATCAAACGGCAAACGGATGTCCCGTTTGAAACACTTTCCTCTTACCTCGAAACGTATGCCAAACTGAGCTACAATTAAGATAGATTTGAGTTTGACCAGTTTCTAGGCAATGAATTTCTGGTAGTACGGCAGTTAATATTTTTTTGGAGGTGCATTCTCGTGGTAAGTCCGAATGGGACAAGTGAAGCGGACAATGAACTTCTGCAGACGACCTTGTTCAAGCATGTCTCCCACGCTGATGCGGAGGAGCTCATGCCCTACATGAAGCGCGCGGAATTCGAGAAGGGTGATTACATCTTTCACGAAGGTTCCACCGACCAGCGCATGTATCTGCTGGAAAGCGGAAAAGTGAAGCTCACGCGCGAGGCAAGCGACAACCGTGTGCAGCTTTTGAGCATCCACACCCGCGGCGAGATCCTGGGCGAGATTCCGGTGTTCGACCCGGCAGGCGGGCCGCGCACGGCTTCGGCCATCGCGATGAACAACGGCACGCAGGTCGGCTGGCTCGAGCACGACACCCTGTTCTCATGGCTCAACAAGCACCCGCGCGTGGCCGTGGACATGCTGCAGGTGATGGCCAACCGCATGCGCGCCAACAACGAGCAGATTTCCGACTTGGTCTTCATGGACGTCCCCGCCCGCTTGGCCAAGACGCTGCTTGATCTGGCCTCGCGTTTCGGCGAGCCCGTCGAATCCGGCGTGAAGGTGCCGCACGACCTGACGCAGGAGGAAATGGCCCAGCTCGTGGGTTCCTCGCGTGAGACGGTCAACAAGGCGCTGATGGACTTCGCCAACCGCGGGTGGATCGCCCGTGAAGGCCGTTCCATCATCATCTATCAGCCTGGTGCGTTGATTCGTCGTTCCCGTCACTGAATCGCTGATCGCTGCCTCGTGATTGTAAACTTGGTTCGCGGCTCGTCGCCTTTGAGGCTTCGGGCCGCGAACTCGTATCAAGGCATGTATAGGGAATTCTCGGCTCGCTTCCCGCAAGTTTTCAGACTCTCCGGGCCGGTCTATGAATTGGGCGACAAGGCTACGCATTCGGCCGTTTCGGTAGAGGCGATATCCTAGAATGACACCATGCCTCAAATGAAGAACAACCTCACGGTACGGCGCGTGATCGCTTTGCTACTGACCTATGTCACCCTTTGCATCGCCGGTGGTGTGGTCGGCGGCATATTCTTCATTCCCGGAGTGCTCGGGCTCAATTCGGCGGCCCGTACCATCGCGCCGACGCTGAAAACCGAAGACATCGATTTCGACGTCACCAGCCTGCCGCAGAAGTCCACCATCTATGCCTCCGACGGCAAAACCGTCATCGCCTCCTTCTATGCGCAGAACCGCACCGTGGTCCCGCTGCGCCAGGTCTCCCAGCCCATGCAGCAGGCCGTGGTCGCCCGTGAGGACCGCCGCTTCTTCGAACACGCCGGCGTGGATATGCAGGGCGTGCTGCGAGCCTTCGTCCAGACATTCATCAAGCGCGGCGACACCCAGGGCGGTTCGTCGCTCACGCAGCAGTATGTCAAGAACGTATTGATTATCGAGGCGAAGGAAAAGAACGATCCCATCGCCGAATACCATGCCTCCGAAGACACCATCGCACGCAAGATTCGCGAGATGCTGATCGCCGTGCAGATGGAAAAGCAATACAGCAAGGCCGAGATCCTGCAGGGCTATCTCAACATCGCGCAGTTCGGGCAGCACAACCTTTATGGCGTCGAAACCGCTGCGAAGCGTTATTTCAACGTTTCTGCAGCCGATCTCAACATCGGCCAGTCGGCCACCATCGCCGCCATCACCAAGAACCCGGCGAAGTACGATCCTTCGGTGCCCGCCAACCAGCCCGAAACGCAAAAACAACGCAACATCGTCCTCGACCTGATGCTGCAGCAGCATTTCATCTCGCAGTCCGACCACGACAAGTTCCGCGCCGAGCCCATAGCGAACACCCTGAATCTGCAGGACAATTCCACGCAGGTCGGCTGCCAGGTCGCCGGCGACGCAGGGTTCTTCTGCGATTACGCCACCAAGCAGATTCTCAACTCCAAGGAATTCGGCAAAACCGAGGCCGACCGCACCAAGCTGCTCAATGAAGGTGGATTGAGCATCTACACCACGATGGATGTGCATGCCAACGCCGATGCCATGCAGGCGGCCCGCGACACCATTCCGGTCGACGATCCCAGCGGTTTCGAGGTGACCATCGCGGCCATCAAGCCCGGCACCGGCGAAGTGCTCGGCTTCGGCATCAACCGCATCTACGACCCGACGGATGCCGCCAAAAGCGATCCCACGCACACGGCGGTCAACTATGCGGTCGACGAGAAAGACGGCGGTTCTTCCGGTTGGGGCGTCGGATCGACGTGGAAGCCCATCAACCTCGTGGCGTGGATGCAGGCCGGCAAGTCGATTTCGCAGCCGCTGCGTCTGAGCAGCTATTACCCGGCGGGCTCGTTCGCCTGTGCCAACTATGGTGGCCAGCCCTCAGGCTGGAACGTGCACAACTCCGAGGGCGGAACGGCCAGCGTGGAATCCCCGCTTCAGGGCCTTGTCCGTTCGCACAACACCACGCAGGCCGGCATGACCCAGCAGATCGGGTTGTGCGCCATCGGCGAGGCCGCGAAAGCGGTCGGCTATCACAATGCGTCGGGCGACCCAGATCCGTCCACGCGCAAGAGTCTGGAACGCTTCAACGGTTCGATGACGATCGGTTCGGTGGCGGCCTCGCCGCTGACGATGGCCAACGTCTTCGGCACCTTGGGCGCCAACGGCGTCGAATGCACGCCGATTGCCTTGAAAAAGGTCATCAGCAAGTCCGGCAAGTCCATGAAGGTGCCTTCGGCCAACTGCCACCAGGCCATCGAGCCCGGTATCGCCCAATCCACGGCTTACGCGATGAACCAAGGCGTGGTCCAGCCCGGAGGCGAGGCGACGATGACGCAGCTGGACGGCGGGCGGAAGACCTTCGCCAAAACCGGCACCAACGAAGACACGTATATGACCACCGGCGGCTTCGCGCCCAACCAGGTCGCCTCGTTCGTCTCCGTCAACAACGCCGAGGTACCGGTCTCCTTCACCGGCAAGGTCATCAACCATAAGGCCTACGGGCAGTGGTACGGCATGTACGTCGCCACCCCGGCGTGGAAAGAGTTCATGAACAAGTACCTTGCGGACATCGGCGCGCCTAACGACGGCAACTACGGCAACCCGGACCCGAAGTATGTGGGCAGCACAAGCGCATCCACCAATACCAAGCAGCAGTCCACCACGGGCAATAACGCCATTCCCGACAGACAGGGCTATCAGCAGCCCCAGGAACAGCAGCAACAACAAGATACCCAACATTGAAACTGGACCGGCCTTGGGCTCTAAGATCGATGGATCGGGGATTGATAGGGAAGAGTCTTCAGGTTTTGCGGCATAGTGCTTAGAGTCGCCACTTGCTGTTTGATGTGGAAGGCTTTATGTCCCAACGGTTTTGAAGATCTCTGCTGGCGGTCCCGATAAATTGAAGGGAGTTGTCTGCTATCTGCTTGGAACAGCCTGATCGCAACGTGGGCAGAAGTCAAGCCGTGATGTCTCAAATTGTTCGGTTTTGGTAAAGTTACCGGATGAAACGCTCAAGTGGGTTTGTTTGATGCTCACATTTGTGCGATAATGTTCATATGATTTCGTCACAACGGCAGCATTTGATCTTAAGCAGGCTTCGTACCCGCGGCGCGGTACGAATCACCGCGCTTTCCAAGGAGCTCGGTGTCTCGGCCATGACGGTGCGTCGCGATATCGCCGACCTCGCCGACAAGGGGTTGCTCAAGCGCGTCCACGGCGGGGCGGTGACCACCAGCACGCTCTTGAGCGAGCCGCTGTTCTCCGTCAAATCGCAGATGGACATCGGGCTCAAGGACTCGATCGCGCAGGAAGCCGTCAAGTACGTTTCGCCCGGTGACGTCATCGCCATCGGCGGTGGCACGACGTCATACATCTTTGCCCAGCATCTGCTGGAAAGCCAACGCGCGAGCAATATCACCATACTGACCAACTCCATACCGGTGGCGGAACTGGTTCAGGCGCTGGAATCGAAGGACGTGGAGGTCATCGTCACCGGCGGCGTGATCACCCGCTCGAACTCGCTGGTCGGCCCGATTTCCGACAAGGTCATCGAATCGCTTCGAGTCAACACCGTATTCCTGGGCACGCATTCCGTCTCGGTACCGCGTGGCTTCCTCATGCCGAACTCGCTCGAGGCCGCCACGGACATGGCCATGATGGATATCGCCGACAAGACCATCATCCTCACGGACCATACCAAATGGAGCTGCACCTCGCTTTCGCTTTTCGCGCGCTTCGATCAGGTCGACACGCTGATCACCGACGACGGGCTCGACCCGACTTCGGCCGAGGAGACGCGCAAGCTGGTCAAGCATCTGGTCTTGACCAAAGGCCCGGGACAGATCGAGGACTGAAGCCGCAATCGGTGGCTCAATGACCAACCTATACAAAGGAACAGCAATGAAGCAAGAGCAATTCAAGTATTACAAACCAGGGGAATATGCATCCGAGCATATCCGCATCACGCCCACCAAGCTGGCGGACGGACGCGATTTCTTCTATCTGGACGACGACCCGGAGTACGTTTCCGGCGCCAAGACCCGCGAGCTCGTCGACCCGCGTCCGCTGGCCGACCGATTTGCGCCGCATCGTGACGCCGACGGCAACGAAGTGCCGTACGCCGAGCCGATCATGCGCCGCGACCCGCTGACGGGCGACTGGATTCCGATGGCCGCGGCACGCATGAACCGGCCGATCACCGCCGGACCGGGGGCCACGGCCAAAGGCAACCCGCTGGCCGCACGCAAGCCCGGCGACCCCTATCAGGACGGCGAGGTGCCCGACACCGATTACGACGTGGTCATCTTTGAAAACCGTTTCCCTTCGATGGTGCAGGTACCCGGCGTGCCGGACGTGGTCACCGACGTCGACGGCAATGCGCTGTGGCAGCAGAAGCCCGCGTCCGGGCGCTGCGAGGTCATCTGCTTCGACCCCAACGAAAACGGGCTGCCGGCCGACCTGCCGGTTTCGCGTCTGCGCACGGTCGTGGAGGCATGGGCTTTCCGTACTTCCGAGATCTCGCATATGGACGGCATCGAGCAGATCTTCCCCTTCGAGAACCACGGCGCCGAAATCGGCGTCTCGCTGGCGCACCCGCACGGCCAGGTCTACTGCTATCCCTTCATCCCGCCGAAAATGGAGGCCGAATTGCAGCACACGCAGGCCTATTTCGAGCGCACCGGCGGCAACCTGCTGCGCGACATCATGAACGCCGAAATCGAGGCCGGAACACGCGTGGTGATGCGCAATTCAAGCTGGGTCGCCTACGTTCCGGCGGCCGCACGCTGGCCGTTGGAGGTGCACGTCGCGCCGGTGCGCGGTGTCAAGACCCTCGACGAGCTCAATGACCAGGAACGCTGGGACTTGGCTTCGATGTATTCGCATCTGCTGCGCCGCGGCAACGCCTTCTTCGATAAGGGCGACGGCAAGGGCATGGATTTGCCCTACATTTCCTCCTGGCATCAGGCTCCGATTCACGATTCGCGTCGCGAGAACTACCGCCTCAACCTGCAGTTCTTCTCATTCCGCCGCGCCGCCAACAAGATCAAGTATCTGGCCGGCAGCGAATCGGGCATGGCCGCGTGGGTTTCGGACACGACGCCGGAACGCATCGCCGCCCGCTTCCACGAGCTCGGCCCGATCGACATCGACTGAGCCGGCCGGCTTCGCTGCCGCGTTGCTGCGTCATTACTGCGCAACTACCGTCAATACCGTTACCAACAGCATCTCCGTCACATTCATTTCATGGAGGAAATCAAATGAGCACTATCAGAGACGTCCAATATCTTGAGCCGCTTGACGCCAAAGACGCGGTAGGTCAGGTCGCCGAGCTCTTTGTCGATACGTTTGGCGAGGCCCCCGCCGGTGTGTGGTCGGCTCCGGGGCGTGTGAACCTGATCGGCGAGCATACCGACTACAACGCCGGACTCTGCCTGCCCATCGCCTTGCCGCACCGCACGTTCATCGCCGTGGCGCCAAAGGAAAGTGGCGTGGTGCGCGTTGTCTCCAGCTTCGGCGACCGTAAACCGGCGACTGTCGACCTCGATGGGCTCAAGGCGCGGGATGTCGAAGGCTGGGCTGCCTATCCGGTCGGCGTGGCATGGGCGCTGCGCGAGGCGGGATTCGACGCGGTGAAGGGCTTCGATGCCGCATTTGTCTCGTGTGTGCCGGTCGGCGGCGGGCTGAGCTCGTCGGCCGCGATGACCTGCTCCACGGCGCTCGCGCTCGATGACATCTATCAGCTCGGCTTCGGCGGAAGCGATGAAGGGCGTGTGACACTGATCCAAGCCGCGATGAAGGCCGAAAACGACATGGCCGGGGCTTCGACCGGCGGTCTCGACCAGAACGCGTCCATGCGCTGCACCCCCAACCATGCGCTGCTGCTGGATTGCCGCCCTGAGCTCGACGCGCTGCACAGCGTTTCGCAGCAGCCGTTCGATCTCGAAACGCTGGGGCTTGAGCTGCTCGTGGTCGACACCCAGGCGAGCCATCAACTCAACGACGGCCAGTACGAGGCACGCCGCAGTATGTGTGAGGACGCCGCGAAGACGCTGGGTGTCGAAAACCTGCGCGTTGTCGCCGACAGGATTTCTCAAAGCGCCGGTGACGACGCCGATGCCGCCCAGGCCGCGCTGCAGGAGGTGCTCGACAAATTGCCCGACGAGACGATGAAAAAGCGCGTGCGTCACGTCGTCACCGAAATCTGGCGCGTGCCGGAATTCGTTGGTGCTTTCGCGGCAGGGGATGTCAAGGAGGCCGGCCGCCTGTTCAACGCCTCCCACGATTCGTTGGCCAAGGATTATGAGGTCACGGTCCCCGAGCTGGATGTCGCGGTCGACGTCGCGCGCAAGCACGGCGCGTACGGCGCCCGCATGACCGGTGGCGGCTTCGGCGGATCCATCATCGCGTTGGTCGACAAGGGCCAGGGGCGAGCGGTGGCTCAGGCCGTCGCCGACGAGTTTGCGCATCGTGGCTTCCATGCTCCGCGCGCTTTGGCGGCCGTGGCCTCCGATTCGGCGCG
This sequence comes from Bifidobacterium sp. ESL0800, assembly GCF_029395355.1. NCBI lineage: Bacteria > Bacillati > Actinomycetota > Actinomycetes > Bifidobacteriales > Bifidobacteriaceae > Bifidobacterium > Bifidobacterium sp. ESL0800. The sequence goes on from NZ_CP113913.1 coordinate 25,034, forward strand.
TAAGGAGATGTAGATTTCGCCATTCCTGAGCGGTGAGACCTGCAGCCCTTGTACGTAATGCATTTGCGGAATTGCGTGTGGGCGTTTCGTGTCACTGTGTGAACGCTCCGTGATATATCGGTTTTCGTCATATTTTCTATGTAAGGAAAATGCGTAGGGATGTGATGAAAACGGGCAGCACGTATGGGGTTTGTATGGCTGTGTGAAGATGCGGCCACAGGCCATGTACTTGCGCTGCCTCGTTGCTATAGCCTTCCAGTGGTTTTGAGATTTTGCTGGGAGGCTTTTTCATGTCGTCGTCTCGACTTTCCGCAGCCCGTCCGTGGCTGGTATTCGTAGGTTGCTGTGTGCTCTCGCTGGTCGGATTCGGCATGGTCATCAACACGCCGGGCCTCTACTATGCCGTGCTGAGCCATGATCTCGGGGTCACGCGAGCACAGGTCGCGCTGGCAACCACCATTATGAACGGTGTGGGGGCGCTGACGATGCTCGTCGCCGGACGCGTGATGCGGCGCGTCGACTCAAGGCTGCTGATCAGTGGCTGCGTGGTGGTCTGCTCGGTGGTGTTCTTCCTCGGTTCCTATTTCACGTCGCTCTGGCAGTTCTACGTGGCGTTCGTCGTCCTCGGCGTCGCCTACGTCATCCCCGTCTCGCTGGCCCCCAGCGTCCTGCTTTCCAACTGGTTCGAGGAGAAGGTCGGCATGGTCATGGGCATCGCGCTCGGGCTCTCCGGCATCGGCGGCACGATCTTCAATCCCATCGTCTCCTCGTGGATTTCGGACTTCGGCTGGCGGACCTCCTACAGGCTCACCGCGCTGGTGCTTGCCGTGTGCATCCTGCCGTTCTCGCTGCTGGTGCTGAAGTTCCTGCCCGACGCCTCGCGAGGCGAATACGCCTACGGGCACGGTCGAAAGGTGGCACCGGTTTCGACGGCGGCCACATCGACCGACTCGGTCAGCGAACGCAAGGGCGCCGAGACGGCTGCCACCACCGGCGATCTCGAGGGCATGAGCGCCCACGACGCCTACCGCACCCTCACCTTCGTGCTGCTGGCAGTCATCTCCGTGCTCCTGCAGTTCACCTCCGGGCTGGTGCAGCACGTCTCCGGCTACGAGCAGACGCGCGGGCTGAGCCTGACGCAGGGGGCGCTGGTGGTCTCCGGCATCATGCTGGGCGCGGCCCTCGGCAAGGCGAGCATCGGCATGGCCCTCGACCGCTTCAGGGTCGAGCTGGTCCTGGCGGCCTACTCGCTGGTCGGTCTCGCCGGCTGGCTGCTGATGATGCTGATCGCCTCGCCGGGTCCGGCCACGGTGTTCGGCTTCCTCGCGGGGCTGGGCCAGGGCGTGGTGCTGGTGGCGGTGCCGTGGCTCGTGCGCCGCTGCTTCGGGCCGCGCGACTACGCCGAGATCTTCAGCGGCGTGCAGGTGGCGGGCACGATGGCGCTCGCGCTGTCGGCCACGGTGCACGGCGCCGTCTTCGATATGGCCGGCACCTACCTGCCCAGTCTCTTGAGTGCGGTGGTGTTCTTCGCCATCGCCGCGGTCGGCATGCCCGCGGCGTACAGGCTTCGTCCGAGTCTCAAAAAATAATCTATATATTCGTCGCGTGCCGGCATTTGACAGTGAATGTCGCAGTGTACGGCTGTACCGGACGCGGAGCGGGGGTCGCTTTGCCGGTCGCATGTTTCGTCGTCCGGCCGGGCTCGCGTTTGTCGGTAGTGTTTGCCGATAGTACATATAAACTGTTATTTGTTAGCATTCCGGACACCGACGCCTTTGCCGCCCACATTGCATTTATACTTGGAAGTTGCAATGGCATCGGTCGGCCATCGACGTTTTCAAAATCGGGTAAGGGGTTGGCATGGATAAAGCGGTCATCACGGTGGTCGGGCAGGATACGGTCGGCATCATAGCGCAGGTATGCACCTATCTTTCGCAGCACAAAGTCAATGTTCTCGACATTTCGCAGACCATCATCGACGGATTCTTCAACATGATGATGATTGTCGATTACTCCAAGTCCGATGAAGAATTCTCGGCGTTGGTCGACGGCCTCGAAGCGCTCGGCGACAAGATCGGCGTGCGCATCCGCTGCCAGCGTGAGGAAATCTTCACGAGTATGCATCGAATCTGAATAAAGATATTCTTGATGTGATAGTTATCTCCTTCATTCTTCATTTTTGTGGGGTCTTGGTGCACCAAGCAGCGTGATTATCCATAAATGGGATGTGATTGTGGTGTTTTAGGTGGTCTTGGTGCACCAAGACCGCCTAAAACGAATGAATTGGGTATGATTCTCGGAAAAATGGCCTGCTTGGTGGCACCAACAGACGTCATAATAAGAGATTTGTGCCAGAAGCGTATGAGAGAGGCAAGCAAATGCTGAATATTATGGAGGTCCGCGAGACCAATGCGATGATTGAGCAGGAAAAGCTCGACGTGCGTACGATTACCATGGGCATTTCGTTGCTCGATTGCGCCGCCGCCGACGTGGATACGGTCTGTGACAACATCTACCGCAAAATTACCGACAAAGCGCGCGATCTCGTGAAGGTCGGCAAGGCCATCGAACGCGACTTCGGCATCCCCATCGTCAACAAGCGCATCACCGTCACCCCGATCGCGCTTGTAGGGGCCAGCTCCTGCCATTCGCCCGCTGATTTCGTCAACATCGCCCATGCGCTCGACCGTGCGGCCAAGGAGGTCGGCGTCGATCTTATCGGTGGATACTCGGCACTGGTTTCCAAATCGATGACACCGGCCGAACGCATGCTCATCGAATCGATCCCGCAGGCATTGTCGCAAACCGATATCGTCTGTTCGTCGGTCAACGTCGGCTCCACCAAAACCGGCATCGATATGGATGCCGTCGAACTGCTCGGGCACGTCATCAAAGACACCGCCTACGCCACGCGTGAGACCGACAGCGACGGATGCACCAAATTCGTGGCCTTCTGCAACGCCCCCGACGACAACCCGTTCATGGCCGGCGGTTTCCACGGCGTCACCGAAGGCGACGTGGTCGTCAACGTCGGCGTCTCCGGACCCGGCGTGGTCTCGCGTGCGCTCGATGCCGCCAAAGGCAAAGACTTCGAATTCCTGTGTGAGACCATCAAACGCACCGCCTTCAAGATCACCCGTGTAGGCCAGCTGGTCGCCCAAGAGGCCTCAAAGCAGCTCGGCGTGCCCTTCGGCATCATTGATCTGTCGCTGGCACCCACCGCGGCCGTCGGTGACTCGGTCGGCGAAGTGCTTGAGAAGATCGGGCTTGACCAGGTCGGCGCCCCCGGCACCACCGCGGCGCTCGCGATGCTCAACGATCAGGTCAAGAAGGGCGGCATCATGGCCTCTTCGTACGTCGGCGGGCTCTCCGGCGCGTTCATTCCGGTCTCTGAGGACAAGAACATGATCGACGCGGCCGCTTCCGGATGCCTGAAGATCGAAAAGCTTGAGGCGATGACCTGCGTCTGCTCGGTCGGCCTCGACATGATCGCCATTCCGGGGGAGACGACCGCTTCCACGATTTCCGGCATGATCGCCGACGAGGCCGCCATCGGCATGGTCAACCAGAAGACCACCGCCGTGCGCGTGATTCCCGTTTACGGCAAGAGTGTCGGCGAAGTCGCCAATTTCGGCGGCCTGATGGGTTATGCTCCGATCATCCCCGTCAACCAGACCTCGTGTGAGGCGTTCGTCACCCGTGGCGGCCGCATTCCCGCCCCGATCCACAGTTTCAAGAACTGAATCTCCAAACACAGCATCTGTTCATGCTATAAATAAGCCACTCAGAAACTGTGAGTGGCTCAAATATGATGCAAATATAAAAATGCGCCATATTTGAGCCGGTAGTTGATGGTCAACGGCTTATTTATGGCGCAAAATTGGGATGAGAGACCCGGGGATTAGGCGACCGGACCGGGGCTGCCTGAGGGGCCGGGAGCGGGAGGGCTACTCTCCGCCTTTGAATCCCAGCTGCCGCCACGCCTCATAGATGGCGATGGAGGCGCAGTTGGTGAGGTTGAGGGAGCGCAGCGAAGGCCGCATCGGCAGACGCACCTGCTCGGCGACGTGAGGGCCTTCCATGATGTCCATAGGATCGGGGATGTTGCCCGGCTCCGGGCCGAACAGCAGAATGTCGGTCGGGCGGTACTGCACGTCGGTATAGAGCTTGGTGGCGTGCGCGGTGAACGCGATGATACGCGAGTTGGGCATGGAGCGCACCAGGTCGTCGAAGTCGGGGTGCAGCACGACGTGGGCCATGTCGTGGTAATCCAGCCCGGCGCGGCGCAGCTTGGTGTCCTTCAAATTGAAGCCGAGCGGCTCGATCAGGTGCAGGATCGTGCCGGTCACGGCGCACAGGCGGATGGCGGAGCCGGTGTTGCCGGGGATGCGCGGGGAGTAGTAGCACAGGTGCGGCGTCACCGTCTTGGCCTCGCTGGCGTCCTTGGCGCTCATCATCGCGTCGACCACGCTGATCGGATTGCCGTGTGCGTCGGTCACGAGCTCGTCCGGCCCGTAATTGGACTTGCGATAGCCGTACTCGTACATATCGGTGACTTTGTTCTCGGGATTCTCAGATTTGCCGGCGTTTCCGGCCGTTTTCGCTGTGTCTGTCATGGTTCAAAACTATCCCCGCGAAGCGACACCGGGTGATCGGTGTGAAGGATATCGGAACAGGACCATGCGGCGGATGGCGTATTGGACTTGCCCCGGAAGTCAGGGCAATGATGATATCTCGGCTTATACGGCAGGCGGCGCGAACTGTATCGGCGTCAGGGCACAATGGTTCGGATGGCTCAGAACGATATTGATATGACGGAATCCAGAGAAACCACGCGAGAAACGAACGCCGGTTCATTCGTCACGTCCGAGAATCCGCATGAGGGGATCGAGGGTTTCGGCGCCTGTGAACTCGAGACGATGAAGCAGGAGCTGTTCGCTTGGTGGAGCGAAAACGCGCGCGACCTGCCGTGGCGATTTGGCCGTACGACGCCTTGGGGCATTCTGATTTCAGAGGTGATGAGCCAGCAGACGCAGATGAGCCGCGTGGTGCAATACTGGACCGATTGGATGGAGGTCTGGCCGGATGCCGCAAGCCTGGCGAAGGCGAGCGCCGCCGAGGTCATCACCGCGTGGGGCAGGCTTGGCTATCCGCGTCGCGCGCTGCGGCTTCAGGAATGCGCGAAGGCCGTCGCCGAACAATATCACAACGAGCTTCCGAAAACGTACGATGAGCTGGTCGCGCTTCCCGGCATCGGCGACTACACGGCCAGCGCGGTGATGAGTTTTGCGTTCGGGCGTCGCATCGCCGTGCTCGACACCAACGTTCGCCGTGTGCTCTGGCGCACGTTCAAAGGCGAGGAATCCTTCGGCGGTGCCACGAAACCCGCGGAACGCGAGCTGGCCAACGCCGTCCTGCCGCAAGACCCGAAGGAGAGCGTGACATGGAACGAAGCGCTGATCGAGCTGGGCGCGCTGGTCTGCACCGCCAAGAATCCCAAGATCGACGAGGACCCGTGGGCCGCCCACAGCCGTTTCTACGCCGCCGGTTGCCCGCATATGGGCGAGAAGCGCACACGTCCGCGCCAGAGCTTCAAGGGCACCAACCGACAGGTGCGGGGTATCGTTCTGAACGCCTTGCGCGCGCTTTCGGGTACGGAATCCGGAGATAAAGCCGCGTCGCTTTCGCGCGGCGATGTCGAAAAACTCTGGGACGATCACATTCAGCTGGACGCTTGCATCGCCAGCCTCGACGAAGACGGTCTCATAGAAATCGGTCCGAACGGTTCGTTGCATCTGCCGCGTTGAGGCGTCGATGGTCGGTGTCGTCGGCCCGTTCACCTTTGATGCGTCATGTTGGCTGGTGCAACGGAACTATAGGGCGGCGAAGCCGTCATGTGTTTCTTCTCGTTGGAAAGTATCGGTAGGCGCCTGAATTCAGCAAGGTCGTTTACACTTGAAGGTATGACCACTCAGCAACCGCAGAAGCGCCGGGGAAAGCGCAAGACAACCAAGGAGATGCAGCGCGTCTATCTGCGCCGCCGCATCGTCGTGGGCGTGGTTGCGCTGGCGCTTCTGGCGTTGATCGGGTTCGGTATCTACAAACTCGCGACCAGCGTCTTCGCGACCTATCATGATCACGGCGGGGCGGCGGCTTCGAACTCGTCCGTTTCCGGCCATCACAAGAAGGCCGCATCTTCCAAGAAATCCGATAATAGCAATAATCAGGATAAGGCCAACCAAAGCAGTGTAAAGAAATGCGGCGCCAAGGACGTGAAGCTTGAACTGACTCCGGTCTCGCAAAGTGTCGGGGTTGGCGGAACGCTTGATTTCAAGGCGACCATCCGCTATGAAGGCGGCGATTCCTGCCTGGTCGACGCCTCGAACGCTTCACGCATCCTTACGATTTCCAACGTTTCCGGTTCGGAGTCGTCTTCCGACGCTGGTGCGGATTCAGGCGACGGCAAGACGAAGAGCGGCCAAGGCAATGGTGTCGTCTGGAGTTCGGCCGTTTGCCCTGCGGATCCGCGCAATCTCTTGATGGCCAAGGGGGACAAGGACGTGCAGAAAATCACCTGGCCGGCCGACAGCACCGGATCCACTTGCGTTCCCGACGAGCAGCTTCCGCGTGTGGAACGCGGCACGTATCTGGCCCAGCTGCGGCTCAAAGACCATCCGGGCGTGAAAAGCGAGAAAGTTCCGATTACCGTCGAGTAAGCGGACAAGTAAGCAAACAGGGCGTCGAACAGCAGGGAAGGCTGTCGCTTCCGAAATCCAGAAATCCCGAACAACCGCGCAGACTGTGTCTTCGGGAATCCCGAATAATACCCGAGTTTTCCAATATGCCCGGGTTCTCAAATGATTCCTATACGATGGAGTCCCTGAAGTACTTGTTCATCCTGTTGATGAGCAGCCGCACTTTGGCGCCCTTGAGCCGCGTGTAGTTGCCCCTGGAGTCCTCAAGCTGGGCGACGCCGGAATGGGGGCCGAGCGGCAGAATCGTGCCGTATGGCCTGAAGACGAACCTGAAGGTGCGTCCGCCTTGCATCAGCGAAAGCACATTGGCGGCGGCACAATCCGCTTGCTGAATGGCGAGCTGGGCGCTGGCCGGGTAGACGCGGCCGTTTTGCGGGTTCGGCACGGCGGAAACATCTCCGATCACGAATTCGCGTGGCCAGCCGCCGTCGGCCTCCACCACCGATAGGTCGTCGCGCACGATGACGCGGCTGAATTTCTGGGCATAGCCGGAAACCGGAACGACCTGGCTGCCTCGGATTCCCGTCGCCCAGACGATGGTGTTGGCGTGGAAAGTCTGATTGCCGACGAAGACGGCTCCCGGCTCCACGTGCGTGACGCGCGAATTGGCGTGGAAGACAACGCCTCTGCTGCCCAGATACTCCATGATCCATTCGGTGAGTTTCGGGTCGAAACGGTACAGCGGTTTGGGATTGGAGGCGAAGCAGTGGACCTCCATGCGTTCGGCCGGTACACCGAATTGTTTCGCGAGGCCGGGAAGCTGGTAGAGCAGCGCGGCCATGAACGCGACGGCCGAGAACCCGTCTCCGCACACCGCGATACGCAGGTCGTACGGGTTTTGGCTGAGGTGGTAATCCGTGAGCACCCGCTCGATGTGACTTCGTGCGCTCATCGCGTCGTTGAGGGTGATCAGAGGCAGGACGTTGCCGGTGGCTCCCGGAACGTCGGGCGTGGAGGACGCCCCGCCCAGTGCGTTGATCAGGTAGTCGTAGAATACCAGTCCGTTGCGGCGCAGCTCAACGGCTCGGATGTCGTGGTCGATCCTCGTCACCTCGTCGATGACGACGGTGACTCCGGGATTGACCGTTTCGCGAAGATTGAAGCTGATTTCGGACGGGTCGGTTCTGCCGACGGCCACTTCATGAAGCCGTGCGGTGTCGTAATGGTAAGGGTCCCTGTTGACCAGCATTATTTCCGCGTTGGGGTTCTGGGCGACGAGCTGCTTTACTGCGTGTAGGCCCGCGTAACCTGCGCCAAGTACCATGATTCTTCTCATGAGCTCTTCCGATGCAATCTAGAATTCTCAGTAACAACCGCTTAATATCATATGTAATCTTACTATGATACGCGAAGTTTCCAAGACGACAACGCGACCCTGATGGTTCTTGCCCTTTGATCGTGCGGTTATTCGTCGCTTTATGGGCGTGCTGGTTGTCTCGTCGATTGTGACTGGTGAGCCAACAAAACGTTATCTTTACGATTATTTTTATACGGCACTTTGCAATTTGACACATTGTCAATCTTGGTATTACACTATGAAGACAGAGATTGACAATGTGTCAACGGCATCTATGGGGATGCCGGCGAATGCGGTTTGGCGCCGGCCGTAGAAGTAAAGGGTTTCAGCGATGAGTACCGTTACAGTGGAGAGCAAGCAGGCGGATACGTTATTGCATTCCGGCATCGAACAAGCGAAAAGCAAACGCGATCAAATCGTTCGCGCCGCCCAGGAAATGAGTTTGAAAAAGGGTTTTACCCACATCACCATCAAGGACATCGCCAACAAAGTCGGGATGACCCGCTCGCTGTTTTACCATTATTTCAAAAACAAGGATGCCGTGGCCGAAGCGGTTCTCGACGAAGCCGTCGACCGGATTATCGACCGGATCGACACTTGGAACGAGACCAGGCAAGCGGGCAACGTCGATAAAGCGATGAACGACATCGTTCGCCTGATGCGCGATATCCTGAACGACGAGGGGCCCTTCAGCCAGCATCTGGTCGAATCGGGTAATGGCGAGCTCTACATACGTTTCGTCGATCAGGTCTCGCAGCGCGTCGCGGACTATATCGAACACACCGCGGCACAGGATTTCGCGCGGTTGCATGGCGGGCTTCCCGTACGTCATTTGCACGAGACCTTGGCCATGTTGATTTCCGGTTTGATCGCCATCCTGCGTGCGCACCCGGATACGCCAGATGAGACCATCATCGAAATCCTGGCGCAGACCCTCCATCTGGAGTCTTATCGCAACTCCCGTGGTTCGCGCTTGGATGCTCCTGCAACTGGGAGTCAATCATCTCAGCCTTCTTCTCAGCCGTCTCAGCTGTCTAAACGTCTGAAAGAACAACAAGAACAATCAACAACAAAGGAAAGGAAGTAGGTAAGTACCATGTTATTCCAAGTCTATGGGGGCAATGCCCTGTATCAATGGCTGGGATGGGCGCTGGTTTTCGTGGCCCTTATCGCCGCCAATGAAATCTCCCGACGCAGCAAAGTCGGCGGTCTGCTGTGCTTCGTGGGTATCCCCGCCGCGCTGACCGTCTATTTCGTCTCCATTTATGTGGGTGCGGCCATGGGCGCCAGCTGGGCCCTGAACAACCCCACCTACACAGAGATGAACGGCTGGTTCCACTACGCCAAGCTCTACGCGGCCACGGCCGGCTGCATCGGCTTCATGATCTTGAAGTACGGCTGGGGCAAACTCGGCAAGGTCCACTGGTTCAAGTGCTTCCCATTCATCATCGTCGCCATCAACATCCTCATCGCCGTCGTCTCCGATTTCGAATCGGCGTTCCGCGGCTGGGGGACCACCTTCGTCTCCAGTGAAGGCGTGACGCTTATGGGCGGCTGGTTCAACGTCTTCAACGGCGTGGCCGGCCTCATCAACATCTTCTGCATGACCGGCTGGTTCGGCATCTACGCTTCCAAGGGCAAGCAGGACATGCTCTGGCCCGACATGACCTGGGTTTTCATCCTGGCCTACGATCTGTGGAACTTCTGCTACACCTACAACTGCCTGCCGACCCACGCCTGGTACTGCGGCCTGGCGCTGCTGCTCGCCCCGACCTTTGCCAACTTCCTGTGGAACAAGGGCGGCTGGATTCAGAACAGGGCGGCGACCTTGGCCATGTGGTGCATGTTCGCCCAGGTCTTCCCGCTCTTCCTCGACTCCAAGCACTCCCGTTTCGCGGTGAATTCGGTCAACAACTACAACGTCAACCTGGCCGTCTCCGTCGTCGCTCTGGCCGTCAACATCGGCGCGCTCGCCTACATTCTGTACAGGGCGAAGAAGCTGGGTGTCAATCCTTGGATGAAGGAAGTCTTCAAGGGCACGCGCGACTACGACCAGGCCATGGCCCGCGCCGAGTAACTCTGCTCGAACTCAACCGCACCCCGATTATTGAACAATGGGAATTCTGTTCTGATGATCGGGGTGTTTCGATGGTGAAATAGTTGCTATTTCGTCTTCCTTTCGTGTATAATAGATACTTTGCATAAGGTGTGTCATATTGCGGGCATGCTCTAACGACGAAGCGCCCGCGTAGTGTAGCCGTTTGCGGCGCGTTTCCTCGGTGAAGAATAGACAAAGATCAAGCGAGCGATAAGGAACGTCCATTGGCTGAAAATAAGCTCAAGACGAACACCACACAAGTCATCGCACGCGCCGATGAGCACGACATCAAGTTGCATAAGGCGTCGGACCGTGTGAATTTCGGTTCCATCAGGGAACCCATCGATGTGCCCTACCTTCTGGGGGTGCAGACCGATAGCTTCGATTGGCTCATCGGCAACGCACGCTGGAAGAAGAAGGCCGAAGCCGATATCAAGGCTGGCACCAACAATGTGGCCCATACCTCCGGCCTGCAGGAGGTCTTCGAGGAGATTTCCCCGATCGAGAACTTCGCGCAGACCATGAGCCTGACCTTCTCCGACCCGTACTTCGAGGAGCCGCGTCACACGGTCCAGGAGTGCAAGGAGAAGGATTACACCTATTCCGCACCGCTCTACGTCAACGCCGAGTTCGAGAACGGCGACACCGGCGAGATCAAGAGCCAGACCGTGTTCATGGGCGACTTCCCTCTGCAGACCCCGCACGGCACCTTCATCATCGGCGGCACCGAGCGTGTCATCGTCTCGCAGCTCGTGCGTTCCCCGGGCGTCTACTTCGACCGCACCCCCGACCGCACCAGCGACAAGGAGGTCTTCGGCGCGAAGATCATCCCGTCGCGCGGCGCATGGCTCGAGTTCGAGATCGACAAGCGCGACGTTTTGGGCGTGCGCGTCGACCGCAAGCGCAAGCAGTCCGCCATCGTCTTCCTCATGGCCATCGGCATGACCAAGGACGAGATCGCCAAGTCCTTCAAGGATTACCCGCTGGTGCTCGATGCCCTCGAAAAGGAGACCATCAACACGCAGGACGAGGCCCTGACCGACCTGTACCGCAAGATCCGTCCGGCCGACACCGCCACGCCGGAAGCCGGCAAGAACCTCTTGGAGTCCTTCTACTTCAACAACCATCGTTACGACCTCGCACGCGTCGGCCGCTACAAGATCAACCGCAAGCTGGGCCTCGAGGCCGAGCCGACCGATCGCAGCCTCAGCCGCGAAGACATCATCGCCACCATCAAGTACCTCGTGGCGCTGCATGCCGGCGACAAGACCTTCCCGGGACGTCGCAACGGCGAGGACGTCGACCTTCGCGTCGAGACCGACGATATCGACCACTTCGGCAACCGTCGTATCCGCCAGGTCGGCGAGCTCATCCAGAACCAGCTGCGTACCGGCCTGAGCCGTATGGAGCGCGTGGTTCGCGAGCGTATGACAACCCAGGACGCCGAGGCCATCACCCCGCAGTCCCTGATCAACATCCGCCCCGTCAACGCGACCATCAAGGAGTTCTTCGGAACCTCCCAGCTCTCGCAGTTCATGGACCAGAACAACCCGCTTTCCGGCGTGACCAACAAGCGTCGTCTCTCCGCGCTGGGCCCCGGCGGCCTTTCGCGCGACCGCGCCTCCATGGAGGTCCGCGACGTCCACCCGTCCCACTTCGGCCGCATGTGCCCGATCGAGTCCCCTGAAGGCCCGAACATCGGCCTCATCGGTTCGCTGGCGACCTTCGGACGCGTCAATCCGTTCGGCTTCATCGAGACCCCGTACCGCAAGGTCGTCAACGGCCACGTGACCAACGAGATCGAGTACATGACCGCAGACCGCGATGCCGAGCACGTCATCGCCCAGGCCAACCAGAAGCTGGACGAGAACGGCAACTTCGTCGAGAAGACCGCGCTGGTCCGTTCCGGCGAGGACGAGGCCGTCGATGTGCCGGTCAGCGACGTCGACTACATGGACGTCTCCCCGCGCCAGATGGTCTCCGTCGGTGCCTCGCTGATTCCGTTCCTGGAGCACGATGAGGGCCACCGAGCACTGATGGGCACCAACATGCAGCGTCAGGCCGTCCCGCTCGTGCAAAGCGAGCGCCCGCTGGTGGGCACCGGCGCCGAATGGCGCACCGCCTACGATTCCGGAGACACCATCCTCTCCGAAAAGGACGGTGTCGTCAGCTATGTCTCCGGCGACATCATCCGCGTGGCCAACGACGACGGAACCCAGTCGAGCTACAAGCTCGCCAAGTTCCAGCGCTCCAACCAGACCACCAACTACAACCAGCGTCCGCTGGTCCATGACGGCGAGCGCGTCGAGCGTGGCAGCGTTCTGGCCGACGGCCCCGCCACCCAGAAGGGCGACCTGGCGCTGGGCAAGAACGTGCTGGTCGCGTTCATGCCTTGGAACGGCTACAACTACGAGGACGCCGTCATCATCTCGCAGAGGCTGGTGAAAGACGACACCTATTCCTCCATCCACATCGAGGAATATGAAATCGACGCCCGCGACACCAAGCTCGGTGCCGAGGAGATCACCCGCGACCTGCCGAACGTCGGCGAGGAAGCGGTGGCGAACCTCGACGAGCGCGGCATCATCCGCATCGGTGCCGAGGTCGAGGCCGGCGACATCCTGGTCGGCAAGGTCACGCCTAAGGGCGAGACCGAGCTCACCCCTGAGGAGCGTCTGCTGCGCGCCATCTTCGGCGAGAAGAGCCGCGAAGTGCGCGACACCTCGCTGCGTGTGCCTCACGGCGAGACCGGCACGGTCATCTCCATCAAGGAGATCACCCGCGACGAGGCCGAAGAGGACGGCGACGAGCTGCCCAACGGCGTCAATTCGATGATTCGTGTCTACATCGCCCAGCACCGCAAGATCACGGTGGGCGACAAGATGTCCGGCCGCCACGGCAACAAGGGCTGCATCTCCCGCATCCTTCCGGAAGAGGACATGCCGTTCCTGCCCGATGGCACCCCGATCGACATCATGTTGAACCCTCTGGGCGTCCCGTCCCGTATGAACCTGGGTCAGGTCCTCGAGCTGCACCTGGGCTGGATCGCTCACGCAGGCTGGGACATCAAGCTCGACCCTGATCTCGAGGCCGAATGGAAGAAGTACGTGCCGCAGGGCGCCGAGCACGGCGAGCCGAACACCCCGGTGGCCACCCCCGTCTTCGACGGCGTGCGTCCCGACGTGATCCAGGGCCTGCTGCGCAGCACCCTTCCCGACCGCGACGGCAACAAGCTCGTGGGCGAAGACGGCAAGGCGACCCTCTTTGACGGCCGTACCGGCGAGCCCTTCCCGAAGCCGATCTCCGTGGGCTATATGTACATGCTCAAGCTGCACCACCTCGTGGACGACAAGATCCATGCGCGTTCCACCGGCCCGTACTCCATGATCACCCAGCAGCCGTTGGGCGGCAAGGCCCAGTTCGGCGGTCAGCGCTTCGGCGAGATGGAGGTGTGGGCCCTCGAGGCCTACGGCGCCGCCTACACGCTGCACGAGATGATGACCACCAAGTCCGATGACGTCGACGGCCGCGTGCGCGCCTACGGTGCCATCGTCAAGGGCGAGAACCTGCCGCCGGCCGGCATTCCCGAGTCCTTCAAGGTGTTGCTTAAGGAGATGCAGTCGCTGTCGCTCAACGTCGAAGTGCTGAACGCCGACGGCGTGGCCATCGACCTGAACGACGCCGAGGACGACCCTGTGGGCAACTCGAACGATCTCGGCTTCAACATCGGCGCCCGCCCGGACGCCTCGGCCAAGGACGATCAGGCGGCGCCTCAGCCGGAATACCGCTAGAGGCAACGCTTCAACAAACGGCTTGAGCCTGGGCTTGGCGAATAAGAACACCAAGCCCGGCAGGCCGCCAGAAAATAATCGTGATTGTTATCAATTGGAAGACAGGACAACATAGTGCTGGACGTCAACGCATTTGACAAACTGAGGATCGGACTCGCCACTACCGAGGACATCCACAAGTGGAGCTACGGCGAAGTCAAGAAGCCGGAAACCATCAACTATAGAACTTTGAAGCCTGAGAAGGACGGCCTGTTCGGAGAGCAGATCTTCGGACCGACCCGTGACTGGGAGTGCGCCTGCGGCAAATACAAGCGCGTGCGTTTCAAGGGCATCGTCTGCGAACGCTGCGGCGTGGAGGTCACCAAATCCCGCGTCCGCCGTGAGCGCATGGGCCACATCGAACTGGCCGCACCGGTCACGCACATCTGGTTCTTCAAGGGTGTGCCGAGCCGTTTGGGCTATTTGCTCGACATCGCTCCGAAGGACCTCGAGAAGGTCATCTACTTCGCGGCCTATATGGTCACGAGCGTCGATGAGGCGCAGCGCCAGCAGGATCTGCCGGATCTGCAGGACGAATTCGACACCGAGATCGCGCAGCTTTCCAAGCGCCGCGACAACGAGATCGAGGAACGCGCCAAGAAGCTCGAAGCCGACATGGCCGAGCTCGAGGAGAGTGGCGAGGCCAAGGGCAGCGCCAAGTCCAAGATGCGCAACTCCGCCGAGCGCGAGATGGCGGCGATCCGTCAGCGCTACGACGATCAGGCACAGCGCTTGAACGCTGTATTCGACCGCTTCAAGACCCTGAAGCCGGGCGATATGGAAGGTGACGTCGACCTGTGGCAGGAAATGTGCGACCGCTACGGCGACTACTTCGAAGGCTCCATGGGTGCCGAGGCCATTCAGAAGCGCCTGCGCGACTTCGATCTTGAAGGTGCCGCCAAGCAGCTGCGCGAAGAGATCGACACCGGCTCCGGCCAGCGCAAGGCCCGTGCCCTGAAGCGTTTGAAGGTCGTCAACGCCTTCCTCACCACGGACAACAAGCCCGAGGCGATGGTGTTGAACGCGATCCCGGTCATTCCTCCGGACCTGCGCCCGATGGTGCAGCTCGACGGCGGCCGTTTCGCCACCTCCGATCTGAACGACCTCTATCGTCGCGTCATCAACCGCAACAACCGCTTGAAGAGGCTCATCGAACTCGGCGCACCCGAGATCATGCTCAACAACGAAAAGCGCATGCTGCAGGAAGCCGTCGACTCCCTGTTCGACAACGGCCGCCGCGGCCGCCCGGTCACCGGCGCCTCGAACCGTCCGCTGAAGTCCCTGAGCGATATGCTCAAGGGCAAGCAGGGCCGTTTCCGCCAGAACCTCTTGGGCAAGCGTGTGGATTATTCCGGCCGTTCCGTGATCGTCGTCGGTCCGTCGCTGCGTATGCACCAGTGCGGTCTGCCGAAGCCGATGGCACTGGAGCTTTTCAAGCCCTTCGTCATCAAGAAGCTCGTGGACCAGAACTACGCGCAGAACATGAAGAGCGCCAAGCGCTTGGTCGACCGTCAGGACTCGTCCGTCTGGGACGTGCTCGAAGACGTCATCAGCGAGCACCCGGTGCTCCTGAACCGTGCGCCTACGCTGCACAGGCTCGGCATCCAGGCCTTTGAGCCGATTCTGGTCGAGGGCAAGGCCATCCACCTGCCGCCGCTCGCCTGCGCCGCATTCAACGCGGACTTCGATGGCGACCAGATGGCAGTCCATCTTCCGCTGAGCGTCGAGGCACAGGCCGAGGCCCGCTCCTTGATGATGGCTTCCGACAACATCCTGAAGCCGGCGGACGGCCACACCGTCACGATGCCTTCTCAGGACATGATCCTGGGTCTCTACTTCCTTTCCACCGTGGTGGAAGGCGCCAAGGGCCAGGGCCGTGTGCTCGGCAGCCCCGAAGAGCTGCGTATGGCCGTCGATCGTCACGACGTCGACGTACAGGCCAAGGTGCTCGTGCGTCTGCCGAAGGATTTCGTGCTTCCCACTGATTGGGAGCCGGCCGAACTCAAGGTCGTGGACCCCGAGCCGGGCAGCCCGGACGTAGTCAAGGAAGAGCGTTTCAAGGACGGTTCCGTGCTCTTCGCCACTTCCTACGGCCGCTTGAAGTTCAATGAGACCCTGCCTGTCGACTATCCGTTCATCAACGAGCAGGTCGCCAAGGGCAAGCTCTCCGGCATCGTCGACGACATCGCCACGCGTTACTCCACCGCCCAGGTGGCCGCGACGCTGGACGCCCTGAAGGATCTCGGCTTCACCCGCGCTCCTTGGTCGGGCGTCACCATGTCCTTCTCCGACATCGTCGAGCCGCCGGAACGTCTTTCGATCATCCATGACTACGAAGGCCAGGCCGACAAGGTCAACGACCAGTACGACATGGGTCTGTTGACCGAAGAGGAACGCCGTCAGGAGCTCATCAACCTGTGGACCGAATGCACCGACAAGGTCGCCGACGCCATGCGCGATAACTTCAAGGACGACAACAACGTCAACATCATGGTGCAGTCCGGAGCCCGAGGCAACTGGATGCAGATTCGCCAGATCTCCGGTATGCGAGGACTCGTGGCGAACCCGAAGGGCGAGATCATCTCCCGCCCGGTCAAGTCCAACTACCGCGAAGGCCTCTCCGTCCTGGAGTACTTCATCTCCCAGCACGGCGCCCGCAAGGGTCTGGCCGACACGGCACTGCGTACCGCGGAATCCGGCTACCTCACCCGTCGTCTCGTGGACGTGGCCCAGGAGGTCATCGTACGCGAAGAGGATTGCGGCACCAAGCGCGGACTGACGATCAAGATCGCCGACCACGATGAGGACGGCAATCTCGTGCTTGTGCGTGCCGCTGACGGTGGCCCGTATTCGCGTCTGCTGGCCGAGGATGTCATCGACCCCAAGGACGGCAAGACCGTGCTCTACAAGCGTGGAGACGCCATGAGCATGGACGTTCTGCGCGATATGGTCGCCCACGGCGTCGAAGAGGTCAAGGCGCGCAGCGTCTTGACCTGCGAGTCCAAGCGCGGCGTGTGCGCGAAGTGCTACGGCTGGTCGCTGGCCACCAATCGCTTGGTGGATGTCGGCGAAGCCGTCGGTGTCGTCGCGGCACAGTCCATCGGCGAGCCTGGTACGCAGTTGACGCTTCGTTCCTTCCACTCCGGCGGCGTCGCTTCCGCTTCCGACATCACCCAGGGTCTTCCCCGTGTCACCGAGCTCTTCGAGGCGCGTACGCCTAAGGGCGAGGCGCCGATCACGGAATATCCCGGTACCGTCAAGGTCGAGGATTCCGATCACGGCCGTCAGGTCACGCTGACCCCGGACGATAGCACCATCGAGCCGATCACCTACCCGGTGACCCGTCGTGCGCCGCTCTTGGTCAAAGACGGCGACCACGTCGAGGTCGGCACTCAGCTGATCGAAGGCTCCGTCGATCCGAAGAAGATCCTTCGCATCCTTGGGCCCCGTGCGGCTCAGGTCAGTATCGTCGAGGGCGTGCACGACGTGTACCGCTCCCAGGGTGTGGATATCCACGACAAGCACCTCGAGGTCATCGTCCACCAGATGCTTCGCCGCATCACGGTCATTGATTCCGGTACCACGAACCTGCTGCCCGGCCAGTTGGTCGATCAGTCGAGGTTCCGTGACGCCAATATGCAGGCGGTCAAGGAGGGTGGCAAGCCCGCTGCCGGCCGTCCCGAAATGCTCGGCATCACCAAGGCGTCTCTGGCCACCGATTCCTGGCTGTCCGCCGCTTCGTTCCAGGAGACCACCCGTGTGCTTACGGAGGCCGCGCTGGAGCAGAAGTCCGACGAGCTCAAGGGCTTGAAGGAGAACGTCATCATCGGCAAGCTCATCCCTGCCGGCACCGGTCTGGCGCGTTACCGCAACGCGACGGTCGAGCCCGACAAGGCCATCCGCGACACCATCTACCCGAACTTCGGCTTGGGCGGCGACGCGTCCTCCGAGTTCGGCGAAGGCGGCATGGACGATATGGACTTCTCCAATATCGACTTCGGCGACCTGAAACTCGGCGACGACTTCAACCCCGATGACTTCCTCAACGATCAGGGCGGGGCCAGCGAGCTCGGTGGCGACACCGACTTCGGCATGGGCTCCGGCACCGACGCTGATGGCGGTTCGGACAATTCCGCCTCGCAAGCCTGAGTCGGTAGGCTTTAGAGCCTCAAAAAGCTAAACGGCTGTATTTGTCCCGATGCGTTACGGCGCACCGGGACAAATTCGTATCTGCCGTCGCTTTTGCCTCAGTGCGTCCGTGACCACAACAGCTGAAAATGTTGCGGTTCCGCGGTAATATGACAGATATGAGTAATTTGCCTTTTCCGCCGCCACCGGAGCTCGGTTGGTATGACGACGACGCCACAGTTGTATCCGCGACCACGGCCGATGAGCCTCAACAGGATTCAAGCGTAGTTCAGACTCCGCAGACGTTGGCCGACGAGGCCGCGCAGAAGCCTGCCGCGGACGCCTCGTGGACGTCTTCCGCCCCGCAGACCAACAGCGAGGGCGACATCGAGGACTGGGACGGGACGGTGCTGTCCACCGCTTTCATGTCCGAAAAGCCCAAGAAGCGCTATCGGCTGCACAACGACGCCACAGGTCAGGATATCGTTCTCGACAAGAGCGCCCTGCTCGGCCGCAATGTTTCGGCCACCGTGCCGGAAGGCGCGATGTCCATCAAGCTCGCCGACCCGACGCGTACGGTTTCGCGCAACCATGCCGCGGTCAGCTACGACAAGGACGGCACGTTGTGGCTTGAGGATTACGGCTCACTCAACGGCACGTATATCGTCACCGACGACCACGAGCAGCAGGTCAAGGACAGTCCTGTCCGGCTTTCGCCTCCCACGACGTTGCGTATCGGAGACCAGTTCTTCAAACTCACGGAGGACGAAGGCTGATCCATGCTTGCAGCGTGAAGCGGATTTCTGAAATTTAGGAAATACCCAGTAACGAATAATGTCCCGCTATCCGGCGAAAGGCTGGATAGCGGGACATTCGTTTTGTTCGATAGCGGTTATGAGACGGCTTGGATATGATCCGACGTATTGCCGTGCTCGTTGCTGCGTCTATTGCCGCGTGGCAAGAGCTGCGTCAATGGCGGGGTCGTGCAGCTGGGCAAGCCAGTTCAGCAGCTCCGGGTAGGTGTTGGGGTTGCGGGCGAGGCACGGGCGCAGCTCGGGGGCATATTGGGCGATGCTGGCGATGGTCATCTGGTCGGTGTTCGGGTCCAGGGCCTGCTCGGCGGTGTAGCCGTAGGCGTTGGTGGCGACGGGCGTCTCCTGGCCGGTGGCTGTAGCAGGTTGCGCCGCGTATTGGTTGGTGGCAGCCGGTTGCTGGGCATACTGATTGGCGGCGGCATACTGATCGCTTGCAGCCTGCTGGTCGGCGATATAAGGCATCGAAGCCTGTGCCGTAGCCTGTTGCGCCGGATCCTCTTGCGCGACGACACCCTGATCGGGAACCTCGAATCCCATGGATTTGAGCGTTTCACGGGCACGGTCGTCGCCGAACTGGGCCAGCCAGCGCTTCAGCCCCGGGTAGGCACGGGGGTTCGCGGCCACGTTCGCGCCGAAATCGGGGTTTTCGTAAGCGACTTTCGCCAGCATGACGGGGTCCGCTTCGGAATCCTGGACAATGGCGACGGCGGTATCGTAATCAACCATCTGCTTCACTTCTCTTTCTTATCGGATGAATCGCTCGGCGTTCATCGGCTTGTATTTCGATTATTTACTGCCTTATTGACAGATTATATTGGCTGGTTCCCGTTCTGTCGTCCCGGGCAGTATGCGGAAGATGTGGAAACCCGCGGATTGGCGCTATCTATGTATGCAGGCTGTCGAGGGTGACGTCCCCGATGGTCTCCAGCTCCTCTCCGTCGTCCAGCTTGCTGGCGTGCCAAGGCTCCTCGGTTGGCGTGTTCGGCCATACGTCGACCACGACGATGGTGATATTGTCGTTTCCGCCTGCGTGCAGGGCGGCCTGGATCAGTGCCTCGACGGCGCGTTGCGGGTCGGGGTTCGCCTGGCTGATCGCCGCGATTTTCTTGTCCGCGACCTCGGAATACAGCCCGTCCGAGCAGACGATGAATCGACCGCACGGCACTACCGCGTAGAAATCCGGCTTGATGCCCTGAGGGGCGCCGATGCACTGGGTGATGACGTTGCGCGGGATGGTGGCGTTGGCCATCTGCGGCGACATCAGACCGGAATCGATGGCCTGTTGACGCTGGGAATGGTCCTTGGTGATACGGCTGATCGAGGACGCAATGGCGTTGCCCCGAACGTCGAAGTCGAAATGATAGGTACGGGAATCACCGACGTTGATCACATACCAAAGCGGGGCCTGCTCGCCGCCGTCTTCGCCGGGGCGTGCGGGGAGGATGATGCCGGTGGCCGTCGTTCCGGCCACACCGCCCAAGTCATGACCCAGTTTGTAGACATCTTGTTGTGCGGCGTCCAAAGCGGATTCGATGATTTTGCGCGACCTCACCGGCTCGCCGGCGACGGACTTGAAGTGTTGTGCGGCAAGAGCGCTGGCACGTTCGCCGCCGACACCGCCGCCCATGCCGTCGCACACCACATAGACGCCGGGCTCGTTGACCCCGGTGTCTTGGTTGTTGCGTCGTTTTTTGCCGATATCGCTGCCCATGGCCGCACGAATGTGTGGGTGATCAGACATAATCAACGACCTTTCCGTGCGGTGGACTTGCGTTTTGCGTGCACATTAGCCAGTATAGACGCGTCTTTTGTCGTATTCGCCTTCGACGCCTTGCGTGACGACCTTTTGCCGGCTTTGGCCTTTGAAGTGTCTGCGGAACCTGTACGATTCGCGGCACCTGCGGCACTTGCCTTCTTGAATCGTTTGAGATTGAAGTGCGGCATATGCAGGACGCCCTTGAGTGAAAGCCGGGTGCGCAGACGACGCATGAGAGGCTGGTCGGCAAGGATGGCCTTGCGTATGGCCTTGACCCGCTTCCAATAATCCGCTGAGGCCGTCTCGTCGGGCTTCTTGCCGGAGAAAGCGACCCAGTCGGCCTCGCGCGAGAGCAGCCGGAGCTGGTCCATGTCAATCGAACGGCCCTTGAAGGTCTTCTTCTTTTGCGCTTTGGCTGCCTTCCTGGCTGCTTTTTCTGCGGCTTTTCGAGCCTTGGGGGTTGTGGCTTGTTCAGCCTCGGGGACCATGGTCGCGGCGTCGTTCGCTTCCTTGATCGCCGTGCCGATCTGGGCGGCCTGATGCCGGCGGGTGCCGGAGGTCTTGATGCCGCTCTGGTCGGCGAGCATGCCGATGGCCCTCCAGCCGGAGGCGATGCGCTGCCCGGAACTGCCGCGGCGGGCCATCACGGCCAGCTGGATGGCTTTGAGCAGAAGAATCAGAGCGCAGATGATGAGGATGATCCACACGGGGCTGCCGTAGACGGCGACCTTTTCGGTGATGGCCAGAATCTTCATCAGCGTGGCGTTGCCGTTCTGATCGCCGGCATCCGCGCCGTCGAGCGAGGACTGGTCGCGGGCCTGGTTCTGGTCGTGCAGCGGATCGACCAGCGGCACCGGCGGTTGACGGACGAGGGTCTTCGGGTTCGGAGGCGTCAGGTCCTGGTTCTTGTTCGGGACCTTCGTCTCCTTGGGTGTGGGATAGAAGGGAACCCAGCCGTAATCCTTGAAGTCGATCTCGACCCAGGCCTCGATGTCGTTGCCGGTGAAATCGGTCTGTGTCTTGCCGTTCCTGCCGTGCGAGGTGCGGGACTTGGAGATATTGCCGTCCTTGTCCTTCGGCACGAAGCCGAGCACCACGCGCGAGGGGAGGTTCAGCTCTCTGGCCATCATCGCCATCGCCGAGGCATATTGCTCGCTGTCGCCGACCATCGCGGTGCCGCCGAGCATGGAGTCGATGCGGAAGTTGCCGTGGCCGGGCAGCGAAGGATAATCGCCGGCGAGACCGTGCGAGAACCAGCCCTTGGTCTTCAACGCCGTAGCCAGCGTCTGCGCGGTCGCGCCGTCGCTGGACTGTTTGCCGGTCAGTGCCGGGGCAAGCTTGCTGGCACTGTCGGGGATGTCCTTCGCCGCAGGTTGTGTAATACGCTGAGCGTGGGCGTGAGTCACTTGTTGCTGGACCGGTACTTCGGGGATGATACCGGATTCGGTATAGGTCTGTCCGCCAAGTGGTGTATTCGGCACGATTGCGGAATCGGTGCCCATGTTGTAGTAGAAATTCTCGCCGTTCAAGCCGACTGACGTTGCGGCGCCCGCCAACGGCAGCCATTGCTCGGAGAAGCCTTTGTGGACCTTGAAGGTGGCCTTGAAATGCTGGCCTTGCGCGGTGTTGGCGATGCCGCTGCCAACCTTGCGATAATCCGAGGAATCGCTGGCGTCGCTGGAATCCGAAAGGTTCCAGACATTGCCGTCGAAGCGGTCCATGACGGCCAGACGCACCGGCGTGCCGGCAGGGAGTCCGGAGACCGAAAGCAGCGTTTCCTTTTTGTGGTATTTGACGTAGGAGCGCATATCGCTCAGCGGGCTCGTGTATTGGTGCGGGTCGAGCGGCGGGTTGTAGCGGTCGCGCAGGGTCAGGCGATGCTGGGGGACGATGAGGGTCGCGCCGATCGCCAGGCCGACGGCGAGGACGATGATGATGATCATGCTCACCGGCCGGCGGATATCGAAGGACTGCCAGCGCCAGGCGAGCCAGATGACCAGTGCCAGCATGGCGATGATGCCGCAGACCGGGCGCAACGTGCCGTAGGCGGTGCCCAGAAGCGCGCTGACCGCAAGGTTCAGCGCCAACGGGAAGACCGTGATGAGGTTCAATTTGGAACTTACCGAAACCGCGAAAACGCCTGCGAGGAACGCCGTCCAGAGGTTCAGCGTCCACAGCGCCATCAGACTGCCGTTGGCGGACCCGAGCGGGGGAATGACGGCGATGACGTATTTGAACGAGCCGAAGGTCTGCGTGAAGCCCTGACTTAAAGTATCGAGACTCGGCACGATATGCGCGATGGTCGTGTCATTCAGCGCGATGACGGGGCCGACGAGGAACTGGGAAAGCACCAGGAAGACGATCTGCCACCAGAGTTTGAGCGCTGGATTGACGCCGGCCAAGGCGATCAGCGCGCCGAGCAGCGCTGCCGGAACGGCTGTGAAAGCCCAAGTCAGAACGTTGCCGTAGACGTCGATGAGATTGGCGGAATTGAGGCAAATCGCGACCAGGACGAGCAGGGCTCCGATGGAGGCGGTGGCCCAGGGACGGCGTACGGCCACGAATATCTGGCGTTGGCCGTCGCTGGTCGCGGTCAACGCGATCGGTGCCCGGGTCGTGCTCGCCCATGTGCCGGTGGTGTTGGTCGTGCCACTCGTGCCGGTGAAATCGGGCAGGGAAGCCGCAGCCGACGCAGTGGTGTTTGATTGGTCTGCAGAAGTATTGAAGGTGTTGCTCATAGGGTTGTTGCCGCTCATTTCAGCGCCTCCATGATCAGAGGCAGGTCGTCGAGCGCCGAAAGCGTGGCCAGGGTGAAGTCGTCGTATTGGTGGATGGCGTTGCCGGCGATGGGGTCGATCTGCAGCATCACGCAGATGGATTCTCGGCTCAGCGCGGCGGCGATGCGACGGAGGCGTTCAAGTCTGGCGCCCGATCCTACCACGAAGAAATAGAAGGAGGCGCCGGGGCTTGTTTTCAGCGTGGCAACGGCGAGGTTCGGGTTTTCGTCCATATCGGGCTTGACCCCGCTCATCCAGTCGAGGAACGGCATTGCCCCGTGCGGGATCAGGGAATTGTCGGCGGCCTGGACGGCCAGCGGGCGGTCTTCGACAAGGCATTCGGTGCCGATTGAGGAGGCGACGCTCACGGCGAGCTCGAACTCGTCTTCGGTCGAGTAATCGGTCGGGTTGACGCCGAGGGTGATGGAAGTATCGGTACGTTTGGTCGCCTCGTACTGCCGGACCATCAAGGTGCCGGTTTTCGCCGAGGAAAGCCAGTGGACGTTACGCATGTCGTCGCCGGGACGGTATTCGCGCAGGCCGTAGAAATCGAGGTCGTCGTCGACCACCTGGCCGGAAGGGCTGCCCTCGAGGTCGCGGAAAATGCCGGAATCGAGCGTGTTGAGGAAAACGGTTTTCGGGTGGATATAGACCTTCGCGGACTGGGAAAGCGATTGCTCGTGACGTACGATGCCGAAGGGGTCGCCCTTGCTGATTTTCAGCGGACCCACGTCAAGGACCGCGCGTGAGGTGGCACGGAACTCGACCTGTTCGTCTTTGACCTTGCCGGGGGCCAAAGCGGGGATGCGGAAGCGCTGATGCATCTCGCCCATCGGCAGGTCTCCCTGAACGCCTACGGTCGGGCTTTTGCCGGGGTTGGAGACGTTGACATCGACCTTGACGCTATCACCTACGGTAATACGGTTATCTGAAACGGATAACGCCGCGTGGAATTTCGTGTTGCCAAGCGACATGGCGATGCCGAGTGCCAGCATGACCAGACCGACGATGCCGCAGACCAGCAGCTCATGCCATCCCAACGCCGGGAATGCCGAGAGGCAGACCACGGCGATGCCCGTCACCGACCAGCCGAGCGGTGAAACGTAGGCGGTAAGCCATTCGGGCAGCTTCTTGCGCAAACCGGCTGCTTGATGCCGCACTTTGAGCGTGAGGTGCGCAAAACGGGTGTTGCCTTGTATCAGGCTGGGCTTACGGCCTTTGAAGCCGCGATGGCTTTTTCGTCCGCGGGTGCCTACCGCCATGGTCCCGTTTCGGGCGGATACGGGGAAACCGGGTGGCGTTGTAGGCGTTTGGTGTCGGGTTTTGGAAAAATGCATGGCGTTACTTTCAGACTCCCATGGCAGGTGCCGGAACGGATTCGAGGATTTCGGCGATGATCTGTTCGGCGGTTTCGCCCTTGAACGCGGTTTCGGCGTTCAGGATGATGCGGTGGGCGAGCACCGGCACGGCGAGGTCCTGCACATCGTCGGGGAGCACGTAGTCGCGCGCGTCGGCGGCGGCCCAGATGCGTGCGCAGCGGGTCAGGGCCAGCGCGCCACGCATGGAGGAACCCACGCGAAGCTTCTCGCTGAGTCTGGTGGCCTCGATCAGACGTTCGATGTATTCGAGGATTCGTTCGTCGACGCGCACGTCCTTGGCGGTCTTGCGCAGCCTGATGATGTCGTCGCCGCTCAGGACGGCGGAAACGGTGTTGGCGCGGTCGGTGATGTCGATGTCTTTGAGGATGCTGATCGATACGTCGTGGCCGGGCGCGCCCACGGAGGTCTTGATCAGGAAGCGGTCCATCTGGGCCTCGGGCAGCTTGTAGGTGCCGAGTTGTTCCAGCGGGTTCTGCGTGGCGATGACGATGAAGGGCTGCGGCATTTCGTAGGTCTTGCCGTCGACGGTGGTCTTCTGCTCTTCCATGACTTCCAGCAGCGCGGACTGGGTCTTCGGCGAGGCGCGGTTGATCTCGTCGGCCAGCACGATTGAGGCGAAGATCGGGCCCTCGCGGAACTCGAATTCGCCGGATTTCTGGTCGTAGAAGGTCACGCCGACCACGTCGCTGGGCAGCAGGTCAGGGGTGAACTGGATGCGCTTGAACGAGGTGTCGATGGAATTGGCCAGGCCTCGGGCGAGCTGCGTCTTGCCGGTGCCCGGGTTGTCTTCCAGCAGCACGTGGCCGCCGACCATCAGGGCCGTGACGCACAGTTTGATGGGTTCGGGTTTGCCGACGACGACCTTGCCGATGTTGTCGACCAGCGCGTCGAAGGAACGCTTGAAGTCGAGGATGGAGTCGCTGGGCGGCGCGATGATGTTGGAAACCGGCGAGGCCGAGGCGTATGGGGCCGAAAGCGACTCCGGGCTGACGGAAGGTTCAGAGGAGGCCTGTGGGCTTACGCTGCTGGTCGAAGTGGCGGCTGCTGGAGACGTATATGACGTCGAGGGCGCGGATGCGGTGTTCCGGCCGGCCGGTGCGGCGGCTGCGGGTTGCTGGGCATAGGCGTTGCCGGTGTAATCGTTGACGTTTGCGCCTGCGTTGTCGGACACGTTCGAACTGCCTGGATTTTCGGCGGGAATGGCCGGTGATTCGGTGTTGCCGTTGGACGCCGAGGTGCTCAGCACGGTTTCCTCGGAGATGGCTTCGCCTTCACCGAGACCATTAAGGGAACCGAGTACGGTACTGTCGTCGCTTGGATCGGTGGCGGTGTGCTTGGCTTTCGACTTGCCTTTGGACTTCGAGCGTTTCGGCAGCGAGGGGAACGCGCTTTTGCCGCTGTTCGTGGTGTCGTCGGCGGCGCCGAATGTCGACAGATGCGTGGCATCCGAAATCTCCGTCTCATCGTTTGACGGTTCTGCCTTGTGCGTGCTCATAGATTCTCCTTTATGATTGCCGGATGAGCCGATTGATGGGTACTGATGTATGGATTGTTACTGATGTATGGGTTGATTTTGCCGTGGTACTTTTCGGGTGCGCGAATGTTGCCGTGCAAAGGCATGGCCGATTTTGCGGCAACGTCGTTCGTTTCGTTCGTTTTCCTGGTCGTGATCATCGCGTCACTTCCTGTTGTTTGGCTGCGGCAGCGAGATTACGCTGGATGACCATCCTCTGCAGGGTGGGGAAGTAGTCGACGAGGCTCTGCGATTCGGCGGATTTGTCTTCACCTTCGCCTTTGTCCGTATCGTCGTTTCCCGTGGTTGTGCTCTTGCGTGTTTTTTGCAGGCTCATTGAGCCGCTGCTCTTGCTGGCATTGTATTTGTCCGGTTCATGGATGCTGTTGTCGGCTGTAATCCTGACTTCCCAGGAATAGCTTGCGTTGGTGCTGGGGTAATCTGCAGGAACCTTACAGGGTGTGCCGGAGCCGGCTTTCCACCCATCGCAAGGCAGATCATTTTTACCTGAAACGTGAATGATCAGCTGTGAGGTGCCGTGGCCATAATCCGTCACTTTGCCGCCGGTCGCGTCGATGACATTCGGATCCGTGTCGGACCATGACAGCGTCGGCAATTCGTCGACCTTTGCCGGTTCGGAATCATATACGTCGTCCGATGAGGCCGTGGTTGCTGTTCCGTCGGCACCGTTCAATGTCTCCACCACACTAATCGGCGGGCATGTGTCCCAAGGCTTGATGGAAGCGTACGGTACTGGGCTTGTTTTCCCTACGTCTGAGCCATTGAGCTTGAACGAACTGTATTTTCCGTTGCCCGTAATGTAGGCGTTGCAACTCGCCCCGTCCCTTTTGATGCTGACAGTCGGCGTCTGAATGTCGTAGGCGGGAATGATCGAGGTTTCGGCGCTGACCGTCTTCGCCGACTTCTTCGGATGGACCGTGATTTTCAGGGATTGGGTCTTCTTGTATTGGCTATCGTTCAAAGTGACCGTATCATCCAGATCGGTACAGCTGAGCGTAGGCGAGATATCACCTGATGTCTCAATGGAACCGCAACTTGCATGATGCATGTCGCCCAAGATGACCGAAACCTTGACTTTGTCGCTGTTCGGCGTCTGGGACATGGACACACTCGGTGAATCGGGATCGCCCCAAGCGTTGTTGTTGCCGGCTGAAGCGACCTCGCTCGTCGGTCCGTCTCCTGCCCGGTTATGGCCGCGTACGGTGGCGGTGAACGTTGAATTGTCGGTGGTTTCCCCGTTGGTGAGTTCAAAGGTCTGGCTCAAGCCGCTCGTGTGCTTGACCTTGCCGTTCATGGTCACGGTGTAATCGTCGGGCTTGGTGCCGGTGTAGCTGGGTGCGTCCCAGCTGACGGTGACCTTCTGGTAGTCGCCCTTGACCTTGATACCCTTGGGTGCGTCGGGCACCTTGTCGGGCATGGCGTCGACCTTGTTCGACGGCTTCGACCAACCGGCCTCGTTCTTGGCCTTGACACTGAAGCTGTAGGTCTTGCCGTTGGTCAGGCCGGTGACGTTGCAGGTGGTCACGGCGCCGCACGACTTGCTCTGGCCGTCGTAATCGACCTCGTAGTCGCTGATGGGGCTGCCGTTGGCCGAGCCGGGTGTCCAGCTCAGGTTGACCGCGCCGTCGGCGGGCTGGCCGGCGACCGGAGAGAGCAGCGGCGGGGCGGGCTTGTCGATCACCGAGATGGTGATGGTGGCGCTGACCTCGCGTTCCTTGGTCTTGGTGGCGTCCTGGACGTTGACCACCACGGTGTTCGACGAAGCGCCGATGTCGGCGGCGGCGTGGATGCCGATAGAACCCTTCGAGCCGCAGTCGACCTTGAGTTTCGAGGTGTCGTCGGCCTGGCAGCTCACCACGGTCAGCGACTTGTCGGGGAACGGGTTGAAGGCGCCGTCGAGGACATTGACGGTGGTGGAATCTCCGGCGTTCATCCGCTTGGACACCCCGGAGATCTTGGCGAGCGGCCGTGTGGATTGCACCACTTGCGCCGTAATTCCCGCGGAAACGGTTCCGGCGGAATATTTGATGGTGATCGGGATGCTCGACATCGATCCGACGGTGGCGTCGGTCGGCGCCTTGACGGTGAGCTTGCCGTTGGAGCTCAGATGAGACTCGATGGCTCCGGATGCCGCGCCGCCGGAATAGGTGTAGTCCTTTTCATCCTCGTCCAGGCCGCTGGGGGCGTGGGTCAGGGCCGTCAGATCGATGGTCTTGGCGTCCTCGCCTGCCGCGACGCTGATGGTGGAGGAGGAGAAGGTCGGCGGCGGCACGTTGCGGCCGATGACGGTGATGGGCAACGTCAGCACGGATGAATTGATGATCCTGGCCTGCTTGGAGCCGTTCTTGTCTTTGCTGTTGTCTCGTTTGCCGTCGGAGACCGTGAAGGTGATGGAGGCCGGGCCCGCATAGTCCCTGGGCGCGGTGAACTTCATGGTCTGGTCGTTGACGTAGTAATCCGAATTGGCGCTCTTGGTGGCGCTGATCGAATCCTTGTCGACGTAAGCGGTCTTACCGGGACCTACGCGCACGTAATCCGCGAGATTGATATTGACGCTGCGCTTCGCGTTGACCCTTATCGGCGGTGCCTTCGGGCGCAGCATCGGCGGGAAGACGCCGTACTGCGGCACCTGTACGAAGGCGGTGGAAGTGACGTGATAGGTGGTGTTCGTCACCGTGTAGGGCACGCTTCTGGCCTCGTCGGTCAGATCGATGGTCACCGTGGTGGATTTCGCGCCGCCTTTGAGATGGGCGTGGTCGGTGGCTGTGGGGTCGATGTCGACCTTGAGCTCTTGGGTGGTGCCGGAGGGGTTGGCGATCCATTGCGAGAGATCGACGTCGACGGATTTCTTGTCGAGCGTCGCTGCGGAGGGGACGCGGTAATCGTAGGCGGTCGGCGGTTCGATGGACGCGTTCGGATCGGTGACCACGGTCAATGTGGCCGTGTCGGAAAGGCCGGCTTTGTCATGCACAGTGTAGACGATGTATGACGTTCCTGCGGTAGCCGGGGTCTTGAAGGAGATCATGTTGTCGGCGACGCTGGCGCCGGTGATGCCTTGCGCCTGGAGGTTTTTGTCGACGCTCAGGTCGGTGTTGTCGCCGGAGATGTCGTTCTGCGCCACCGGTACGTTGGCTTCGGTATTGGGCCGCAGCGTCACCTGGTCGTCGCGCGCGTATACGCCGGAATCCGAGGTGCCCTTGTAGACGCCCACGCGGATCTGGGCCTGGGCTCGCTGGCCGGTCCAGTCCTCGACGGCGTAGGAGAAGGTATCGGTTCCTGAGGAATCGCCATAGGCCTCATAGACCATATAGTTGGCGCCGACCTCATCGATGCGTCCCATCTTCGGCGATTTGTCGCCGAGGCCGAGCAGGGTGTCGTCGTCGCCGTCGGTGTCGATGCCCGTTAAGGTGATGGGGATACGCACCTTCTGGCCGGCGGCCACCTGCGCCTGCGCATCCTGCGGGGTGGGGGCGGGCTTGTTGTTGGCGTCCTTGGCGTGCACCGTGATGGTGATGACGCCGGAGGCCGCGTTGCCGAGATTGTCGCGCACGGTGTAGGTCACCGGATAGACGCCGGGGGTGTTCGAGGCCTGGTAACGCACGTTGTCTCCGGAGACGAAGACCAGGCCCTTGAAGGTCTTCTTGCTGAACTGCAGGGAATTCTGCAGCTTCACCGTGGTGCCGTCGGCGTGGGAGACGTGGTCGATCACATCGACGCTGACGATGCCGCCCGTGCGCACGTTTGCGGTGATATTGGCGGCTTTCGGGGCCGCGTTGGCGGTGGTCAGGGCCGGTGGCTGCAGGACTATCGTACCTCGGGTCGAGCCGGACGCGTTGGCCACGGTGTAGGTGAGACGCACGGGCTTGGTAGGAATCTGCCGGGCGGTCATATAGACGCGCTTATGCGCCACCAGGCCGGTTTTGATGCCGAGCTTCGGGTCGACGTTGACGGAGGTGACGGAAAGTACCCCGCCCATCGGATCGGTGTCGTTGTTCAGCGGTTCCACGATGGCGGTGCGGTCCGCTCCCAGAAGGGCCACGTCATTGGCGGCAACGGGCTTGGCCGATTGGCCGGCCACCGGCTGTACCTCCATACGTGCCAGCCCTTGCGCCTCGATGCTGCCTTGGCTGATGGTGTAAGGAACGTAATACGTTCCAGGGTTGCTGGCTTTGAAGGTGAAGGAAAGGTCGGAGGAATTGGTCGAAGTCGTGGTGCCGGTCGGGGTGTTGACCGCGGAAAGCACCGGTGGCTGCGCGCTGGTGCCGTGGACGTATTGTTTGAGCTCGACGGTGGTGGAGGTGTCGGGCGTGGTGTTCTTGGTCACTGCGTCGATCAGGGCCGGCAGCGTATTCGCGGGGCGTATCGAGAAATAGATGAGTCCGGTTCCGGTATGTTGTCCGTCGGAGACGGTGACTTCCACGCCCACGCGGCCACCGGTCAGCGACCCGGTGTTGAAGACGAGCTGGCCATCGGCGCGGGTGGAGATGGCGACCTGGTCGTTGTTCTGCGCCACGGCGGAGACCAGTGTCATCGCGTCGCCTTCGGGATCGGTGAAGCTGCCCAAGGCGTTCACGGTGAAGGTGGCTCCCTGCTCGACGTCGTATTCGGGAGGGGTGTCGGTTTGGGCCGGAGGCTGGTTGGCCGTGCTGCCGGTGATGTTGAGGTTGACCGTGGCGGAGCTGGACTGCCCGCGTCCGTCGTTGATCTCATAAGTGAAGCTTGTCTTGCCTGCGGTGGCGCCGGTTGTGTCGAGCTGCAGATAGCGTCCGGAATAGATGGGGGCCACGGTGATGCCCGCACCGGAAACGGGGCCGACTTTGGTGATGTGCAGCACCGAGCAGTCGCTCTGTTCGTCGTTGCGCAGCACATCGAGAATCTGCTGATCGCCCACGCGTGCGCCGAAATTGTCGTCCTCGGCCTTGATCTCGCCGGATTTGGCGGAGCACGTTGGCTTGAACTGTGTCTGATTGTTGGCGGAGTCGGAGTTCTTCTGCTGGTTGGTGGTCTTCTTGGTCTCGATTTGACGCCACTGAATCTTGATGACCTTGTTGGACTGGTCGGGGTTCCACACGTTGCCGTTGGTCACGTCGTTCAGGACCACGAGACGATGGTTGGTGCGGAAGACGAGCTGAGAGGTGGGGGAAATGGATTGCAGGGTCTGCCATTGCGCCTTGGAAGTGCTGCCCTGGTTCGCGTCGGCCGCGCCGTCGGCGGAGCACAGGCGGATATAGTTGTGCGCCTGCTGCGACCACGCCGCATACACGCAGCCCTTGGATGAGACCGGCTGCGCGGCTTCGGCCGTGCCTTTGCTCATAAACGCGGCGGTTTTGTTGCCATGTTTGAAATCGATCGTGAAGACGCCGTTTCGTGCGCTTGCCGCCACCCAGTCGCCTTGGGCGTCGTCGACGGCCGGGGCCTGCAAGCTCACCGGTCCGCGCGAATCGATCTGCGCGCTGCCGCCTTGCCACATGATGTTCTGTTTGACGGCGATGACGGGGCGGTCGCCGATGACGGTGAAGCTGTCGGCGTTGGTCTGCTTGCCTCCGGTGATGGATTTGAGCGTTTTCGGGGTACTGTGCGCGTCGTCCATTTTGAGGACAGTTCCGTCGGCCGGCCGGTATCCGTATACCGCGCCGTTGCGGTCGAGAGCAAGCAGTCCATGGGCTCCGAGCTGCATCTGCGGGGCCGAGGTCTTGGGGGTGACGGAATCGAGGTTATTGGAATCGCCGACCCACACGTTGCCGGTCTTATGGTTCAAAAACGCCGCGGTGGCCCCACCGATGAAGGTCGAAGTGGAATTGCGGACCTCGGCCTTGCCGTGGATGCCGAGGTTCGAAGCGACGATGCCTTGCGCCTTCGCTGCGTCGGACAGGATCACGTCGTCGTTGTGCTGGCTGACGTCGAAGGCCGGGGTGGTCGGCGCGACGGCCCCGTTGGCCTGTTGCAGCTTGACGTTGAAACGCGCGGCCTTGCGGTCCTTCAAGGAGGTGACCCAGACCGTGCCGTCGTCGAGGTGGACGTGGGTGCGGGTCAGGGTGTTGATGATGATGGCTCCGGCCACGATGCCCAGCAGCAATAGCAGCACGAGTACCGGTGTGAGCCAGCGGCGGTTCGTCTGAGAGTTCAGGCGTCTCAAGGCAAGACGAACACTGTGCTCACCTTGTGGTTTACGGGATGCCTTCATCAGCTGCTTCCTTACTCTTCCTTTGGACGGTCTTGGACGACCGACCTAAAATCTTGTCTCTCTTGTTCGCCCGGTGTTGCCTGCTTATTGTTTGGTGGCCGCACAGGCCAT
Organism: Bifidobacterium sp. ESL0800; assembly: GCF_029395355.1. Classification (NCBI taxonomy): domain Bacteria; kingdom Bacillati; phylum Actinomycetota; class Actinomycetes; order Bifidobacteriales; family Bifidobacteriaceae; genus Bifidobacterium; species Bifidobacterium sp. ESL0800. Next base: position 57,698 of record NZ_CP113913.1, read on the forward strand.
CGTAGGGCTTGCGGACATGCGTCCGTCGGCTCTTACGATACTCACTTGGATACAGGTCTGGGGGTTGCCGCTGGCCACGTTCAACGTGACCTTGGGGTCTTTGACGATGGAGGTCTGGGTGCCCGGCGCGGCTGATCCGTCTTGGACTTCCGACCAGGCGTAGGTGTCTCCGGCTTTCGGTGCGGGGTTGCTCCATGTGAAGGTGACGTTTTGGCCGTCCGAGGCTCCCGCGAGGTTCGTGGCCTGCGGAACCGCCGCTCCCGCGTCCTCTTTGGTGATGTCATCCTTTTGGGCGTCGTCGGTGCCGTTCTTCTTGTTTTCCTTGGTATTGTCGGAATCGTGACCTTTTGAACGCGTCGTCTGCATCGTATCGACCTGCGTGCGCTCGTCCGATTGTTTGGAATCCATATGAGGTATCACCGCAAAAACGAAGACAGCCGCGACGACGGCCACGGCGGCCAACGCAGTAATGGCGATGACCAGCGGTTTCTTCGAACGTTTCCGCTTCGGTACCGCCACTTTCGCGCCGAAACGACCCTTGCCCGATTGCGGCATCGTATGATGCGCGGGGAATTCGTCGCAACCCTCCGCCACAAACGGCGTCATGTTGAGCCCGCAGGTCTCCTGTGCCTCTTGCAGGGCGCGGCCGAACTGCTGCGCCGAAAGGTAACGGGCGTCCGGATCCTTGCTCATCGCCTTCAAAAGGATCTGTTCGATTTGCCTGGGTACATTCTCGATGGCGTTTTTCGGCAGTCGGTCCGAGACGATATGCTGTGCCAGCTCGTTTTGCGTACGCGGGTGGAAGGCGTATTCAAAGGGCGATTTGCCGACCAGAAGGCCGTACAGCGTGGCCGCCAGCGAGTAGATGTCGGAGGTCTCGGTGCCGCCGCCTTTGCCGGTCAGCACTTCCGGCGGCGCCCACGGCACGGAGAAGCCGGTGCGTGATTTCGACTCGTAGATGCTCGTCGAGATGCCGAAATCGGAAAGGGCCGGCTGCCCCGCGGAAGTGATGAGGATATTGGCCGGTTTGATGTCGCGGTGGACGATGCCGTGTCGGTGCGCGGTCTGCAAGGCCCCCGTAAGCTTTACCCCGAGGTCGAGCATCTCGGCGACGGTGAGCCTGCGGTTGCGCATGATTTCCTTGTAGGAGCCGTGCGGCGCGTATTCGAGGACGAGGTACGGCAGGTGCGTTGCGCCGGTCAGTCCTGAGCCGTAAATGGAAACGATGTAGGGATGGGCCGAAAACTTGGCCATGATCTTCGCTTCTTTTTCGAACGCTTCGTCGAAATTCCGGTCCTGCCTGGACTTTCCTACTTTGACGGCGACCTCGCGGTTGAGGTTGTGTTGACGATAGAGATACACGTCGGCCGTGGAACCGGATCCCAATTCCCGGATAAAATCACAATCTGGTATCGTCGGCGCCATCGCGACCTTTCTCCTATTCAACGTTCGCAAAGAGACTGTCTGTATTTTAGCTTGTAAGGCGAACTTTGCATAGCTCGATTATTTATTTGCTCGTTAGAGAAGCAGTTCGTCTTTTTGCTGCTGGTAGACGGCATATGATTGTGGCTTACGTGCCGTTTGCCGGCAGCAAAGTGTCTTGGCGGCAATGAGGTGGAGAAAATCCGCTTGGTTCCGTAGGCTGGGAGCATCGATAATAAATACTGACAAAGGAATAATATGGTATTACATCGTAATCTCGGTCCGCTCGACACCACCGCCATCGGGTTGGGCGAGATGCCGCTGACCATCGAGAACAACCTCGGCGAGGCCAAGGGCATCGAGACCATCCACGCCGCGCTCGACGCCGGATGCCGTCACATCGACACCGCATGGTCGTATTACTGCTCCGGCGGCGAGGAACAGACCGGCGAAAAGCTGGTACGAAAGGCCATGGCCAGCTGGGACGGCCCCAAGGACGAGGTGACCATCGCCACCAAGGTCGGCCATTTCCGTAACTTCGCCGAAGACGGCACCACCCCGACCTGGGGCGTCAACGGGCAGCCCGAGCATCTGGTCGAGGCCGGCAAGCAGTCGGCGCTCGCGCTCGGCGTCGACACCATCGACCTGCTCTACCTGCACCGCCCGGACCCGAACGTGCCCTACAACGAGTCCGTCGAGGCCATCAAGCAGCTGCTGGACGAGGGCGTGGCGAAGCTCGCCGGCATCTCCAACGCCTCGGTCGAACAGATCGACATCGCGCGCAAGATCCTGGGCGACAAGCTCGTCGCGGTGCAGAACCAGTTCTCGCCCACCTACCAGTCCACCCGCGACACCCTCGACTACTGCGAGAAGCTGGGGCTGCCGTTCGTCTGCTGGAGCCCGCTCGGCGGCTACCGCAAGGCCAAGGACGAGACCAAGTACGACCCGTTCCGCGAGGTCGGGCAGGCCCATGGGGTGAGCCACCAGCAGGTCGTGCTCGCTTGGGAACTGAGCCTGGGGCGTCATGTCTTCGTCATCCCCGGCGCCCATCGCCCCGAAACGATTCTCGACAGCCTCAAGGCCGGCGACCTCAAGCTCAGCGCCGAGGAGCTCGCCAAGCTCAACGCCTGAGTCGGGCTCGTGTTCGTCGTCGCGGATAGCGGTTCTGCGTCTTAAATGGGTTGTTTCCAGCAGTATATCCATGATAGGTGCTGGAAACAACGCAAAAATTGTCGCAGAATGGGTTGTTTCCAGCACAATAGACGCAGTTGATGCTGGAAACAACGTATTTGATTCCTACTCGTGTGTACGACCTCCACGGTCGGGGTGTGACAGGATGCTTCTTGAGGTTGTGACGTTATGTCGCACGTTGCCGTGGCCTCGTTGGTCTAGACTGAAACGGTGCGGTTGGGCGAATATGAGAATAATGAGGATGATGTAATGGCCGGAAACAATGGAAACGAGCCGATCCAGACGAGGATGGTGCGGCGGCGCAGGCCGGAGGTGCTGGCGCCGGCAGGCAGCCTCAGAAGTCTCAAGACGGCCATCGACTTCGGTGCGGACGCCGTCTATTGCGGGGGCAAGGAATTCGGCATGCGTTCGGCCCCGAAGAACCTTTCCATGGATGATCTGAAGGTTGGCGCCGCCTACGCCCACGAGCGTGGGGCAAGGGTGTATGTGACCTGTAACGTCCTGCCGCACAACAGTGAGGTCGAGGATATCAAGACCTATATCGCCCACCTCGCCGCCACCGGCATCGACGCGCTGATCATCACCGACATCGGTGTGTTGATGGCCGCTCATTCCATCGCCCCGCAGCTCGAGCTGCACGTCTCCACCCAGGCCGGCGTGACCAATTATCTTGCCGCCAACGCGCTCTACGAACTGGGTGCGCGCCGCGTCGTGCTGGCCCGCGAGCTCGACCTGCAGGCCATCCGCGACATCCGCGCCAACATCCCTGAAGATATGGATATCGAGACCTTCGTGCACGGCTCGATGTGCATGGCGTTCTCCGGGCGCTGCCTCATCTCGAACTACATGAACGGACGCGACGCCAACCACGGCGAATGCTCCCAGCCCTGCCGCTGGAAATACAGCGTCGTCGAGCAGAAGCGCCCCGGCCAGTTCTTCCCGGTCGAGGAGAACGACGAGGGCACCTTCCTCTTCAATTCGCAGGACATGTGCATGCTTGAGCATGTCGACGATATGATCGACGCCGGCGCCTCGAGTCTCAAGATCGAGGGGCGGGCCAAGAGTGCGTATTACGTAGCGGCAATCACCAATGCCTACAAGTGCGCGGTCAATGAATATATGGTGCAGCGCGGTTTCGAGGACGCTGACGGCAAGAGCTTGAAGCCGTTGCACGACATGGTGCGTCGTTCCGACGTCGTGCGGGCGACCCGCGCTGTCGGGGAGCTTGAATCCAGCGGATCCATTGGTTTCCGTGGCGTGCAGAATGCGGGCGCCGAGGCCGCGGCCAAGGCGACGATTTCCGCGAGCGTCCCGGCGTTGGTGGGTGCCGAGGCCACGAAAGCCCAGAACGCTGAACCAAAGCATGTCGAGCTGCCCCAATGGCTTAAGGACGAACCCTACAAGGTTTCGCACCGCGACTATTCCACCGGTTTCTACTACCCGGAGCACAAGGCCGGCCAGAATACGGATCGTGGTGGTTACTTCCGCGACTGGCTGGTGGTCGGCGAGGTGATCGGCTACGACGCTGCCGCGCGGCGCCTCACCCTGATGAGCCGCAACAAGATCGAACCCGGCCAGCTCATCGAATTCCTGATTCCGGGACGCGAGCCGGTCGATTATACGGTCGCGGCAGGCGGTATGGAAGACGCCGACGGCAATCCGGTCGAGGAGATCAACAATCCTGCGCACGTCTTTTCGATGCCGTTGCCGTTCTCGGTGCCCGAACACTCGATGCTTCGCTCGCGTGCCAAGCAGCGCACGTTCAAGGCTGAATAGAGAATTTCTTCTCCTCTGGCTGTCGCTCTGACACCGTAATGAACGCTTAACCCTCGTTATTGGCCATGTTGGTGCCACCAAGTTGCCGGTTTTGGGACAATACGGTATCAATTCTCTCGAATATTCGTATCTTGGTGCACCAAGATGGGTCTTTAAGGGGGAAATTCACATTTTTCTGTTCATTTGGGGCATCTTGGTGCACCAAGATGACCTTTTAAGGGAGAATTCACACTTTTCCACTCGTTTGGGGTGTCTTGGTGCACCAAGATGGTCGAAATGGGGCGATTGAGTGGTGACATTCATGAGGAGGACCGTGAGGTTGGACTTCAGCTGCATTGATATCGGAGTGTGTCTTGCGATAAGGTGGCGGCATGAGTGAAACTGCAAACCAAGATGGCACGATTCTCAATAGCAATGCCATTCCATCGACGGATACATTCGGCAATCCCATTCCCGTCACGATTCCCATCGACCTGGCGCCAGGTGTCAAGGTCGTCTACACCACGCGGCTCGGCGGTTTGAGCGCCGGCGATTGGGGCAATCTCAACCTTGGCGGCAAATCCGGAGACAGCCCGTCCGCAGTTCAGGCGAACCGCGTGGCGTTGGCCAAGGCCGTCGGGGCTCCGCTTTCATTGGTGGCGCAGGTTCATTCGGGCAAGGTCGTTGATGTCGATACGTTTTTCGAGCGCAACGCACCGTACGGTTGCGATTTCTCCGGCACGATTATCGACTCCGGTCAGCGCCACGGCAACGTATCCGCGGCGGCTACCGGTGAACTGACGGTGGAACAGGATGCTGAGGAAATCGACACCGTTGACGGCGCTGAAATCATGGGAACCCAGACGTGCGTCGAAATCCGCGAATCCGTATCCGGCAATAGTTCCGCAATGGTGGCAAAGGCTGAAACATCAAACTTTGATATCGCCAACAATAATCAATCTTCTTCAAACGCAGCGAAAGCCGGTGTGAACTCTCCGACCGCTTACCCGCGTCTTGAAGCCGACGCCGAGGTCACCTCGAAAACCGGTGTGGCGCTTGGCATGTTCGCGGCCGACTGCCTGCCCGTGCTGCTGGCCGACCTGCAGGCGGGTGTCATCGGTGCGGCACATTGCGGGCGGAAGGGCTTGCAACGCGGGGTCATCGGCGCCGCGGTCGATCTGATGGTGGCCAAAGGTGCACATCCGAACCGCATCGTGGCCACGCTCGGCCCTTGCATCTGCGGCGACTGCTACGAAGTCGGTGACCAGATCGCCGACGAATTCGACGCGCAGTTCCCGGGGACCTTCACCCTAACCCACTTCGGCGGCCCCGGCATCGACATCGCCAAAGCCGCGCTGCAGGAGCTCGCCAAGGCCGGCATACCGGCGGACAATGTCATCAGCTCGGCCCCACGTGTCGGTGCCGCCACGCAATACCTCGATCAGGACGCGGAACTTGCCGCCTTGTGCGCCGTCGACGGCGAGGGCAGCCCCAAACTTTCGGAGCGTATCGGCCAGGTGCGCCACAGCCTGTGCACGCTCGAAAACCCGCTTTTCTACTCGCATCGTCGTGCGAGCCTTGCGCATAAATCGCACGAAGGCCGTCTGCTCGCGCTGATCGTACGGGAATAATCTTTGTGGAATGAACCCTCACGGGATATCCGAAATCTCTTGATGCCAGAATTATAAACGGATAGAAATCCCTATAAAATAACCAGCGCCACACTCCGCGCTAGACTGGAGAGCATGGAACACTTGAACGTTGTCATCTCCGGTTTCGACCCTTACGAAGGGATCAAAAGCAACCCTTCGCATGTGGTGCCGCATGCGCTCGCGGACGATGGGCTTGGCGACGCTTCCGGCCTTGAGGGCGATGACCTCTTACGGGACGTGGATATATCGATCAACGCCGTCGATCTGCCGATAAGCGTCGACGAGTGCTGGCCTCTGCTCAGGGAAACGCTTCAGGCCACGCATCCCGATATCGTCATTGCCACGGGGCTCAAAGCCGCGGCTCGCGGTATTCTGCTCGAACGCTGCGCCAACAACATCATCGACACCGCCCGTACGACGATTTCCGGCGAGATGACGGGCCTGCCGTTCGAACCTGCGGACGAGGCTTCGCGCAAGCCGATCGCTTCGAACGGCCCTGCCGCCTTCTGGACGAAACTTCCGCTGCGTTCCATCCTCGATAATTTTGCCTCGGAGGAAATTCCCTCGGCCTTGAGCTCGGACGCGGGCACGTTCGTCTGCAACTCCCTTTTCTACAATCTGATGAAATGGACGACCGGCCAGCACAAAGTGCTTTCCGGATTCGTCAGCCTCCCGATCATCAACGAGGAACCCCATCCGCAGCATGGTCTGACATTCAACCAGCAGGTGGAGGCATGCCGTGTGGTGGTGCGACAGACCGCTCGTTACTTCCTCGAGCCGACGTCATCGAACATCCTCATGGCCTGAAGATTTTCAAGTGGCTGCCGCCTTGGGCCCATCCTCGATGGCAGCCGTTAGAATCCGGACACTCCGAATCGCGTGGTGTCTGTGTGGATTAGAGACGTTTCGGCATAAATCTCTTGAAAAATACACTACAATGAGCCAATAGTATGTATCGGCTTTCAAAAACTGTGGCTTTAGGTCGCAAGGCGAAAGGAATCACTATGGCGGACGACCGCTTCACGACAGAATTGCGCGGGTATAACAAGGAGCAGGTAGACCAGGAGTTGGCTTCGTTGCATCAGACGCTCGATCGCATGCGTGCACAGGTCAATTCCAGTGACCAGGCGATTCTGCAACTGCGTGCGCAGCTTGAAGAGGAAAAGAAGAACGCGAAGAAGGCGTCGCAGGGCAATTCATTCGCTTCTTTGGGAGCCAATGCCCAGCAGATGCTCGCCAGCGCTGAGCAGACCAGCACGGAACTGGTCAACCGCGCCAAGCAGGATGCCGCAAGCACCCGCGCTGCGGCCCAGCATCAGGCGGAAACCCTGATCAACAACACCAAGCTCGATGCGCAGCACATCACCGACGAGGCCAATTCGAAGGCGGCCACCATCCTGGCCAAGGCGCAGACCGAATCCGAGTCGATCACCACTTCCGCCAAGCAGGATGCCACCAGACTGCGTGAAGAGACGGCCAAGAAGGTCACCGAGCAGCGCGACACCATCGAAATCGAATTGACCAACTCGCGCGAGGAACACAACAAGCGTCTCGCCAGCGAAAAGGCGAAGCAGGACCGCGAGATCGCCGAGCTCAAGGCCAAGGCCACCCAGCAGGTCGCCGAACAGCGCAAGGCCGCGAACGACGAAGTCGCCAAGCTCAAGAGTGACGCCAGCGATCAGATCGAGACCGCTCTGGGCGAAGCCAACAAGAAACTCGCCAACGTGCGTGAGCAGGTCTCCCGCATGACCACCGAGGCCCAGCGCAAGGCGACCGAAATCACCGATGACGCGAAGGCCAAGGCTCAGGGCATCGCCGATGAGGCGGAAGTCCAGCGCACCAAGACCTTGAGCCAGGTCAATGCCGAAGTCGAGCAGATTCGTTCTGATATCTCCAAGCAGCAGGAAGAGGCGACCAGCAAGGTCAACGATCTGTTGAAGCAGCTGGAAGAGAGCCGCGCCGCGGCCAAGAAGGAAGCGGACAGCCTGGTCTCCAAGGCCAAGGATCTGAGGGACGAGGCCGACAGCTATACGGTTTCAAAGCGTCAGGAAGCCGACGCGCAAGCCGAAGAGATTATCTCCAAGGCCAAGAAAGACGCCGAGGCTCGCGTCGAGGAACGGCGCAAGGCCGCACAGGGCGAGCTTGATGGGCTCGCCAAGCGCATCAAGGATCTCCAGGAGCGCGAATCGACCATCACCCAGCGTGTCACCGAGCTCCGTTCGATGTTCACCAATGCGTTCTCCGGATTCGGTTTTGCCGATGACAAGAAGTCCGGGGTCAACGTTCCGGTGGTCAATGCCGTAGCCAACGATCTCGACGATGCCGCGCAGGCAGACCAGCAACAAGACCAAAAGCGCGAGCCCGAAGACCAAGGCGAGGCGCGCCCGAACTCGGGCAACGCTACCGGTACAGGCCAGGCTCCTGCTGCGGCTGTGCAGATGCCGGCCTCTTACGCGCCTAGTAATCATGCGGTCAAAGCCCCGGTGCAGCAGCCGGCCCAGGTCCCGCAGCAACATGGTGGTCAACAGGCTCAGGCTCAGGCACAGGCGCAGGCGCGCAATGCTTCGGATTCCGAGCAGGATCCCGCTCCCAGAAGCGGTATGCAACAGCTTTCCAATCTGGTGAATAACGCTTCGAAAAAGAATCCTTCGGTCGGTGATGCGCCTGCCGCACCTGCTGCCAATGCGCCGATCAATGGCGGGGTACCGGCCAACGCAAGGTTTGCGGCCAATAATCAGAACCGTGTCAACAGCGATGATGTCATTTTCCCTGAAGGCGGCGAGCCTGCCGGCGGGGCTCCTGCGAGGCGGTAGTCTTACCCGTTTTGCATAACGGTTGGGTGCGCTGTGGCGATTGGGTCATGGCGCACTTTCGTATTTTCTCGACCAGATTTCTTGTCCAGTTCCTTCATATGTATTGATGACGTTTGATTCCAAGGCTTCGCGATACCTCGGATTGCAATTCGCGTGTCGGATACAGCGCATGGAATATGGTGGAAAGTAAACCAACCAAAGGAGCATTGTCTAATGAGTGAAATGAAGCCGCTGAGTGCCGACCGTCTGGGGCAGTTGCAGGACGATTTCGAAGCGAAACCCGTCAACACGCTGGCCATGAATGCCGTCACCACTTCCGGCATCAACCCGGTGGCGCACAATTACGACCGTGCCCGTAGGCTTCAGCGTCGTTTCTCGGTGACCGTCGACAACGGCGAAGTCACCAACCAGAACCGTTCCGGGCGTTGCTGGCTCTTCAGCTCGCTGAACGTGGCGCGTTTCGTCGCCAAGCAGAACCTCAATCTTGACAAGTTCGAGTTCTCGCAGAACTATGCGATGTATTACGACAAGCTCGAGCGCATCAACTACTTCCTGCGTGACGTCGCCGATCTGGTGCGCGCCGGCGAACCCGCTGACTCCCAGCTTATGCAGCACCTGCTTGCCGACGTGATGGGTGACGGCGGCCAGTGGACGATGGCCATGAACATCTACAAGAAGTACGGCGCCGTGCCGAAGGACTTCTTCCCGGAGACCGCCTCGTCGACCAACACCAGTGAGATGAACACGCAGCTGCGCCGTATGCTGCACACCGCCGTGGCGCATATGTACGCCGATCCGTCCGCGATCGACAAGATCGTCGATGAGGGCGTCGAGGCCGGTCACCGCATGCTCACCATCCACTTGGGCGAGCCGCCGAAGAGCTTCGACTGGGAGTGGACCGATAAGGACGGCAACTTCCACCGCGACGGCGAGATCTCGCCGGTCGAGTTCTGGAAGAAGTACGTCGGGCCGGCGCACCTCGAGGACTATGTCTGCCTCGTGGATGACCCGCGCGCCGAGCACGCCAAGGGCAAGAAGATCGGCATCGAGCACCTGGGCAACGTCATCGGCGGAGATGCGACCGAGTACCTGAACGTGCCCAACCAGTTCATGAAGGACTGCGTGCGCCGCATCCTCTCCGAGCAGGGCACGCCCGCTTGGTTTGGCGCGGACTGCCATCCGATGATGGACCGCGACAACGGCGCCTGGGCCACCGACCTCTACGAGTACGGCAAGGTCTACGACGTCGATTTCGATATGAGCAAGGAAGACCGCGTGCGTTACGGCGACTCCGCGATGAACCACGCGATGGCGTTCGTCGGCGTCGACGTGGCCGACGACGGCACGACCACCAACCGTTGGCGCGTCGAGAACTCCTGGGGCTGCAAGGTCGCCGACAAGGGATACTTCACCATGGCCGACGACTGGTTCACCGAGTACGTCTACGAGGTCGCCGTCCCGAAGTTGATGCTCCCCGCCGACTACCAGGCCGCCCTCACCGAGCCGGCCACCATGCTCCCGGCTTGGGATCCAATGGGCGCATTGGCCTGAAGAAAATAGCCCAGTGGGCTATTTTCGGCCAATACGCGCCTGAGGCCAGGGATTTCTGGCCTCAGGTAACGAGTTGGCTCAAGACTGAGTCGCTTTTTTCTTAATGATTAGTATGGGCGCGTTAGCTTGAGGCAAACAGCCCTGTGGGCTGTTTGCAGCTAACACGCGCCTGAAACCGGCACCTGCCGGTTTCAGGAAACCAGTTGGCGCTTGGTTGAGTTAGATATGATTGTCGACTAATTAGGGCGCTCGCGTAAGAAAAGCCCTGTGGGCTTTTCGTGCGAGAGCGCTGGAGGTCGCTTCACAGCGGCCTCCAGTAGAATTGAGTATCGAGCGTGAGCGAGATTCTCTAATTGCAGGCGCATTGGCCATAGAGAAACAGCCTTGTAGGCTGTTTCTGGACAATACGCGCCTGAGGCCGGAGATTTCCGGTCTCAGGTAACCATTCGAAGGTCGTTGAATAAGTTTTTGTTTGACGATTATATATACTCGGAGAGCGCTCGCATAGCGCGAGGCCGCCTAACATTGAGCAGACAAAGGAGTAGGTCAATGAGACATTATTTTTTGAATCATCCGATTGTTTGGGCGCTTGTTTTCGCGCTGATTATGTTTGGCATCGATGTCATCGGCGTGCTTGCCGGCATCGAGGATGCCAATGTACTCGTGCCGTCTGGTGTCAAAGCAGTGATAGCCGGGATTATTTTTTATGCGCTGGTACGTTGGACCGGAGCCAAAGTCAATAAGTGACTATTCGGCGGTATTACACTGTTCAATCGATTATAATAAGCACCCTGTTGCGGCATAAGGCAGCAGCGGAATAATATTTACATCAAGCAAGAGGAGGGGAATCATGGCGATTATGCGAGGGCCTGGAAGTTCTGAGGACGCACGGCGATTTAGCGAGGAAGCCGTTTACCCCGAAACCGTGGATGTCAACATCCGCCAGCTTGACCCCATTCCTGCACCGCGCGCGTTCCTGAAGGAAACCCCGCTGACCAAACCGATGAGCGATCTGGTGTTGAAAAGCCGTCAGGAGATCCGCGATATCCTGCACGGCCGCGACGACCGCCTGCTGGTCATCGTCGGTCCCTGCTCGATTCACGACCCTAAGGCGGCGTTAGACTACGCCCAGCGTCTGGCCAAGGTCAATGAGGAACTCAAAGACCGTCTGATGATTGTGATGCGCGTCTATTTTGAGAAGCCGCGTACCACGGTGGGTTGGAAGGGCTTGATCAACGACCCCGACCTCGACGGCGAATTCAATATTCGCAAGGGCATGGATCTGGCCCGCAAGGTGCTCGCCGACGTGCTGAATCAAGGTTTGCCCGCCGCCACCGAATGGCTCGATCCGATCACCCCGCAATATATCTGCGATATGGTCAGCTGGGGCGCCATCGGCGCGCGCAACACCGAAAGCCAGGTCCATCGCGAGCTGGCCAGCGGCATGTCGATGCCCATCGGTTTCAAAAACTCCACCGACGGCTCGGTGAAGGTCGCGGCGGATTCCTGTTATGCCGTCGCCAGTGAGCATCATTTCCTTTCCATCAACCTCGACGGACGTGTGATTTCCGCGGAAACCAAGGGCAATCCCGATTGCCATATCGTCCTGCGTGGCTCGAATTCCGGTCCGAATTACGACGCCAAGTCCGTGGCCGAGGCGCTGGAGACGCTGAAGCAGTCGAAGGTCACCGGCCCGAGCGAGCACGGCCTGGTCATCGACGCCGCCCACGGCAACTGCGGCAAGGACGAGGTACGTGAGGCCGAGGTCATCGAAGAGATCGCCGCTCGTCTGGCCAAGGGCGAGCCCGGCATCTTCGGCGTGATGATGGAGAGCAACATCCGCGGTGGCCACCAGTCGCCGGCTCCGCTCGACCAGTTGGTCTACGGCCGTTCGATCACCGATTCCTGCATCTCCTGGGACCGTACCAGCGAGTTGCTGCACACTCTCGCTGATGCCGTGACCGCCCGTCGCAAGCTCGATGGCGAATGACGGCTTAGATGCGATGAAAATCAGCGTTTTGACGTCGTTTTGCTGATTTTCATCGCTTGTTCGATTGAACATGCGAGCATAGTCACGATTTAAAGCGCTTTTCGCTGATTTTCATCGCATCGTTATCATGGCGAGTGGCTTATAGGCGTAGGCTGTGGTGTGGCCTATTCTTGAAGTCAGGGATGATGAAACCGCATATGCCACCGTCGATAGTGGTTATAGTGCGATGCGGGAACGCGAATAACGCTTAACCGGCAATCAATAAGTGGGGGGAATGAATATGGGTTCGACTTTACACGACGCTGAGGGCGCGTCGACGTCCGACAACGGTAACGGACTTGATTGCAATGCAGAGGCTCAGACTGACCAAAGCATCGGCGACGCCAAAAATCGCGCCGCCTTCGAAAAGGCGCTGAAAAACGGCGAGAACCCGCTGAAGGTCAAAGGCATCAAACGCTGGGAGGACGAGGCCGGGGTCAACCGCATCGTCAACCGCCGCGTCTTCGAACTCGAGCCGTTGCCCACCCCGGCAGACGTGCTTTCCAGCATGCCGTTGAGCGACGAAGCCACGGATCTGGTCGTTCGTTCCCGCAATGAAATCCGCGATTGCCTGTACGGGAAAGACGACAGGCTTCTGGTCATCACCGGCCCCTGTTCCGTCCACGACCCCGCCGCCGCGCTGGATTATGCCCACCGTCTGGCCAAGATGAAGGACGAGCTCGGCGACCGTCTCCTTATCGTCATGCGTGTCTACTTCGAAAAGCCGCGCACCACGGTGGGGTGGAAGGGTCTGATCAACGATCCGGACCTCGACGGCAGTCACAACATCAAGAAGGGCCTGTTGCTGGCCCGCAAGACCCTGATCGGCGTGCTGGGTGAAGGCGTGGCCGCGGCCACGGAATTCCTGGAGCCGACCAGCCCGCAATACATTTCGGACGCGGTGAGCTGGGGCGTGATCGGCGCGCGCAACACCGAGTCGCAGATTCACCGCCAGCTGGCCAGTGGCCTATCGATGCCCATCGGCTTCAAAAACGCGACCGACGGCTCGGTGAAAGCCGCCATCGACGGGTGCTATACAGCTACCCAACAGCACACGTTCTTCGGCATCGACCACCTCGGCCGCGCCAGCGCCGTCGAGACGCTCGGCAACCCTGATTGCCATGTCGTGCTGCGCGGTTCTTCGCACGGCCCCAATTACGACACCGCTTCCGTCAACCAGGCCATGCATTCCATCCGCAGCGAAATGCCGGCGGATTCCGCCGCCTGCCATGGGCTCATCATCGACTGCTCGCACGGCAATTCCGGCAAGAACGAGATTCGTCAGGCCGAGGTCGCGCGCGAGTTGGCCGGACGCATCGCGGTAGGCGAGCCCGATATCACCGGGCTGATGATGGAGAGCTTTATCGCCGGCGGCAACCAGCCTGCGGCCCCGCTTTCACAGCTGGAGTATGGCAAGTCGATTACCGACAAGTGCATCGCCTGGCCCGAGACGCAACGGCTGCTGCGCGAGCTTGCCAACGCCGTGGACGTCCGCCGCGGTGCCTGAACGGTACAATCGTGACGGAGTAGGATATGGCATTTTGTGGTACACAATTCCGTCCGCAATGTCATATCCGTGTCTGAATATATTGAAAACAGCTTTATACGAAAATAACGTCGCTTAAAAACACAGAAACCGAGGAACTATGAAGACTGTCGCCATTATCGGAGCCATGGAAGAGGAAGTCGCGCTGATCGCCAAGTCCCTGGACGGCGTGAAGCACAACAAGACCGCGAGCCTCGATATCAACGTCGGCACGCTCACCTCCAAGTCCGGCGAGCCAATCACCGTCGCCGCGACGGTGGGCGGCATGGGCCTGGTCAACGCCGCGGCCACCACCCAGGCGCTCGTCGACGCCTATCATCCCGACGCCGTCATCTTCTCCGGCATCGCCGGCTCGCTCAACAAGTCGATGCATATCGATGACATCGTGCTCGGCGGCACGCTGCGCTACCTCGATTCCGACATGCGCATGATCGCCCAGTGGAAGCCGGAAACCGAGGAATTCCACAGCGACCGGCATCTGCTCGACGTAGCCGACGCCGCGCTTGACGAGATGGGCATCCACCACATGACCGGGGTCATCGCCTCGGGCAACAATTTCATCGGCACCCCCGAAGCCGCGGCCGTGGTCGCCGAAAAGACCCACGCCGACGCGGTGGAGATGGAAGGCGCGGCCGTGGCCCATGTCGCCGCGCGCAACGACGTGCCCGCCCTGGTCATCCGCGCGCTTTCCGACGAGGCCGACACCGATTACGAGCAGTTCAAGGAATTCGATATTTCCGAATACGCCGACACCGCCGCCCGCCTCGCCGTCGACATCGTCACCAGGCTGTAATCGTTCGTCAATCATTCCGAGCCTTGTTCGCCCAATGAGAAAAGCAAAGGCTCGGATTTCCCGTATTCGAAGGATTCCGGCAAGAAAAGGTCGGGTAGTGTACCAGATGGTTGGTCGGCTGTGGCCCAATGATTTGGCCGTTATGTAATACGATAAAAATAACATAATGCCAATAATTACGGTCAATAAATCCCTACCAAAAAGCGAAAAGGTCGGTTCTGATTTCAAAGCGAGGTCGGAGGCCCATCTTTCGATTGGTCGGCGACCAAAGCCAAAAGCCCGACCAAGCATCACGCAAGTGTCTAATGGCCCTCGGCAGACCATCTGTCATAATGAAACCGTGAGCAACATCATGCACAGCACCACGTGTAAGCGCCTCATCGCTGTTGTTTCCTCGTTTGCGATGATGGCGGCATTTTCGGCTTGCGGTGACAATACCCCAGCTGATACCACCGGAGCCACCAAAGGCAAGAATTCCGGCATTTCCGGCGAGTTTCATGGCGCCGGTGCCTCTTCACAGCAGGGTGCCGTGGAAGCGTGGATCGCCACGTACCAAGGCAAAAACCGCAATGCGAAAATCGCCTATAACCCTTCCGGTTCCGGTGCCGGGGTCTCCACGTTTTTGACCGGTGCCATCGCTTGGGCGGGGACCGACGCCCCGTTGAGCGAAGAGCAGGTGGAGCTCTCCAAAAGCGTCTGTAAATCCGGCAGCGCTTTCGACGTTCCCGTTTACGTTTCCCCGATTGCGGTGGTATTCAATCTCAAAGGCATTTCAGGGCAGGGCAAGCACCTGAATATGGACGCCGGCGTCATCGCGCGTATTTTCGACGGGAAGATCACCCAGTGGAACGACGAGGCCATCAAGGCCGAAAACCCCAAGGTGAGCCTGCCTGCCACGCCGATCACCGTGGTCCATCGTTCCGACAAATCCGGTACGACCAATAATTTCACTTCCTATCTCAAGGCCGCCGCGCCGAACGACTGGGGCCACGATCCGCAGGAAAACTGGCCGAACGAGGTCGGTCAGGCCGCCAAAGGCACCGACGGCGTGGTCAGTAGCATCGGCCAGGCCGACGGCACCATCGGTTACGCGGACCTCGCCAAGGCCGGCAATTTCGGCACGGTCAGCGTCAAAGTAGGTTCCGATTACGTCGCGCCCGCCGCTGATGCCGCTGCGAAAACCGTCAACGCCTCGCCGTTGCGCGCAATGCCCAAGGGGAGCAAACGCGTGGTGGTGAACGTGGACTATGCCACGGATAGTGCAGGCGACTATCCGGTGGTCTCCTCCTCGTACGTAGTGGCGTGCCCGGCTTACAAAGACGCGAAAACCGGCTTGTTCGTGCGTGACTGGCTGGGTTATGTCTTGAGCGACAGCGGCCAGAAAGTGGCTGCGGACAACACCGGCTCGGCCGCTCTTGGGGGAGCGTTGACGCAGAGGGCTTTGAAATCCGTCAATACGATACAGGCAAAATAGTTTGGTACTTGTAGACGAAGAATTGAATATACGAATATCTGAATAATCGAATAACTGAATAACGGAATAATCGAAATAGCTAACAATTAGTCCAAAGATATTATCAAGCAGACAAATACATAGCTTACTGGACGAGATTATCACGAGATCATTCGGTAGACGAAACAATCCGACCCAACGATTCACTTTTTCCGGAAACCGGTTGGTTGCAGGATTGCAAAACCGATTCGGCTCGCTTCAAACTTCGAGTAAGGAAAAGCATGGCGAATATATCTGAAAGTAGCAGCGTGGGGCAGGTGGTGTCTGCGGCCACGGGCCAGGTCAGCGCGACTTTAAGCGCTCCGGCCGGTGGTGGTGCAGGCGGTCGCCGAGACGGCCTTGATTTCAGCAATGCCAAACCGTCCAAACACAGCCAAGACAAGGTTTTTCACGCCCTGGCCGTCGGTTGCGGCGCTTTGATCCTGGTGGCTTTGGGCGCTGTGGTGCTCTTCCTGCTGCTGCGTGCCTGGCCGATTTTCGCTGGCCCGCAGGACCGGACTGCTGCGGTTTTCGCCTCCTTAAGCGGCGGCAAAGCGCACGGGTTCTGGCAATATGTCGGGCCTCTGGTGTTCGGTACGGTGGTGATTGCGGCGCTGGCGCTGGCGATCGCCTTTTTTGTCGCCGTCGGTGTTGCGCTGTTCATCACGTTTTACGCACGCAAGCGCATCCAAACGGTGCTCAATTACGTCGTCGACCTGCTGGCCGCGATCCCCTCGGTCATCTATGGCCTGTGGGGCGCGCTGGTACTGGTGCCGGCGACCTACCCGTTCTGGGCTTGGGTTTCCACACATCTGGGCTGGATTCCGCTCTTTGCGGGACCCGCCGCGAACCCGCCGCGCACCGTCGCCAGCGCCGCGGTGATTCTGGCCATCATGATCATGCCGATCATCACCTCGATGACCCGTGACATTTTCGCTGCTACCCCGCGGCTCAATCAGGAGGCGGCGCTCGCGCTCGGAGCGACCAAATGGGAGATGATCAAGCTGACCGCCCTGCCGTTCGCGCGGTCGGGCATGGTTTCGGCCTCGATGCTCGCACTCGGACGCGCGCTGGGGGAGACGATGGCGGTGATGATGGTGCTTTCGCCGGGCATGACCTATTCGTGGCACTGGCTTGAGGCCTCGAAAAGCCAGACCATCGCCGCCAACATCGCCGCGCAATATCCCGAGGCCGATTCGCTCGGTGTCTCCGCCTTGATCGCCACCGGTCTGGTCTTGTTTGTGATCACCTTCGGGGTGAATCTCCTTGCCAGACGTATTACAAAGAGGGGAGGTGCGCGATGAACGATACAACCGCTGAAGTCGAACGTTCCCTGCATTCTGGGAATCACGGCAATTATGCTAAAGCCGAACGTTCCTTGGGTTCCGGAAATTGCGGCAGCCATGCTGAAGTCTTAGGAAAGACGAACGAGGATGATGCAATTGTCGCTTCGCAATGCGTTCCTCCGACTCCTGATTTCTCGAAGTTCAGGCCATCGGAAGCCCTGCTCAAACGCCGCGAGTTCAAGAGCCGGATCATGGCCGGAATCATCGGCCTCGCTTTTGTCATTGCCATGATTCCGCTGATTTCGTTGCTCTGGACCACCATCGCTCGCGGTGTCAAACGGCTCAATCTGAACTTCCTGACATTCAACATGTCCGGCGTCATCGGCGGCTTGCCGACACCAACCGGGGGTCACGGCGGTATCGAACACGCGATCATCGGCACGCTCGAGGTCACGCTTGGCGCGATGCTGATTTCCGTGCCGGTCGGCCTGATGTGCGCGATTTATCTGGTCGAATACGCGCGTGGCGGCAGATTCGCCAAGGCCATCACGCTTCTGGTCAACGTGATGAGCGGCATCCCCTCGATTGTCGCGGGCCTGTTCGCCTTCTCGCTGTTCGCAATTCTGATGGGGCCCGGGGTTTCCAACGGGTTCGAAGGTTCGGTGGCGCTTTCGATTCTGATGATCCCCACCGTCGTCAATTCCAGCGTCGAGATGCTGCGGATCGTCCCCGACGACCTGCGCGAGGCGTCGTACGCGCTTGGCGTCACCAAATCGCGGACTATCGTGAAAGTCGTCTTGCGCACCGCACTACCCGGCATCGTCTCCGGCGTCATCCTCGCCATCGCCCGCGTCATCGGCGAGACGGCGCCGCTGCTGATGACCGCAGGGTTCATCGCCACCACCAACTGGAACCTGTTCGCCGGCCAGATGACTACCTTGCCGGTCTTCGTCTATCAGGAATATAGCAAGATGTCCGTGACCTGCCCGCCGAGCGCCGGCCCGGGGTGCGTCGCGTCCATTCCTACCGAGCGTTCCTGGGCGGCGGCGTTGGTGCTGATTGTCATTGTGCTGGTCTTGAATCTCGTTGGCCGCCTGGTACAGCGACTGTTCAGCACGGAGGCATCTCGATGAAAGGCGGCATCGCGCGATTCATCACGTATGGCGGCCCATCGGCCTCGATACGGCGCACTTTTCTGACGGTAATGTGCAAAAAGTGCATGTTAGCTGTTCCAAAACGCACTTTTCTGACGCTGGCGTGCAAAAAGTGCATTCTGGATTCGGTAAAGCGTACTTTTGGGACGGTGGCGTCTGAAACTGCGCGATACGTAAGGTGACACAGATTCCGATATAGGTATCAACAATGAAAGCGAGACAACATGGGGCAACGCATCGATGTCGAACACCTGAACGTCTACTACGGCGATTTCCTGGCCGTTCAGGACGTCAATCTCAACATTCAGGCCAACAAGGTCACCGCGTTCATCGGACCGTCCGGCTGCGGCAAATCCACGGTCCTGCGAACGCTCGACCGCATGCACGAGATCACGCCGGGAGCGCGGGTCGAGGGCAAGGTGCTGCTCGACGGGCGTGATCTCTATGGCAAGGGGGTCGATCCGGTGGCCGTGCGCCGCGATGTCGGCATGGTTTTCCAGAAGGCCAATCCGTTCCCGACGATGTCCATTCGCGAGAACGTCTTGGCCGGTATTCGCTTGAACAACCGCCATATTTCAAAAGCCGACGCTGACGAGCTCGTGGAATGGGCCCTGCGCGGCGCGAATCTGTGGAACGAGGTCAAGGACAGGCTTGACAAACCGGGCATCGGGCTTTCCGGCGGCCAACAGCAGCGCCTGTGCATCGCCCGCGCCGTCGCCGTCCACCCGCAGGTGCTCCTGATGGACGAGCCCTGTTCCGCTCTCGACCCGATCTCCACGCTCGCGGTCGAAGATCTCATCAACGAGCTCAAGCGCGACTACACCATCGTCATCGTCACCCACAACATGCAGCAGGCCGCGCGCGTAGCCGATTACACCGCCTTCTTCAACTTGAAGGCCGTCGGCAAGCCCGGCCATCTCGAGTATTTCGCCGACACCACCACGATGTTCAACAACCCGCAAAACGAAGAGGCCGAGCGCTACATCTCCGGCCGTTTCGGGTGATCGAGTTTTTTAAGTCAACAAGATATCAGACACGCTGGAACAGACGTAGGGGAGGACCGGTGTTATATTCGAGATGTCCGCGGGAACGCGGGCGAGTCGCAGCAACCTCCGTATCGTCAATTCATCTATCAACAGCTAGTGAAGTCGTCGGTTTTGTAGTGGTAACGCCTTGAACGCCGACCGCCCCTTTCTCTATAGCTCTGACTTGGCGGTGCAAAACCAAGGAAGAGAGAATGATGGACAGGTTCTTCCATCTTAAAGAAAATCACACCACAGTATCCACTGAAATTACAGCAGGCATCACCACCTTCTTCGCGATGAGCTATATCATCGTCGTCAATCCGCAAGTGCTGAGCACCACCGGCATGCCATGGGGCGCCGTGTTCCTCGCCACCATCATCGCCTCCATCGTCGGCACGCTCGTCATGGGCCTCTTCGCCAACGTTCCCTACGCCCAGTCCGCCAGCATGGGTCTCAACGCCTTCTTCGCCTACACGGTGTGCGCCGGCCTCGGCTTCACTTGGCAGGAGACGCTGTGTATGACATTCCTGTGCGGCCTGATCAACATCCTGATCACCGTCACCTCCATCCGTAAGCTCGTCATCGCCTGCATCCCCGAGTCCCTGCAGCACGCCATCGGCGGCGGCATCGGCCTGTTCGTGATGTACGTCGGCATGTTGAACGTCGGCTTCATCTCCTTTACTCCCGGCGACCCGAAGGCCGCGGCCAAGGGCGGCCCGATCAACGCCACCCCTGGACTGGCCACGCTCAACACGCCGACCCTCTGGGTCTTCCTCATCGGCCTGGCCATCGCCATCGTGCTCACCCTGCTCAAGGTTCGCGGGTCGCTCTTGATCGCGATCATCGCCGCCGCGCTTATCGGCATCCCCTTCGGCATCACCAACATGAGCCACGCGGTCTCCATCTCTGACACCTTCGCCCAGCTACCCACCACCTTCCTCGCGATCTTCAGTCCGCAGGGCTTCCCGGCGCTGTTCGGCAACCTCGGCCGTCTGCCGCTCGTGATCGTCACCATCTTCGCCTTCTCCATGTCCGACACCTTCGACACCATCGGCACCTTCGTGGGCACAGGGCGCAAGACCGGCATCTTCTCCGACGAGGACATCAGGAACATGGCCAACGGCAAGGGCTTCAGCTCCAAGATGGACAAGGCCCTCTTCGCCGACTCCATCGCCACTTCCATCGGCGGCCTGTTCGGCACCTCCAACGTCACCACCTACGTCGAGTCCTCCGCAGGCATCGCCGCGGGCGGTCGCACCGGCCTGACTTCGGTCACCGTTTCCGCTTGCTTCCTCATCTCGATGTTCCTCTCGCCGCTGGTCTCCGCGATTCCGTCCGCTGCCACTGCCGGCACCCTGGTCGTGGTCGGCTGCATGATGGCCTCCAGCTTGAAGGAAGTGCAGTGGAACGATCTCGCCGAGGCGATCCCGGCTCTCTTCGCCTCCGTGTTCATGGCGCTTTCCTACTCCATCTCCTATGGCATCGCCGCGGGCTTCATCATGTACTGCCTGGTGAAGATCTGCAAGAAGGAGATCAAGGACATCCACCCGGTGATGTGGGTGGTCACCGTCCTCTTCATCCTCGACTTCGCGCTTCAGGCCGTGCTTTGATCGCTCGCTGACCATGAGGATGCGATGAAAATCAGGATTTTATGCTCATTATCCTGATTTTCATCGCATCCTCATTTTGAGTTGCGAGCAAAATCAGCGGAATGGGGCTATGTCGCTGATTTTCATCGCATCCTCGTAGCGGGTTGACGTCGCGCGTGTCGCGCAGTCGGGCGGGTTCCGTATAGTATGTATCTGTAAACCACAGACTGTTGGTTAGAGGCTGCAAGGTCTCTCGAAGTTTGGTTCGCCAAGCCAGCATAGGTTGAACGATATGAACGTTCCTTGTATAAGGGAACAAGCCATGAAAATGGCGTGATTGTTGCTCTGCCTGTGCGCAGGGCATTTTTTGTAGAGATACAGTTATTGCTGAATGCGTTCGTCGCATTCGCGATATCGCCCGAAAAGCTGAAGCATTCCGATTTCCTTAATCAATGGTCGACTCAGGAAGGAACGCCATGAAAAGGCCCGATAAGGCAAAGGTGATCGAGGAGCTCACGGAGCAATTCCGTGACGCCGACGCGGTCTACCTGACCGAGTACCGCGGGCTTACCGTTCCGCAGATTTCCGATCTGCGCGAAAAGCTAGGCCGCGATACTTCCTACTCAGTGGCTAAGAACACGCTCGCTCGCATCGCCGCCAAAGAGGCTGGATACGAAGGCTTCGATGAAGTCCTCGCCGGCCCCTCCGCAATCACTTTCGTCAAGGGTGATTACGTCGAGGCTGCGAAGATCCTGCGTGACTTCGCCAAGAAAAACAAGGCCCTCGTCATCAAGGGTGGTTTCGCAGACGGAACCATGTACGACGCCGAAGGCTTCATGAAACTCGCGAGCCTCAAGTCCCGCGATACGCTGCTTGCCGAAATGGCCGGAGACCTCAAGGAATCCATGGCCAAGGCCGCTCGCACCTTCGCCGCTCTGCCTACCAAGGCCGTGCGTACGATCGATGCGCTGCGCGAGAAGCAGGAAAAGGCCGCTTGATTTTTCCCGCGGTTGCGGCCGTGTGAATGTCAGGCAGTTTTGCAGTAGTCAATAATTAAAAAATTTCAAAAATTTAGGTGACGGAACCAATAAACATCCGTCATCGGAAAAGAAAGGAAGCCTATTATGGCTAAGCTCTCAAGCGATGAGCTCCTCGACGCGTTCAAGGAAATGACCCTGGTTGAACTCTCCGACTTCGTCAAGAAGTTTGAGGACGAGTTCGATGTCGAAGCCTCCGCTCCGGCCGTTGCCGTTGCCGCCGCTCCTGCCGCTGGCGCAGGCGATGGCGCTGAAGAGAAGACCGAGTTCGACGTCGTGCTCTCCTCCTTCGGCGACAAGAAGATCCAGGTCATCAAGGCCGTCAAGAACATCACCGGCAAGGGTCTGGCTGACGCCAAGGCGCTCGTCGACGGTGCTCCTACCACCATCCTCGAGAAGGCCAAGAAGGACGACGCCGAGAAGGCCAAGTCCGAGATCGAAGAGGCCGGCGGCACCGTCGAACTCAAGTAGTTCTTTCTTCTTTGCGGGTAGCGACGGCCGCGGCGGTTTAGAACCGTAGCCGTTTAATCCCGGAAATTGTTGCAGACCCTGCGTGTGGAATCTCCACTCGCAGGGTTTGTTCATTTTGTCGGCTATCGTAGTACCTAAGGTATGTCCTCTACATAAAAGGCGAGGGCAGACTCATGCGTGAGTGTTGTCAATGTCTGTCATTTTCCTTCTCGGCTCAAGGTAAACATGGCAGAATGGAACGAGCATGAACAGAAGTGTATATGGGAGGCCGCAAGGTGTCTGATCCGCGAACGACGAAACATTGGGTCATCAAGGTCAATGGCTCTACGAAAGTCGATGTCGGCCCCGGCGAAAACGTTGAGATCGGACGCAGACCTTTGCGCCCGCTTTCCGATGACGGGCATCGTCGTTTGGAGATCGACGACGATACGCGTTCGATGTCGAAGAGGCACGCGGTATTCACCGTGGCGGCCAATGGCGGGGCATCGCTCACTGACTTGAATTCCACCAACGGATCGTATGTGGTCGATGAAAAAGGGCTGCGGCCGTTGACGCCGAATCAGGATTTCATCCTTCCGGATTCGCCCATGAGATTGCAGTTCGGCGATGTCCCGGTTGACTTTGTACGCGTCGAGGTGGATGAAAGTCCTGAGAGCGGCAACCAGGTTACCGATTTGTTCGACTATGCCGCAAGCGGTGGTGAAAACACCGATATAGAGCCCGATCTTAACGAAATGTCCGTCGATGACATTCTGAACTTACGTGCCGGGGAACCGACCACGGCTTTCAGCGCGGCGGATGTGGCCAATCGTATCGGGGTTTCGGCAACCGCCGGGAGAGACGGCAAGACCGATTCCCACAATATCAGCGGGCAGGCGGCGAACGACAATGGTGCGAACGCAGACGATCTTGCTGGCGAAACCCCGCTGCCGGTCGAGGCCGGCGCAGGCCAGAATGTCGGAGAGCCGCAAGTCGATCACGCCATCGACCAGATTTCATTGAACGTGATGACGCCTGATTCGCAAGCCGAGGACTCCAAGGCTCGTGACCTGTTCAAAGACGCCATGACGAGTGTTGCCGAAGACAAGGCCGAAGAGCCCGGCAGGCTCGCCGATGCCGGCAACAAGGTTTCGCAGCCGGCGGCAAACGATACTGCGGTCCCGCTCGAGAATATATCGTCGTCGGCCGGACTTCAGACGCGACAGGTCTCTTTGCCTTCCCGCCGAAATAACGGACAGCGTTCCCAGAAGACTGGCAACGAGCAGCAACCGATGGGCTCGCCGATAGCGGCGCAGTCGCAGCCCAATATGAACGGAGCTGGGGTTCGAGCTTCCAACGATCACGGCAATCTCCGTGCCGGCGCTGGTAACAACATCAACGGCGACGCCGATAACACCGACGCCGACAGTAACGGAACCGTTTCCGCAGACGAAGCAAGGCGGCGGACAGACAATGGTATAAACGGTTTTTCCGCATTCGGACAGACCCCGGTCGATCAGGACACCCCGGTATTCGTCGCGATGGATGGCGATCCTCGTCAAAGTGAGGGTGGCGGCGCTCGTCCTCGTTTGGATTTCAGTGGTTCGCAGAATTCGCAGAACGATTCGGCGCAGGGCAAGACCGCTGAGGAACGCAACAAGTTCATGCCTCCGATCAGGGACGTTGCAGACTCGCCAATGACCTCTGGAGTCGTGAATGGCGATGACGGCTTGTCCGACGCGCAGCAGGGCTTCAAACCCGCTTTCGAACCTGGATCGGTTTTCGAAAAGGTATCAAATGGCGAATTCGACCAGCCGCAGCCCGAAGTCGAAGTGGAGGGTATGAGTTCGCAGGACGCCAAGGCGACCACGGATTTTTCGCTACAGTTCGAAATGGCGAAACACCCCGAGCTTCTGCCGTTCCTGGCGATGAACCCCTCGCTGTATGACGATTTGTATGCATGGCTTTCGGCGGTGGGCAACGATGATATCGACGCCGCGCTTTCATATAATTCAGGATATATCGAATACTGTAAAGAGGTTGGGGAGGGACGTAAACAATGAGCGAAACGAACCAGACAATGAACGGCATCCAACGGATGCGCAAATGGTATGACAGCTATCGCAACGGGCTTGTGCCTTCGCCTTTGGAAGACGTCGGGCAGCTCACCGCACAGCTCGATTTGACCCACGCCCACCCCTCCGGCATCGCGCAGCTCTTTGCCAGCGGGCACACTACCCTTGATTCCATGTTCCGTGACGCTGGAATGTTGCGTGCCGCCGGCCGCAGGCTTGAGCGCGTTCTTGACGACAGAGCCGCCAAAACCAGGTCCGCCGGAGTCGCCGAGCTGTCGTTGGTGGTCGGTGTGGCCACCTGGATTGGCAATTCGGTCCCCGTTCTGCTCTATCCGGTTGAGGTCCACCATAAGCCGGATGGCCGTGAGACCGATGCCGTCATCCGTTTCACCGGCCATGTCAGTCTCAATCCCGCGTTTACGACGGCCATGCACGACCAACATCTTGACATCGACGAGGTCGCTCTTTTCGATGGCAGAAACTATGCCAGCGGCACCCCCGATACTTCTTCCGTGTTCACCGCCATCGTCGATGAGGTAAAGCCGACGATAGCGGATTTCGACATCGAGCGCAACATCATCCTGGGCTGCTTCATGGATCCCGCCACCAAGATGCTCGCCGAAAGCCGTCGCATCATCGATGCTCTGGCCAGCAAACCGAGCGGCAACGCCGCCCTTGACGCGTTGGCCGGTGCCCCTGACGCCATCGGCGCCTTGAAAGATACGAAATTGCCGAGCTTCAGCCCCTTCGATGCCGATCCGCATAGCGAGCATGAAGCCGGAGATGTCGACAATATTGTGCGTTATGCCGCGAATATGGCGGCACAGGGACATTCGCTGTTTGCCGACGTCGCGCCGGGCAACGACACGGCGCAGATATCCGCGGCTATCGCTTCCCGTTGCATCAGCGCCGGCAGAACCGTGCTTTACGTACCGGCGGTGGCAGGGCAGAAGAAACGTTTCACTCACGAAATGGAAACCTGCCATATGGGCGGCCGCGTGGTCGATATGGCCGATTCCAAGGCGGCGTCGCAGATCGATAAGGAACTGATCGCAGCCGTTGGTTTCAAGCCGGGTGCCGCCGTCGCCCGCTTCGATCAGGTTGCCGATGAACTCGTCGGGGTGCGCTCGCGTCTGACCCGTTACCTCGGAGACCTGCACGGGGTGAGCAAGGAATGGGGTGTCTCCGCTTACCAGACCATTCAGAATCTGGCCAGCATTTCCGCGATGCCGACCCATCCGGCCACCCATGTCCGTCTTTCCAATGAATCCGCAAGGGCCATCGCCCCCCACATGGACGAATGGATCAAAAAGCTTCGTAAGGCCGGCGAATACGGTGAATTCACCGTCGGCCCGCAGACCACACCGTGGTATGGGGCCTCGCTGTTCACACAGGACGAGGCGGTCAACGCCTATCAGAAGGTCGAGAACCTGCTTCAGCGCCTTCTTCCCGCCACGCGCGAGCAAGTGGCGTCGGTCGCTGAAACCTGTGGTTTCCCGGTGCCGTCGACAGCGCAGGAATGGGGCCGTCAGGTCACTGTCCTGAAGAACCTGCGTCGCGTGCTCGACGTGTTCCAGCCCGAAATTTTCGAACGCGATATCGATTCGATGATCGAAGCCAGCAAGCCAAAGGCTCAACGTAAGGCCGAGGGGACGAGCATGGGCTTCTGGGAGCGTCGTCGCCACGTCAAGGAGGCCAAGAGCCTGCTGCGGGCCGGCTCCCAGGTGGAAGATCTGCACGAGGCGTTGCAGGTTGTGGACAAGCAATCGCAACAGTGGCATGAAATCGTGCCTCATGGCGGTTGGCCTGTGCTTCCTGCGAAGTTGGATACGATCGTGGAAACGCAGGAATCGCTGATGCACGACATTACGGCGCTCGATACCGTGCTCGCTACCACGCTCGAGGGCGGAGATCTGCAAAGTGTCGATTTGGCGAGACTCGAAGAAAGGCTCAAGGCACTGTATTCGGATCGCGTGGCGCTGGACACCTTGCCGGGACGCGCCAGCCTCGAACGTGAGTTCCATTCCGTGGGACTTGACGCGTTGATTGAGGACATGCGCAACCGCCGGGTGTCCGTGGACGCCGTGGAAGGGGAGCTTCAGCTCTCCTGGTGGACGACGGTCTTTGAAGATATCGTCCGGTCTTCGGCGATTATCTCCAACCAGGACGGATCCGCCTTGCAGTCCGCAGCCGACCGGTTTGTGCAGGTCGATGTCGACCACGTCAACTCCGTAGGGCCCATGCTCGAGCAGGAGGCCATGCGCCATCTGTGCGATATGCTCTTCTCTCACACGCAGGAAGCCAACCAGCTGCACACGTTGCTGGCCAGCAATATGAATGTGCCGTTGAACCATATCATCCGCGAATATCCTCGGATTCTTGCGGCGGCGAAGCCGGTCATCATGGCCACGCCTTTCACGCTTGCCGTGTTGAGCGACCCCCAGCCTCTGGCCGATGTGGCCATCATCGATGCGGCCTCCCATATTCCTTCCCTTGAATTGCTGAGCATACTGAGCCGCGCCAAGCGTGTTGTTCTCATCGCCCACCAATCCACCATCACCTCCGAATCGTTGAACGCTTTGGTCGCTTTGCTGCCCAAGGTCACCATTGAAACACGGCCGGTATGCCGCGATCCGCGTCTCTCGTCCTTCCTTTCCGCCCAAGGTTACGGTAGCGCCCGCAAGGATGTGGCCACGGAATCGATGCAGGGCAAGGTGCGTTTCCACAGGGTCGAAGCCAACGGCGTGCCCGTGCTTGCCACTGGATTGGTGGAAAGCAGCCAACAGGAAATCGATGAGGTCATTGCCGTGATCAAGCAACGTGCCGGGGCCTTTACCGTCGTGCCGACCGGTTATCTGCTCGCGGTGGTCACGCTGACTCCGGTTTTCCGCACGAGGCTCGGCGCCGAGTTGAAGTCGTTGTCGTTGAAGGACGAAGCCATGGGACGCTTCCTTCGCCACGTACGTCTGGTCGATCTCGATGAGGTGACCGGGGTGCGCGCCACCGATGTCATCCTTTCGCTGTGCTTCGCCAAGACCTCGCACGGCCGTCTTCTCCAGCAGTTCGGAACGTTGGAAGGCGAGGGCGGCGACGGCAAGTTGCTCGATGCCCTCGCCCTGGCCGATCGCAATGTCGACATCATCTCTGCGTTCGCTTCTGCGGATATGGAAGATGACCGTCTCCACCAGCCAGGTCCAAAGCTGTTGAAGGTCATGCTCAAGTGGGCCGAGGGCCTGGGCAGGGAAGTGGTGCGTCCCTCGGTGTCGCTTAAAGGCGACAACGTCCTGTTCAACGATCTGGCCGACCGCATCCGTGCGCGCGGGCTCAAGGTGGCCGCCAATTATGGTTTCGATGGTGCTACCTCCATTCCTCTGGTCGTCGGCCTGAAAGACAAGCCGTTCTCGCTGGCGGTGATGACCGATGACGCGCAGTTCATGGGCGTCCAGTCAACGCGCAAACGTCACCGTGTGCTGATGCAGGACCTGACATCGCTCGGCTGGTCGGTCATGACCGTTTGGAGCGTGGCCGCGTTCGTCAATCCGGACAAGGAAGTTGACCGGATTGTCAGCCGTATCAGCGACC
Source organism: Bifidobacterium sp. ESL0800 (assembly GCF_029395355.1). NCBI lineage: Bacteria > Bacillati > Actinomycetota > Actinomycetes > Bifidobacteriales > Bifidobacteriaceae > Bifidobacterium > Bifidobacterium sp. ESL0800. The sequence goes on from NZ_CP113913.1 coordinate 86,140, forward strand.
TGTATCGAGAGGTTCGCTGATGGCGGTGGCCTACGATCCGAATCGTCGGTCAACCCGAACCCACAAGCGTGTGGTACGCAAAGGCAACGAACGCTTCGACGTCGACGGCGTTGAGCTCGATCCGTCGGACCGCCGTCCGAAAGGCAGCAAACAGGCCGATGACGACAGCCGCATCCTCCGTGAGCTGCCGCCGCACTGGGGTATTTTCAGCGAGCGGGACAAGTAGAATTCGTCAGTTTTATCGGTAAAGGATGATTTGCTAGCAGGCCGTCATCCTTTACTGTTATCGCCTTAGAATCGGTTGTTTCTGGGAATCGCGTGCTTTCCTAGAGTTTGGCGGCCAGAATCGGCATACGCTCCTGCGCCGCCATGATTCGTGCGGCATCCCGCGGTGGCATGGCCAGCATCGTGGTGACATTGCCGCTCTCGTCGCGATGCGGGTTGCCCGTGACCGTCGCCTGACTCGCCAATATGCAGGTTTGTTCATCCGATTGCGTTGGAGGTGTTGCCGTGCTCGGCGCTGTACCGACGTCGGTGTCCGGTTCTTCGACCTGACCGGTCGGTGTCTGCCCGTTTGCCGGTTCTCCGGTTCCTGTTGTGCTTGCGTCAGACGCATTTGCAGGTTCCGTATCGGCTTCCGTCTGCCGGTTTGCGGCAGGGTTTTGATCTGGTGCATCCGGCAGGGATGCGCATCCGCCGCTGCCGACAAGCGACACCTTGTCGCCGGGAATCAAGGCCTTTGACGACCCGCTGATTTTGACGTCTATGGTGGTCAGTCCGTGTCCGATCACTGGCGAGGCCCGCGCCATGGGCCGGGAGATGACGCTGCCGTTTTCGATGTCCACTTGCGCCACGAGTCCTTTTACGTCGCCATCCGAGCTGAAAACGTTGGCCAATGCAGGGCTGTCGGCGATTTGTACGGTTTTGAGATCATCGGCGCGGATGGTCTGCCCGCGTTTGATGGCACGCGTGGCCGTGACGGCGGTTTTGGTGGCGACGCTGCTGGAAATAGACTGTAATGCAAAGAAAACGGCAAGCCCGACACACAGCGCCGCGAGTGCGGTACGTGTCTGCCGCATCGTGCGTCGTTGCTTAAGCGTCGGTTTCTTGACGTTTAAGCCTTGTTTGCTTCCATGGCTAAAAAGGTTCATGGTTCTATGATGGACCAGAACGCAAAATTACCGAGGCAAAAACGGGTACTGTGGTCGAATGCTACGGCTTATCAACATTCGAGGCGTGTCGTGGTGGAGAAGCAAAACGAGTTATCCACATCAGAAATGCTGTTTTGCTGATTCCCGCATCGCGCGATGGATGATACAACGCTTGCGTCGTTGCGACTACAATTTCGCAAGGCTGCTTTGTCGCTGTATCAACGCCAAAAATGCGTGAATATCAATGCAATAGTGCATCATTGCGCCATTTAAAAGTGCCAAAGCCATAAACCGATAATCCTTGAGCGGTAAAACATGAAAGCCGGCGCTCGCGTCAGGCAAGTTCCGGCTTTCTTGGGATCTCTAAAGATCAAGCTGACAGCAGTCATTTCTTGGATGAAGACGACGAACCGCCCTTGTCGGTGCGGTAGAAGCCGTGCCCTTTGAACTCGATGGGCACCGCCGAGTAGACCTTGCGCACCTGCTCTTCGCCGCACTTCGGGCAGACGGTGATGGGATCGTCGGAGAATGACTGCTGTTCGGTGAAATCGTATCCACAATTCTTGCAACGATAGTGATAAGTAGGCAACGGTCCCTCCAGGAAAATAAACACTCAACAAGTCAACTGTTCATATCCTAGTCCCAGCCCTGACGCTCGTTCGTTTCCGGTGAAGTCTGCGTATTCGCTCAGAAGTGAGGACTGCATCAGAAAGTCGGTAAGAAACCGTTGGCGCAAGAACCGGAAGAACCGTGATTATGCGTGAATCCGTTTCAACCATGCAGAGATAATCACGAAAATCAGGATGAAAGTGTGATTATCTCCGTAGATAACGCGTTGATGCGCAGATAATCACAGATTTGCGGTTCAAAGTGTGATTAACATCGTAACAAATGTCTGGATGCGCGGATAATCACAAAAAGCGGGTCGAAAGTGTGATTTTCAGCAGTACGAACGCCTTCATGCGCAGAAAATCACGTTTATGTCGGTTTGATTGTTTAGCGCGTGGCGACGGCCTGCTGAAAATGTCTGCAGAGGTTGTGTCGCGCTATAAGGCGATGACCCGCTTATCCGTCATCACCGCGTCGACCGGAATATCGTGGGGTTCGCGGGGTACGGCGCCATGGCGATCGATGAATTCGGAATCCCAGCAGACGCCGACTTTCAGCGCATCGGACCGGCAAAGCTTCAAAACCTGGTCATACCAGCCGCCTCCGCGACCCAACCGAGTGCCGTCGAGGTCGATGGCGAAAGCCGGTATGAAAACGATGCTCGCGTCGGCGATGGCGTTCGGCTCGAGTACTTTGCCGTCCGGTTCCGCCGGTCTCAGCCCGCCCGTTGCGGTGTGCGACATCTGGCGCAGCCCGGATTCGCCGCAATATTCGCTCCATCCGATATCGCGCCCTTTGCCGAGCCGTGGGACAAGCGCCCGCAACCGACGCCTGACCAGTTCGTCCAACAGCCCCAGCGTCGGCACTTCCGTCCCCATCGAAACGTAAGCGGCAACAGTGTCTCCGGGCTCCAAACCCATGGTCTGGCCATCCGTGCCATCCAACAGCGATGCGCCAAGTTTTTCCAGTCGTTTGCCGGCTGCAGTCCGTTCGGCCCCGCTCGCTTGCCTTCGTCTGCCGATGGCCTCGCGTCGCATGTCGCGTTTCAGCGCATCGATATTTTCGCATTTCTCGCCCATGCCTTCATACTACCTGGCCATTTTGCGTCGAAGATCGGCAATGCCCACGCAAGTACGGTGCAAATGGGTAATATAAACGTGTGTCTGTCTTTCGTTCGCTGCGCAACGCGCTTGCCCCCAATCCCAACGCCATCGTTATGCCGGCGCAGCTTGTGCCGCCGGTTGGTGCCATTCAGATCCGCTTGCGCCCGATGGTCGCGGAGGATGAGGCAGGCTGGAATGAGACCAGACAGCGCAATGCCGCATGGCTTGCTCCTTGGGATTCCAACGATCCGATGCACGGGCCGGCCTTGACGTTCAACACGTGGCTGCAACATCAACGCAGCGATGAGGCGGCGGGTAGTGGCGCGCTGTTCGTCATCGAGTACCAGATGGCGATCATCGGCCAGATTTCCGTGGGCGCCATCAGCTATGGATCGTCTCGTTGCGGCAATATCGGTTACTGGGTCGATCAGGGGCATGCCGGCCACGGTGTCGCGCCATTGGCGGTGGCGATGCTTGCCGATTGGGCGATGTTCAGCCCCAACGGGCCTCGGCTTCACCGTCTGGAGATAACGATGCTGCCGGAAAACCAGCGTTCCCGCAGGGTGGCGGAGAAACTGCAGGCCCACCACGAAGGTATGCGCTTGAAAAGCATGTACATTCACCATCAGTGGCGTGACCACGATGTCTATAGTCTGTTGGCCGAGGACGCGCCGCACGGTTTTACGCAACGTTTGCTCGGATGAAACACGCGAATTACACGGATGTAAAAAGTCACTAACTCTCTCTATCCTTAAGATTATGGATTATGCGTGGGTGAGCGGTGTTGTTGTGCTGGTCATTCTCGCCATTCTGTTACTCGGCTGGCTTCCGCGGCGTACTGCGGATAGTATGAAAAAGGTGGTCGAGCATCGCGAGGACAAGTACTCGCCGTCGTTGCATCTGGTGGATGCCGAAAGCGGTACTCGTTTTAGTGATGAACGCCAGCCTTCGGCGAAAGGGATTGTCATGCAATCGGAGCGAAAAGATATTGTCGCAGGTCCTGCGGGAGCATCGGTTGCACGACCCACGAAGGCCACGAAGGAACGCGCCAGGGTCGCGCGCATACGCAGGCTTCGGCGCGAGGCGGCACGCAGACGTGCCATCATTTCCGCTGTGTTGCTTGCCGTTACGATTGTGGTTCTTGCCATTTCGTTCCCATTGAAGTTCAGCCCATTGTTCGCTTTGATTCCTGCGGTATTGCTCGCGCTGGTCGTGGCGTTGGGCGTGCGTACGGCCAATCATGCCAGGGCTTGGGAACGCGACCTTAAGGCGAAGCGTGCTGCTCGGGCCAAGGCCAATCAATCTCAGCATGACCGTTCCGCTGCTGCCAACAATCAAGCGGCCAAGGCCGGTGCGCAGGTCGCGGACAACAATTTCGCGGGCTCGGTTTCCAGTGACGAGCAGCCGACCGGCTTGATGGCCGAGCAGGAAATTCAGAAAGCCGTGAGCCAGACCAAGGCCGAAAAGGAACGTATCGAAAGCCGCCGTTCCAAGGCGCGGGCCAAGACCGGTCAAAACGCCGCCAAGTCGTCAAAGCCTGAATCACGCGCGAGGAGCGAAAAAGCTGCCGAAGTCTCCAAGCACGTGGTTAAGGATGTGAAGGTCGCTAAGTCCGAGCGTGCGGCAAAGCGGCAGGAGGGCAAGGCCCGTGCCGCGGCTCAAGTCAAGCCGCAACGTCAGTCGCCATTGGCTTCCGCGTCTGGTGCGAAAGCGAAGGCGGGGGATGTCTCCGCGTCGGCGAAGAAGGCTCCCAAGGCATTCAAGCCCTCAAGTAAGCGTCGCCCCAATGCGGCTAAAGCCGCTCAGGGTTCCGGTTCGATCGATTCCGCCGCGAAGAATCGAACGGTCGAGGCGAGTGATGCCACCAACGAGTTGAAGCAGGTGCATCCGGCGCAGGCTTTGGATCTGGTTGACCTGGCCCCGAACCAGGATCTCATTTCGTTCTCGCTCGGTGCGCCGCGCAATGGCGTGGAAGTCAAAAGCGAGGAGCCGCAGAGCCTTGAAATCAAGTCCACCCGTCAGGTCGCCAAGGCCAAGGTCGCGGCGAAAGACGAAGATGCCTCTTCCTCGGCAGCAAAGCGCACGGAGAAATCCGCGGATCGAAGCTCTGAGGCCAAGCAAGAGGATCCGGGCTCGTCGCTTTCGTCCAGTGCCGCTGTCGAGTCTGTTGTTGCTCAGGCGAAAGGTTCCGTAGGCAAGCTGATTTCGAAGAAGAACCGCAAGCGCGTTCGTGCCGCGGCCAGGCGTGCGCGTGCCGCTGCCCAGCGCAACGGCAAGGCTGCGGAAGAGAAGACCAGCTATACGAGCGATCCCGAGAAGTTCCACGCCTCGGAGGTTTCGGCGGATACGGAAGCCCCGGCGCTGTCGTCGGATTCGCTGGGAACCGGGTTGGAGAAGATCCTTGAACGCAGGAACGTCTGAGCCTGTTTCAGTTTCGATAGTGAATTTGTTATCAGCGAAATTCGCAGGAATTCCGGCAGTGTTCGGCTTAAATGTGAAGGTTTCACTCTCAGCGTTAGCACTCGGGTTGGCAGAGTGCTAATTTTCGCGCTACGATAGACAGGTAAGCGCAAAGGGACGGTGCCGAAAGTGATCGTCAGCCTCTGAAAGCGGTGTCCTCGCGCGAGAAATAAAACTCTCACTTAAGAAAGAGGAGGTCCACAGTGTCGATCTCACTTACACCGTTGGAAGACAAGATTATTGTGAAGCAAGCCGAAGCGGAGACGCAGACGTCCTCCGGCCTGTATATTCCGGACAACGCCAAGGAGAAGCCGCAGCAGGGCGAAATCCTGGCCGTCGGCCCGGGTCGTCGCGACGACAACGGCAAGCGTATCCCGATGGATGTCAAGGTCGGGGACAAGATTCTCTATTCCAAGTACGGCGGCACCGAGGTGCATTACAACGGTGAGGATTACCTCATCGTCGGCGCCCGCGACGTGCTCGCAATCCTGAACTGATTGCGCTTTCGCGCAAGTTTTCTAAGAATGCGTTCCAGCCTCCAAACGGCCGGGGCGCATTTTGTATATCGTCTTAAAACCAGACATACAATGTGCAATATCTTACGCCGCGGCTTACAATGCCGTTATGACTTTCAAACATCGTGCCATCGTTGATACCATTCCAGCCTACAAGCAAGGCAAACCGGCTCCCGCGCTCGCGGGCCAGCGCTCCTTCAAGATCTCCAGCAACGAGAATCCTTACCCGCCGCTGCCCAGCGTCCAGAAGGCCATCGAAGACCAGGCGCTCGACCGTATCAACCGTTATCCGGACATGTCCGGCTGGCAGGTCGTCAGCAGGCTCGCCAAGGATTACGAGGTCGATCCTGCCGAAATCGTGCTCGGCTGCGGTTCCACCGAAGTCATCACCCAGCTGGTCGACCTGCTCGCGGGCCCCGGCGATGAGGTGATTTACCCGTGGCGCAGCTTCGAGGCCTACCCGATCATCGTCTCCGGCGCTGGTGCCGCCAGCGTCCAGATCGCCAACCGCCCCGACGGCGGCCACGACATCGACGCGATGATCGCTGCGATCAATAGCAGGACCCGCCTGATCATCGTCAACAACCCGAACAACCCGACCTCGACGTCGGTCTCCGACGCCGATGCTCGCCGCCTGATGAAGGCGGTCCCCAGCGATGTCATCGTGCTCTTCGATGAGGCCTATATCCACTTCAATACGGCTGCCGATACCAGTGTGGCCATGGATCTTTATCGTGAATACCCGAATATCGTCGTGGCGCACACCTTCTCCAAGGCCTACGGTCTGGCCGGCTTGCGTATCGGCTACGGCATCGCCAGGGCCGACGTGGCTGCCGGCATGCGCAAGATGTCGATTCCCTTCGGCGTTACGCAGACTGCCCAGGTCGCGGCCGTCGCTTCCCTTGATGCCAAGGATGAACTGATGAAGCGCGTGCAGGCGCTGATCGGCGAACGCGGCCGTATCGTTAAGGCGCTGCGCGAGCAGGGTTGGGACTTCCCGGATCCGTATGCGAACTTCTTCTGGCTGCCGCTTGGATCCAAAACCGCTGAGGCCGAGTCCCGCTTCAAGGCTGCGGGCCTGTCCACGCGTGTGTTCGACGGCGAGGGCATCCGCATTTCCATCGGCGAGACCGAAGCCAATGACAAGGTCATCGAAGTCTGCCAGTCGCTGAAGGATGACGGTATCGCCTGAACGCGTGGATGGCTGGCTGCGCCATTGCGTTGGTGACGCAACTGTTGGTTTCAGCGTCACGTCTGCAAGGTTTGGTGAGGTTTGGTTGCGTTGGTGACGCAAACGCCGGTTCTGGCGTCACGTATGCAAGATGCCGTTGGATTGGTGACGCTAAAAAAGACCGTTTTCGCCGGAAATGCAACGTTTTTTCGGTGCGATGGCGTTGTTTTCGACACACTAGGCGTGTCGCGGGCTTGCATAGGTCTCCGGTTCATGGCATTATAGTCAAGTTGCCTGCTTCAAGGCTTTCAAAGTTACGAAGCAAGTAATGGCGGATTTCCCAAGCGGTCAAAGGGAGCTGACTGTAAATCAGCCGCTGATAGCTTCAGTGGTTCGAATCCACTATCCGCCACGCCTCGATAGCTCAGTGGTAGAGCACTTCCTTGGTAAGGAAGAGGTCGTGAGTCCGATTCTCACCCGAGGCTCTCTGGCGGGATAGCTCAGCTGGCTAGAGCGTACGACTCATAATCGTAAGGTCAAGAGTTCGAGTCTCTTTCCCGCTACAAACTACCGACAGAAGTCGGTAAGGAACAACACGCAGAAGGTGAACCAATGGCAAGCAAAAGCGCCGCAGTCCGTCCGGGCATCACGCTGGCATGCACGGTGTGCAAGGAGCGTAACTACATTACGACCAAGAACCGTCGCAATACCCCCGATCGTCTCGAGCTGAAGAAGTTCTGCCCTCGTTGCGGCAAGGAAACTGTGCATCGCGAGACTCGTTGAGTTTTAGCGGTTTTGAAGCCTGACTTCGGTCGGGCTTTTTTCATATTCGAGGACAAAAATACCGGCGGTAGACACGAGAAAAATGGATGACCACGTCATGATTACGCAGAAGGATTCGCCACAAACAGCAGCAACAATGTCACCAGCACCGACGCTGGCGCAACTGACCACCATCGGCGTGGGCGGAGCAGTCGATCGGTTCGTCGAACCCGAAAGCGAAGAGGCGTTCACCGCCGAGGTGCGCGATGCCGATGCAGCAGGGTTGCCGCTCCTGGTCATCGGCGGCGGCTCGAACCTGTTGGTTGCGGACGCACCGTTCCATGGCGTCGTGGTGCGCGATGCGCGACGCGGGATTTCGGTAGTGGACGATCAAGCCGAAGCCGATGGAGGCTCCGTCGTGATCACGGCGCAGGCCGGGGCGAGCTGGGATGATTTCGTGGCCTTCTGCGTCGCTTCGGGCTTTTCCGGGGTGGAAGGCCTGTCGGGCGTGCCGGGAACCGTCGGGGCTTCGGTGGTGCAGAATATCGGCGCGTATGGCCAGGAAGTCGCCTCGGCGGTGTCCTCGGTTCGGGTTTTTGACCGTAAGAACGGCAGCGTTTGCCGGCTTGAACGTGAAGACATGCGTTTCGGCTACCGTAATTCCGCCTTGAAATCCAGTATGTATAGCGCTCCGGCGACCCCTGCCGGCAACTATTTCCCGACACCTCGCTACGTGGTGCTTTCCGTGACGTTCGCGCTGCGGCGAAGCGAGAGCGACGAAGTGGCATTCGGTCAGCTGGCCAAGGCGCTCGGCGTCGAGTTGGGGGAGCGAAAGCCCATTGCTGCGATTCGTGCGGCCGTGCTGAGCGTCCGTGCCACCAAAGGCATGTTGGAGGATCCGAACAGATACGCCTTGCCCTCGATGCGCGGTTGCAGGGATGAGCACAACGTGGCTGCGGCCACGCTTCAAGACCAGCCTGATTTCAACCGTCACAGCTGCGGCAGCTTCTTCATGAACCCGATACTTGAACCAGCGCAGGCGGTTCATCTACCCGCCGATGCTCCGCGCTTTGATGCGATTCTGCCTGATGGACAACCCGGTGTCAAGACCTCGGCCGCATGGCTGATCGACCATGCCGGTTTCCACAAGGGATTCAAGGTGCGCCCCGACGCCAAGGCCGGCCTTTCGACGCTGCACACGCTGGCGCTGACCAATCGGGGAGGGGCCGGCGCGAAGGATATCGCCGAGCTCGCGCGCACGATTCAGGATGGTGTCGAGGCGGCGTATGGCATCCGTCTGGTGCCTGAACCCGTCGTGGTGGGCATGGATTTGCGGTGAGTGCGTCGCCAATAAAATGTTCACGATACGGATGGAATGACCATATCGTGATTTCTTGCTCTTATGCTTTCCGTTGATGCTATTGCACCGCTGCGTGCAAGAGGGGGAAGAGAATGAATCTGTTCAGAACAAAATCCGTGGAGCAGACGCTTGCCGAAACCGCCACCGGCGACCGCAAGCTGGTCCGCAACTTGGGTGCGTGGGATCTGGCGGTCATGGGCGTGGCCGTCGCCGTCGGCGCGGGCATCTTCTCCGTGGGCGCACAGGCCATCGCCTATCACGCAGGCCCGGCCGCCATCATCAGCTTCCTGATCGCCGGCATCATCTGCGCGGCGGCGGTGATGTGCTACGCCGAATTCGCCTCGATGATTCCCGCGGCCGGCTCGGCCTACACCTTCACTTACACCACGGTCGGCGAGCTGATGGCTTGGGTCATCGGCTGGGACCTCATTCTCGAGATGCTGATGGCCAGCTCGGTCATCGCGAAGTACTGGAGTGTCTACCTCAACGATTTCCTGCATCTGATGGGCGTCAATTCCAGCACTGAACTTCATTTCGGCGGATTCACGTTTGATTGGGCGCCGCTGATCGTCGTCGCGTTCTTTACGGTTTTGCTGGTACTGGGCACGAAGATCGGCGCGCGTGTGGACGGCGCGTTCACGATTCTGAAGATTGGCATTGTCGTCTTCGTGGTGGTCGTGGGCTTCTTCTATGTGAAGGCCTCCAACTACACGCCGTTCGTCCCGCCGTCCCAGCCCGCAAGCTCGGTTCCCGGCGCGGCCTCGCAAGGCATCATGACCCAGCCGCTCTTCCAGTGGGTCATCGGCCAGCAGCCGACCATCTACGGCGTCTCCGGCATCATTTCAGGCGCGGCTCTCGTCTTCTTCGCCTTCATCGGCTTCGACGCGGTCGCCACCGTCAGCGAGGAGACCAAGAACCCGGCCCGCAACGTCCCGCTCGGCCTGGGGATCGGCATGCTGCTGGTCATCGTCATGTACGTGCTCGTTTCGATTGTGACGGCCGGCATGGTCTCGTACAAGGACTTGGCAAAGGCCAAGGACCCGTCGCTGGCCACCGGCTTCGAGCTGGTCGGCGCTACCTGGGCCGCCAAGATCATCTCGTTTGCCATCGTGCTGGGCCTGACCACCGTGGTGATGGTCATGCTGCTCTCCCTGACCCGCGTGGTCTTCGCGATGAGCCGTGACGGCCTGTTGCCGCGCAGCTTCTCCAAGGTCGGCAAGCACGGCACGCCTGCCAAGCTGCAGGTTGTCGCCAGCGTCGTCGTGGCCCTCGTGGCCGCCTGCTCCGATATCGGCGTGCTCTCCGACATGATCAACATCGGCACGCTTTCGGCCTTCACCCTGGTCGCCATCTCCGTGCCGATCATGCGCAAGAAGCGCCCCGACCTGCACCGCTCGTTCAAGATTCCCGGCAACCCATGGCTGCCCATCCTGATCGCCATCGCCAACCTCTGGCTGATGGTGAACCTGTCGGTCTTGACCTGGATTCGTTTCGTGGTCTGGCTTCTGGTCGGTTTCTGCATCTATTTCGGCTATTCGTACCGTCATTCGCGCTTGGGCACCGGCGAGCTGGACGCCGACGTCAAGAAGATCATGGACGAAAAAGCGGCTGACAAGGACCGTGCAAAGTAACACCGTGGTGATGACCCTCGTTTATCCTGTTGAGGGTAGACGGAACGATTAGTTGAGTGGGTTGAAGGTCAGCTGAAAAAGGAGACATACCGAAATGGAGCTGTTCAGGACGAAGTCGGTGGAACAGGCACTTGCGGAGACCGCCACCGGCGATCGTAAGTTGGTTCGCAGCCTTGGCGCCTGGGACCTGGCGATCATGGGGGTGGCCGTTGCTGTCGGTGCCGGTATCTTCTCCATCGGCGCACAGGCATCTGCCTATCACGCGGGTCCGGCCGCCATCTTGAGCTTCCTGATCGCCGGCGTCATCTGCGGGGCCGCGGTGATGTGCTACGCGGAGTTCGCCTCGATGATTCCTGCAGCGGGTTCGGCCTATACGTTCACCTATACGACGGTCGGTGAGATTGTCGCGTGGATCATCGGCTGGGATCTCATCCTCGAGATGCTATTTGCCGGCTCTGTGGTCGCCAAATATTGGAGCGTCTATCTCAACGATTTTCTGCGACTCATGGGTTTCCACACCAGTACGGAGCTGCATTTCGGCGGTTTTACGTTTGATTGGGCGCCGCTGATCGTCATCACGTTCTTTACGGTGTTGCTGGTACTCGGCACCAAGATCGGCGCGCGCGTGGATGGCGCGTTCACGATTCTGAAGATCGGCATCGTCGTTTTCGTGGTGGTCGTCGGATTCTTCTATGTCAAGGCATCGAATTTCACCCCGTTCATCCCGCCGAGCGAACCTGCCAGCAAAGTGCTCGGGCCCTCGTCGGGCGGGGTGATGACCCAGCCGCTTTTCCAGTGGCTCACCCGCCAGCAGCCCACTGTCTACGGTATTTCCGGCATCGTTTCCGGTGCGGCATTGGTGTTCTTCTCCTTCCTCGGTTTTGACGTGGTGGCCACCGCGAGCGAGGAGGCCAAGGACCCGAAGCGCAACGTGCCTCTGGGCATCGGCATGGGTATGGTGATGGTCGTCATCATGTACATGCTCGTCGCCATCGTCACCACCGGCATGGTCTCCTACAAGGATTTGGCGAAGGCCAAGGATCCGTCGCTGGCCACCGGCTTCGAGCTGGCGGGCGCGACTTGGGCGGCCAAGATCATCTCCTTCGCCATCGTCATCGGGCTTACCACCGTGGTCATGGTGTTGCTGCTCGGCCTGACCCGCGTCATCTTCGCGATGAGCCGTGACGGTCTGCTGCCGCGCGGGCTTTCCAAGGTCGGCAAGCACGGTACTCCGGCCAGACTGCAGATCGCCGTCGGCGTGCTCTTCGCCATCGTCGCTTCTTCTTTTGATGTTTCCATCTTGGCGGATATGGTCAATATCGGCACGCTTTCGGCGTTCACGCTGGTCGCGATTTCCATCCCGATTATGCGCAAGAAGCGTCCCGACCTGCCGCGCGCCTTCAAAATCCCCGGTAATCCCTGGGTGCCGATCTTGATCGCCGTGGCCAACCTTTGGCTGATGATCAACCTGTCGGTGTTGACGTGGCTTCGTTTCCTGGTCTGGCTGCTGATCGGCTTCTGCATCTATTTCGGCTACTCATACCGTCATTCGCTGCTGGGCCGCGGCAAGCTCGATGAAGCCGTGAAAGAGGCCGAGGAGGCCAAGACCGAGGCCGGCATCGTCGAGACGGATACCGAGACCCGCCGCGCCTAGCGGACCGTATTTTTCGGTGTCGTGAGATGTTGGGGCAGGTCTGGCCTGAATCCGTCGCTTGCCGTACCTGCGTTGCCGATGTGTTCTGGGGGTGCAGCATTGCATTGAAGTGGAATGGCCCTGGCTATTGTTGCCGGTAATGGTCTTGGTATATTTCTGTGGCAGCGATGAGCAGAAAGTTTGGTCTTCGCGTAGGGCTGTGCCGTCGTTGCGTCCACGTAACCTTAAGAAAGTTTAGGTTGTAAGGAGGCCTCCTCGATGGCTTATGTAATTGCTCAGCCCTGCATCGATGTCAAGGACAAGGCGTGCGTGGACGAATGCCCCGTCGACTGCATCTACGAGGGCGACCGTACGCTCTACATCAACCCCAACGAGTGCGTGGACTGTGGCGCGTGCGAGCCCGTGTGCCCCACCGAGGCCATCTTCTACGAAGACGACGTACCGGAAGAATGGTCGTGGTACAAGGACGCGGCCGTCACCTACTTCAACGATCTTGGTGATTTGGGCGGCGCGCAGGCGGCCGGCCCGTCGGGCAAGGACGAGGCGCGAATCGCCGCGCTTCCCCCGCAGAACCAGGACTGATTTTTTCTTTTCAGACCGTCGAACTTCGCTTTTTGCTATGGAGTTCGGCGGTTTTAGTGTACCTATATTGACAGCTCCGCATCTTTTCTGTACTCCGGTCTACTGAGCCCTGTTCTCGCGTAGAGGTTTAACGATTGGTGATTCGGATATGGTTCTGGCTGATTCCAGCGTGCATTTCAAGAAAATCTGAGTGCTGCTCATCCAATATGGGGAAATTCTAATTTCCTGCTTGTCGATTCCAAAATGTGTGAAGCCTGCTTCTGGAAACGTTCCGTTTTGAGTTATAGGTCAAAAAGTTGGTTTAGCGTCGATATTTTGGGTCTATAACCCCAAACCACGGATGTTGGTATGCCGCCATTCTGATTGCCGGTAAAGCGGGATAGCTCTTTTTAAGTGGTCTCACGAGTGTTCTGTGTACCGTTTCGTCTGTCCAGACCTGTTCCTCATAGCCCAGGAACCGGCCCGATGGCACTCTGACTTTTCGGAAACGGGAAAAGAGCGGCATGAAACGCTATTCCCACAAGGTTAAACTACGGTCATAACCAACTCTTTTTGGCCTATAACCCTTCGTTTTTATTTTTATGTAGTTTCGTTGTTGTACCTGTCATGATACTCAATCAGTCGTTTGTTAGCTGTTGAAAGATGCAGAAGTATTGGTTTTCCATGTGATATTTTGCATGTCGTTTGGCGTCGCTGCCGGTATTATCGCAAGTAGACTTTTCTTACGAATACAGCGATGCGAAAGGCGACGGCAATGGGTTTTTACAGGTTCGATTCTCCCTACGATTGGAATCGCGTGGCGCCGTATAAAAAGATCGCGGCGCAGGCCGACGGCGGCATGATCGATCTCTCCGTCGGTTCGCCGGTCGACCCCGTGCCGGCAAGCGTGCAGCAGGCGCTCGCCGATGGTGCTGATGCGCCCAACGCCCACGGTTATCCGACCGTTGTGGGGACTGAGACCTTGCGCGGAGCCGTGCAGGAGTGGTTCCGGGCGAATCGTGGTGTCGATTTCAAGGCGATCGACGCTGATTTCGTACCCACCGTCGGGTCCAAGGAAGCCGTCGCGCTCATGGCCTCGCTGCTGCATTTCGGGCCGGGCGACGTCATCGTGCAGCCCGCCGTTTCCTACCCGACCTACGATATCGGCACCCAACTGGCCGGTGCCAAGACTTACAAAGCCGCCGACATCGCCGATGTGGACTCGTGGTGTTCCATCCCCGGTGTCAAGGCCGTCTGGGTCAACTCGCCTTGCAACCCCACGGGCGAGGTGCTATCGGCCGAGGAATTGCACGGCATTGTCAAGGCCGCCCGCGAGATCGGCGCCGTGGTGCTTTCCGACGAATGCTATGGCCTGCTCACTTGGGCTGGAGAGGACGACACCGAGCCCGCGCCTGCGCCCTGCATGCTACAGCCGGACGTCTGTGATGGCAGTGCCGAGGGCATCCTCGTGCTCTACTCGCTGAGCAAGCAGTCCAACATGGCCGGCTACCGTACCGCGCTCATCGCCGGCGACCCCGAGCTTGTCCGTCCGATGACCGTCTATCGCAAGCAGATCGGCGAGATCATTGCCGGCCCGGTTCAGGCTGCGATGGCTGCCGCGCTGCACGATACTGATGCGGTCCGCGCCCAGCATGCCCGCTATTCCAAGCGCCTGCGCCAGCTGGTCGGCGGACTGCGTGCCGCGGGCTACGACGCGCGCATGCCCCAGGGCGCGCTCTACGTCTGGGTCCGCGCGAAGTCCGGCGACTGTTGGCAGGACATGGACGATTTGGCGCGTCTGGGCATCATCGCCAGCCCCGGCGAGTTCTACGGCGACCCAACGCACCTGCGCTTCTCCGCCACCGCCCCCGACGCCGCCATCGTCGAAGCAGTAGCTCGCCTGAGCCGCTGAGCGACTATCTTCGAAGCCGGTTCGCTCGTTCCTGTCGGTCGGTCTGTTCCTAAGTTGCGATGAAAATCAGCGTTTTGCCTTCCGAATCTTGATTTTCATCGCATGTTCGATTGAACATGCGAGCATAATCAGCGTTTACGCTTTGATTTGTTGATTTTCATCGCAACTTCATTATTGGTGGCCGGATAATCGCATACGTGATATTCCTGCTGCGGTCAGTTTCTTTACCAATGGGACGCGCTGCAAAGCTTCTTTAAAATCGATTCTGACAATTTGCCGGATAGGAGTTTTGGCGAGCAAGAGGTTCTCCCTCTCCTTCTCCGCATGAACGACTTGGCGAATGGTGTGTTGGCCTGTCATCGTCGGGTTCGTGTATTTGTCTATGCCGTCGAATTCAATCGCCACCAATCCATTGCCTGGCGGGTGATATAGCATGTCCACTCGGTATGTTCGTATTTTGCCGTCGGTATCGGGGATTCGAAACTCGTGTTGAAGTTGAGGTTTGCCGAATCCTTCTTCGATCATGATGCCTCGGCATAGTGATTCTCCTCCATTCTCGCTTAAGGAATCGGCGTATCGGAGTAATCGTGCGACTTTGCTACTTGCCTGATGCGATTGCTCACCGATACGTCGTATGTCATCGGCGGCGACCAGATGCTTTCTCAGTGCCGAATCAAACATCGGCAATACCTCATGGAATTGATATCGTGCAGCACAGTCGCAAAGTGCTTCTGACACAGAAGTTATGGATAGATTGGATTTCCGGGATTGTAAAAGATCTTGCTTATGGATGTACTGGATACCTTTTGGTGAAAACGCACCAGAGGATTTATCGGTGGCAACGAAAACTTTGTCATCGTCGTGCAGCCAGTAAGGATGTTCCACTTCGCACGCGCTGATGACGCTTATGCCGGCAAAGATCCACTCCGGATGCCAGTTGTGCAGCCCTCTGATTGTCCAAAGATAGCGTTCATTGGGATCAAGGCTTTGCCAAATGACAGTTCTGGCATAAAGGCCGTGCCGCACTCGGGTCACTTCGCCGGATTTGGCCAGTTTGCTGAGCGTCTGCTGTTCACAGTGGTTCGTCGTGTGAAGGCAGCGGCGTTGCGACTCCGCTTTGCTTAGGCTGGTCTGCAGTCGTGGATTGATTTTCATATTGTTACGATACGATGTCTTATAGGGGTGATGTCAACTGTATCGAGGTCATGTGGTCGGATGATAGCCTCTTTCGCCATTGTCCGGGCGTTTTGTGGACAAAGTATGGCATGTGCTTGCTGAATGTGCCTAACCCTGTGGATAAAGGGTTTGGTTTTTTTATCACGGCAAGAGGTTGTGAACCTGCGATGAAAATCAGCATTATGGTTCGGGAATCTTGATTTTGCTCGCATGTTCAGTTGAACTTGCGATGAAAATCAGGGAAAGACCTATAGAATCTTGATTTTCATCGTACCGGCTTCAACATGTCTACTATTCTGTTGAATATGCACAAGTACTATGGGCTGCGTAATGACGATTTGTTGACTGACGATCATCCAGAGCGGCTGCATGCCGCAGACAACGCATCCGTCGGGCCCCGCAGGATGAATCCGTTGCTGCGGGGCATCGTGTTCCTCGCCATATTTTTCGTGGCCATGGTGGTTATCGCCATGGTGCTGATGGGAGCATATGCCGTCGCCACCGGTGCCGGTGTCAGCGCATTGTCGCAGCAGGACGTGCATTCACCGGTGACGTTGCTGGAGATGCTGAGCGAGATGATCGCGGCTATCGTGGGGTATGTAATCGTTGTCCGTTTCATGGAGCGTCGCCGCCATCCGCTCGAACTGCGCGCTTCACGTTGGCCCGGCCTGTTCTTGGGGCTTGCCATTGGTTTTGCGGCAATCGGTATATGCATTGCCGTGCTCGCGGTCACCGGTAATTATCGCGTGATCGGCTTCAATACCCACTACAATCCGTGGATCGACATCCTGGCCATGGGAATCTGCGCCGGCGTCGCCGAGGAGATCGTCATGCGCGGCATGTTGCTGCGTCTGGTTGAGGAATGGCTTGGCTCGTGGGGAGCTGTAGTCGTCTCCGCTCTGGTGTTCGGGCTGCTGCATGTGACCAATCAGGACGGCACGGTGTGGGGAGGCGTCGCTATCGCCATTGAAGACGGTATACTGGCCGCGGCGCTCTACTTCGTCACGCGTTCGCTCTGGGTGTGCATCGGCGAGCACATCATGTGGAACATTGCCGAAGGACCGATTTTCGGTTCGATCGTCTCCGGCAACGGCAAGCAGGATTCGTGGCTGGTGCCTCAATGGTCCGGCTCCGATATCATGACCGGCGGCAAGTTCGGCCTCGAAGCCAGCATCGTCCCGGTGGTTCTCATGGGCGTCGCGGGAATTGCGCTACTGGTCTATGCCCGGCGCAAGGGACTGTTGGTGAGGTCATCATGGACGCGTAGGCAGATGGTCGCGTGCTGAAGTTGCGATGAAAATCAGCGTTTTGCTCCTCAAATCTTGATTTTCATCGCATGTTCGATTGGACATGCGAGCATAATCAGCGTTTACGCTTTGATTCGTTGATTTTCATCGCATCCTCAGGCGAACTGGGCTAGTGGCTGGGGTCTGGACACAGTACAAGGGCAAGCTGCGCTGGCCTGCATTACAGCTCGGGTTTGCTGCTGTTGGCGATCTGCTTGGCCTTCCATTCGCCATGTTCGAGACCGAGGCTGGCCGCGCCGGAGCCATAGCGCTCGCGGACGGCGTCGAGTACGGTTTCGGCGCTGCGGATGCGTTCGTTGCGATTGTCTCGGTTTATAGCTGGTTTTTGAGCATGATGCGTGTCTTTCTTGTCGCAAAGATCGGCGCTTGGCGTATCTGAAGGATTATCGAACGCATGACGCATATTGTCGGTTTTCATGGATTCACCGGTATGGTTGTCACACTGGTTGTCCCGCTGATTATCACGCTGTGAGGTGGGCTCGGCGTGTGCGTTTTCATTCGCGCCATTGGTGTTGCCGTGTGCCGACGTGATACGGTCGTGGCCGTTGCCGTCTTCGCTGCCAGGTTCGACTCCGTCTGCCCGATTGTCATCTAGTATGTCATCGAAGCTCAGCTGCACCGGGGTGGTGTCTTTGGCGCTCAACGAGCTGGCGCTCACCCCGGCCAGGCGGATTTCGCGGGGTAGGGGAGTATCGTCGGGTGCGTCGGCCGGCATCTTGAGCATGGCTTTGAGCAGTGCCACGGCCTCGGGGTACATGGTGGCGGCGGTGTCGATGGGCCGTTCGAGCGTATGCGCTTTGGTCGAGTAACTCATGTCGGCGAACCGCAGTTTCACGGTCACCGTCCGCGCGACAAGCCCTTTGGAACGCAATGCGTGCGTCACTTCGTTGCTGCAATGGTGCAGCAGTTCCCGCACCTTTGAGGCGTCGCGCGTGTCCTGTTCAAACGTGATTTCCGCACCGATGGATTTTTCCGGCGCGTGCGTGACGATAGGCCGCTCGTCCTGCCCGCGGGCGGCAAGATAGAGATTATGTGCGGTGATTTTCGACCGTGTCGCCTGGAGCATTGCCGTTTCGTCCATTTTCGCGAGATCGGCGACGGTTTTGACACCCCATTCGTTGAGCCGTTTCTCCAGCGACGGCCCGATGCCGGGAATGCCGCGCAAAGGCATCATCTGCACGAACTCAGCGTGCCGTGCCTTCGGAATCAGCAGCATCCCGTCCGGTTTGGCGTTGGTCGAGGCCATTTTCGCGACCAGTTTGTTGGCCGCGATACCCACTGAACATGTAATATGGAATCGCGCCGCGACCTGCGCCCGGATCCACGCTCCGATGATGCTGGGCGACTTCCAGCGCAGCAGCGCGCTTGAAACGTCCATATAGCCTTCGTCGACCGAGACCTGTTCGATCTGGTCGGTGACCTGCCGGAAGACTTCGTCGAAGATGCGTTTCGACATCATGCGGTAATACGTCATATCGACGCGCACGTACGCACCGCCCGGGCAAAGTTGCTTTGCCCGTACCATCGGCATCGCCGAATTGACCCCGTATTTGCGTGCCTCGTAATTTGCCGCTGAGACCACGCTTCGCGGCCCTGGCCATCCGATGATTACTGGACGCCCGCGCAGTTCCGGATGTCGCGCGATTTCCAGCGAGGCGTAAAAGGCGTCCATGTCGATATGCAGCACCGTGCAGCCACTCTCGTCGTGGCCCCAGTCGCGTTTCGCGGCGGCGTTCCTTGGTGCTGTACTCATGTCTCCATTCTAATTGCGGACGGTCACGGTTCTCTCCGGCCGTGAAATTCGGCGTGTGGCGAATGAAATCGCATTGTCTTTGATCTGGAGAGTCGCAGGATTGCGGAGAATCGGCATTGTCGTCGCTCGGTTTGTCGTTGATAGGTGTTGCTGTTGGTTGGTATCGCCGTTGAGCTTAAGGGATGTCGGCATTGCGTCAATAAAACTGGCGCCGATTGAGTGTGCTTTCGTGATTTTCAGCTCAAAGTCCGGAAGAGCGTCGTGTGCTTCGCAAGAATATCCACGCACTGTTGATCGCTCGTATTCGCCGTCGTTTCAACCTGCAAAAACTCCCTTCAACTATTGGGCAACGAGGTGTAGTTTAGATAATTATGCCTTCGTCTTCATCGTCTCCCCGCAACCGGCTCGAACAACCATCAGATCAACAATCGCGTTCGCCACGCGCCAAGGCACCGGCCTCCCGTCTGGACGCCGTGTTCAACCGCATTCCGGTGGTGCTCATCATCATGGGCGAGGGCCTGATGATCTATCTGGCGACATCGGTCGCGAAGCTGGCGTTCACCCAGCTCGACCCGCTGCTCGCGGCTTGGTACCGCGTGGGTTTCGTGGCGATTCTGATGCTGGCCTGGCGTCGTCCGTTCGCTAAGGCGAAACGTGCCGGCCTGCCGCATGGTTCCCGCGACTGGTGGATCGTCGCGCTCGCGGGCATTTCCGTGATGCTGATGAACACCCTGTTTTACCTCGGCATGAGCAACATGGACATGGGCATCGCCGTCTCCATCGAGTTCGTCGGCCCGCTCGGCGTCGCCGTCATCACCGGCCACAGCTGGCGCGAGCGTGTCGGCATCGTACTCGCGGCGTGCGGTGTGGTGCTGCTGGCCGGCGTCTCGTTCTCGAACCCGACTAAATATCCGCATTTTCTGATCGGTCTCATCGCCATTCTCATCGACGGTGCGATGTGGGGCTGCTATATCGTCTTCGGCCGCATGGTGGCCCGGCGCGCGAATCCGCTCGATTCCCTGAGCGTCAGTATGCTGATCGGCTGGCTGGTGCAGTCGGTTTTCCTTGCGGTTCCGGCGCTCAAAGGCGTCGCTCAGCCCAAGCCGAGCGCGACGTGGGCCCGCGGGCAATTCGGAGCGTTGAAACTGCTTGGCGTGATGCTGGTGGTTTCGGTTTTCGCCTCGTTCCTGCCCTATATCATCGACCAGATCATCATGCGTCGCGTCAGTTCCGCCCGCTATTCCGTCATCCAGGCCATCAATCCCGTCATGGCGCTGCTGGTCGGCCTGATTATCGGCGAAATCCCGACGTGGGGCGATCTCGCCGGGGTCGCGTTGGTCATTGTCGCTGTCGTCATCACATTCTCCGGCCATCGCAGCCCTGACCCGGAAACGATGTAGAAAGCAGGAATGCGCCACCGTATCCGTTTCGGCCATGCTGCCGATGGTGTTTGTTGTTCTCTCGAGCTGAAGGCCGTGTTGCATACAAGCGACGAAGACACGGGTGGGATTCCGAGTGGCGTGCGTCGCCGGATGCTGTTATAGTAATGAAACGTTGCGCTCGCGAATGCGTACGCAGCTCGGAGCTGTGCCTGAGTGGCCGATAGGGGCACCCTGCTAAGGTGTTAACTGCGCAAGCGGTTCGAGAGTTCGAATCTCTCCGGCTCCGCTTTAGAGGTATAAATAAAGACTGATCGGGAGTAGGCTTGAGTCTACTCCCGACTTGCGTTTCGGGGTATCTGGCAACGTTGCCGATTTCACTGCAAATCAAGTCAAATCGTCTCTTCCAAAAATAACGAAGGATTGAACTCAAAACGAACCTGTAGGTTAGGGGTATCAACCGAAATATTGGGTTATAGGTCGAAATATTTCGGCCATGGTTCTTATCTACAGGTTCACCGACCGATTATTACGAAAGCGATGCGATGGTGATGAGGCAATCAAGAAAAACAATCCCGTTGGACAATCCCGGTATGCCGGATTTTGCGGATTTGCCACAATTGCTCACCTTGAAAGAAGCTTGCGAAGTACTGAGATGCTCGCGTTCGAGTGTGTACCGTCTTATCAATGGCGGTGAAATTCTTGCGTTTCGTCCTTCAAAGCGGAAAGTGCTGATTTCGGCGAATTCGATCAAATGTCTGTTTGCCCATCCGTTCAATAAATGGTGAGTGACAGGCAAGTAATTGAGATAGGACTGGCGGGACTGACTTTGGTCGCCGGCAGTATGGTTTGTCGGATTTATGTTAACCGCGTTCCCATTCTTCTTTGGTGATCACCCGCAAAATCGCATCGTAGTGCCGGTCGATAAGTGGGAAGTAATCGTTGTCCTTGCGGCATACCGCGCGCATGCCGCAGTGCTCCATCACCTTACCGGAAGCGGGGTTTTCGGCGTAGTGTCCGCCCCAGACGGCGTTGCAGCCGAGGTCGACGAACGCGTGTCGGAGCATCGCCCGTAGTGCTTCGGTCATCAGACCTTGCCCCCAGAACGGACGACCGACCCAGTAGCCAAGCACCCGGTCGCCGTCGTAATGGGCCAGCGCGCGTTCCAGCGGTGCCGGGTCGACGCCTTCGAACAGGGCATGCGCGTCGATGGCTTCGCGCACGAATTCGCCGGCATGGTCGCCCGGCTCGGCCTTCTTGAGCTCGATGGCACCGATCGGGCTGTCGTCGCCAGGCTTGGCATCCGCAGCTTTGTCGATAACCTGATCGGTCGTGATATCGGTATCTAGATTGCCGTGGCGATTGCGATGTTCTTCGTTGTCGGCATCACTTGTCGAGCGCTTTCCGGCTTTGTCGGCAATGCCGTTGTCGGTTTGTTGCGCGCCGTCTGCTGTGCCATTCCCGTCGCCCCGCAATGTGATGGCATAGTTTTCGTCGCCGGTAAAGACGTTATCGAGGGTGTTCAGGCTTTCCTCGACGTTGCGATGCGGCATCCACCCGCAGCGGATCCCGATTTCCGGGTCTGAAGCGTAACGGAACAACGATTCGGCCTCGTGTCGGTCGCCGTGTTTCCAAGGCCGCAGAATAAGTCGTTCGGTGGTGATTCGCATACAGTCAGTATAGGGCCGCGTACGCTGACGGCAGGCGTTGTGTCCATTGTCCGGATAGCCCATATGGTTGGCTGGTATAGTTCGTATAGCCTGCACGGTTCGTATGGGGAGCGCAGGAACGTCCTTGTCCCTTGCTCCTTAGTCGCAGTCTAACAGACAGAGTCCGAGAACCGATTCAAATATCCAAGTTTATTACATTCTGATATAAACTTTCACAATCGAGCATTTTTTCTCAAGTGTGGGATACATCATATCAATAGGCGTTCATTCGCCGTTTTCGCTGTTCGGAACTGCCGTAATCACGGGAATCAAGATATTGTGCCTGTAGCCGAAAGTAGAGTGGGACTATCGATACGGTTATCGAAGAACGGGGGGCTGATGGGCAGCGAGCGAAACGACATTATCGATGGATTCTCCACGATTACCAATACCGGCACGTCCGCGCAGGCTTCGTTTATCGAGAAGAAGTCCGAATTCATCGGTGACGCCTGTCATATCAAGACCATGGACGAGGCGCTCGCGTTCGTTCAATCCGTACGAGACCGAAATCCGAAAGCCCGTCACGTCGCCTTCGCGGCGATTTACGGCGCCGCTCTTGGGGCGGCCAAAGAGCGGATGAGCGATGACGGCGAACCGAGCGGCACTGCGGGCAAGCCGATCCTTGACGTGATTCGCATGGGCAGGCTCACTGATTGCGTCATCACCGTCACCCGATATTTCGGCGGGATACTTCTCGGTTCCGGCGGACTGATCCGTGCCTATTCCACGGCCGCTTCGATGGCGGTAAAGGCGGCCGATGTCGAGCGGATCGTGCCGATGCGGCATTATCGCGTGGTGCTTCAATACTCTTGGCTGGGCCGTTTCGAGCAGTTGCTTGCGCAAGTTGGAGGCAATGAGGAAGGCAGGGAATTCACCGATCGCGTCACCATACATCTCGCTGTTCCGTCGGCGAACGCGGGGGATTTCGAGACGCGCGTTCGTGAGGCGTTCAACGCCCAGGCGAGGTTGTTGCGTCTCTGATGCGTATTGCGTTTTCGGTCGTGGGCGCTTCGCTGTTGTCTTGACCACGGTTCTCCCGTTCGCGTTAAGCTGGGGATATGAGTGAAACGGAACAGGGCGAAACGAACGAGAATCAAAACGTCGTGCCAGAAGATACGTCGGATGCGGATGCCGCCCAAAGGGATGCCTGCGCTCCTTCGGGTGCGGAAGACGGCGTTTCGGTTTCTGCCTCCGATGCTTCTGATAGCGCTGAAGACAATGGGTCTGTCGAGGATTCCGATGATTCCACCGCCGCGGCCGCTGGTTCCGACGGCGATTCGGCCGTCGCCGACGCTGAGTTTGAGCCGCTGACCGACACCTACGAGGAGCTTCGACATACTGAGGATTCCGCCGAATTGAGCGCGGCTGCTCGCAAGCCGTTGCCCGACAGGTCCGATCAGGCTGCTTTCTCGCGTGCGACTGCATTGCTAGAGGCGGTGGCCGGCAATGAGCACACCCCTGTGGAGGACCGTATTTTTCTGGCCTCGACCATGCCCTTCCCGAACATCCTAGTCAAGCTTTCCGAGGACGAGAACGATGAGGTGCGCAAGGCCGTCGCCTCCAACGCGGACGACAAGAACTGGCTGGTCGGCAGGCTTACCAAAGACAGGGTCATTGAGGTGCGGGAGGCCGCGCTGCACAACCCGCAGACTTCGTGGAAGATGCGTCTCGAGGGTGCCGAAAACCCGGAAACCACAGCCGATACGCTTGATTTTCTAAGCAAACTGGGCGTCGAATCCGAACCGAAGGCGCCATCGATCCTTTCGGCGATGGTCCGTCGTGCCGTCGCGCTCAATCCCAACTGTTCGCAGGCTACTTTGGGCCGGCTTGCGCAGGACGTTTCCACCGATGTGCAGCACGCCGCCGCCAGTCGCCTTGGCTGAGAACTTCTGCTGCCAACAAACAATCGCGCTGCCAACCGGTCGATCCTGCTGGTTTTGCTGTATTTCCGGTCGATGAACGGCACATTTGCCGGCAGTATCGTCTTGTTGGCAGCGGGATAATGGGACGGACTGCCTGGCGATGAGAGCGTCGTTGTGGAAGGAGTTGTTCATCGGGTATCTGCTGCGTGACCTTGAACGGCGATGTCGTGTTGCGCTTAGTCAGGGGAGTAGGTACAATGGTGAGTTGTTGTGTTTCCCTAGAGGGGTCCTTCAAAGCGCTTTCCCACTCGCACTAGGACTTTCAGGGAGCCCACGGATAAAGCGGTCGGAAAGGCATCATCGTCAAGGTTTTGCCGATTTGGCCGGGAACACAATATAAAGAAAAGGTACACTCGTGAAAACTTTCACACCGAAGCCAGCTGATCTGACTCACGACTGGTACATCATTGACGCCACCGACGTGGTGCTGGGCAAGCTTGCGACCAGGGCAGCGCTTTTGCTGCGCGGCAAGAACAAGCCGACCTTCGCTCCCAACGCCGATTTGGGCGATCACGTGATCATCATCAACGCCGAAAAGATCGCGTTGACTGGTAAGAAGATGGACAAGGTGCTCTATGCGCACTCCGGTCGTCCCGGCGGCCTTCGCGCCGACAGCTACGCCGATCTCTTGAAGCACAATCCTGAGCGCATCATCCGCGAAGCAGTCAAGGGCATGATGCCGAAGAACCGTCTGTCCAAGGTCGAGCTCGATCGTCTCCACGTTTTCGCTGGTCCCGATCACCCGCACACCCCACAGAAGCCCCAGCCGATTGAGATCGCTGCGGTTTCGCAGCAGGCCAAGTGAACCGAGAGGAGATAACGAATCATGGCTGAAGAAACCAATAACTCCGCGGCTCAAGAGACCGAAGAGGAACTTACATCATTCACCACTGAAACCAACGCCGGTGCTGGCACCGGTGCTTCCACGATCGCCCCGGGCTACGGCACGGGTCGTCGTAAGGAAGCCATCGCCCGCGTGCGCTTGGTTCCCGGGTCCGGCAAGTGGACCATCAACGGCCGCACCCTGGAGGAGTTCTTCCCCTCCCGTCTGCAGCAGCGTGAGGTCAACTCCCCGATCGTTCTGCTGAAGCTTGAGAACAAGTTCGATGTCATCGTCCTCGTCGAGGGCGGCGGCATCACCGGTCAGGCCGGCGCCATCCGCCTCGGCGTTGCCCGTGCGTTGAACGCCATCGACCGCGACGCCAACCGCGCCGCGTTGAAGAAGGCCGGCTTCCTCACCCGCGACGCCCGCGTCGTGGAGCGCAAGAAGGCAGGTCTGCACAAGGCACGTCGCGCGCCTCAGTTCTCGAAGCGTTGATTTTCGCTTTCAAGCTGTTACGAAATCCCTCCCAGCCGATTGGTTGCGGAGGGATTTCTTGTATTCGGACGATTCTTTGCTGGTCCCGTCGCATATGACGTCCGTCGGAAAAGTGTACATGCGATGAAAATCAGCTTTCTGGATACATTTTCTTGATTTTCATCGCATGCTCAATCGGACATGCGAGCAAAATCAATATTCAGTGTTGATTTTGTTGATTCTGCTCGCACTGATACGAGAGCAGACATATAACGTGGATAGCCCAATAGGTAACAGACCGCAAAACTTTTAGAAAGTCGATTTGCATAACTTATTTTCAAGAGCTATAGTGACCTTGTTGCGGCGCCAAGCCGATGTCGACTTTCGTTGAGAATCAACGCAGAACTCAGCGGCGGGCGGGTGCAAATCAAGCAGTAAAACATGCGAAAGGAACAGCCATGAAGG
The DNA here is from genome assembly GCF_029395355.1 of Bifidobacterium sp. ESL0800. Taxonomy (NCBI): domain Bacteria; kingdom Bacillati; phylum Actinomycetota; class Actinomycetes; order Bifidobacteriales; family Bifidobacteriaceae; genus Bifidobacterium; species Bifidobacterium sp. ESL0800. The sequence goes on from NZ_CP113913.1 coordinate 112,037, forward strand.
CGCTTGTATTAACCGGTGTGAAGCAATTCGAGATCGAGGATCGGCCGACTCCCGCGCTCAAGGCGGGCGAGGTGCTGATCAATACCGCGTATGCGGGCGTATGCGGCACCGACCACGATCTGTATGCCGGACGCCCGGGTTCAGCTTCCGCCGTACCGCCGATTGTGCTGGGTCACGAAAATTCCGGCGTGGTCGAGGCCATTGGTGAAGGTGTTACCAACGTCAAGCCGGGAGACCGCGTGGCCGTCGACCCGAACATCTACTGCGGCCAGTGTGAATACTGCCTGACCCAGCGCCCTGAGCTCTGCGATTCGCTGAGCGCTGTCGGCGTCACGCGCGACGGCGGCCTCGAAGAGCAGTTCACCGCTCCCGCGACGGTGGTCTACAAGTTGCCGGATGCCGTCAGTCTCAAGGACGCGGCGACCATCGAGCCGATTTCCTGCGCGGTGCACGGCGTTGATCTGCTCGACATCCATCCCTATCAGAAGGCGCTGGTGATCGGCGACGGCTTCATGGGCCAGCTGTTCGTCCAGATCCTGCAGGCCTACGGCATCCATCAGGTCGATTTCGCCGGCCTGTTCGACGAAAAGCTCGAGCTCAATCAGCGGCTCTTCAACGTCAAGAACATCTTCAACACCAACAAGGTTTCGATTCCCGAGAACGAATATGACATCGTCATCGAGGCCGTCGGTCTTCCGCAGACGCAGCATAGCGCGGTTCTGGCCACCAAGAAGGGCGCTCAGGTGCTCATGTTCGGCGTCGGAGCGCAAGAGGCGAGCTTCGAGATGAACACGTATGACATCTACAAGAAGCAGCTGACCATCCAGGGCTCCTTCATCAACCCGCTGACTTTCAAAGACGCCATCAGCCTGCTGGAAAGCGGCAAGGTCGACGTCGACCCGCTGATCAGCCACGAATTCAAGCTCGAAGATGTGCAGGACTTCCTCGACGGCAAGATCGAGGGCGTTTCCAAGGCCGTGGTCAAGGTCGGCAAGTAGATAATTTCGAGCCACGTGTCTTTCCTTCGCTGACACGAGTCGTCCGAAGGGGATACAGGTTTTCGGAAGGTCGTCAATAGGGTTGCCGCCAGCCGCATAAAACGACCTCCGCTACAGTACATAAAGCATTACAAAGGAGTTCATTATGAAGCCAATGTCTGATTTCACCACAGATTTCCAGCATTCCGGTATGCCCGCCAAGGATTTGGACGAGACCATCGAGTTCTATACCAAGAAGCTCGGTTTCGAGCTTGCCGGTCTCTTCCCGAACGGCAAGAACCGTTGCGCCTTCCTGCGTTACGGCCACCTGACCATCGAGACTTGGGAAGGTGATCCGGTGGCGATGAAGGACGGCGCCATCAACCACTGGGCGTTGGATACCCCGGATATCGAGGCCGCGTTCGAAAACGCCAAGGCGCTCGGACTTGAGCTCAAAGACAAGGAGATCCAGTCCATTCCGACGTTCTGGGACAACGGCATCCGCTTCTTCAACGTCTACGGCCCGAACCGCGAGACCATCGAGTTCTGCCAGATCGTCTGAGTCTAACTGACTGCTTAATGCACAAGCATGCGAGGAAAATCAGTGAAATCCGTTTGAAATCCTGATTTTCCTCGCATTTTCGTTGCATCTACAGAGATAATCACAGAAATCAGCGTCAAAGTGTGATTATCGCTGTATGAAGGGCCGGAGTGCAGAAGCAATCACGAAACGGCTCACTCGCCCGATGCATAGATGATGGAGCCGGCGGCTGTAAAGCAGGGGGGGAGAACCGTTATCTGCAGATTGCCTCTACATATGGGGCGATATAGTGCAGCGCGGCCCCCACGATTTCCTGATTCTGCCCGCAGATGCTCTTGCGGATCTCGTAGGTATCCGATTGGAAGGTGTTGAGCCTGTCGCATTTGGCCTTGAGCCGCTCGAAATCCTGCGTTTCAAGATATTGCGTCACGGTGCCGCCGATGATGATGTCGCAGGCGAGGACGTTGCGCACGTTGTTGATGGTCTGCGCGAGATAGCCCAGCCACGTGTCGAAGCGTCGACGGGCTTCCTTGTCTCCGGAGCGGACGTGTTCGAAGAATTCGTCAAGGTGTTCTTTGCCGCGCGAAGTCAGGAATTCCGTGGAGCAGTAAGGGTCCATGCACCCCTTGTTGCCGCAGTAGCAGGGCAGGCCGTCGGGCACGAGCGTCATATGCTCGATGGTGCCGTTGCGCCGGTTCGGGCCGAGGCTGATCGATCCGTCGACGATGACGGCGCCGCCTGGCCGTTGACCCAGATACAGGCATATTGCGTCTTGCAAAGTTTTATCAAACCATAATTCAGCCGACGCCGAAGCCATGGAGTCGTGGATCAGTGCGCACCTGAGTCCCGTCGCCGTCTCGAGCGCTTTGACCTGAAGACCGGTGTTGTTCATGATGTTGCCGTAGATGACTTCGCTGCCGTCCTCGGAGATAAGCCCTTTGATGGCGAATGCCGCGCCCAGTACGTGCGATCCTCGGCCTTCGAGGTCGGCGGCGAACCGCGATATTTTCCCTCCGAGATCTGCGATGAATCGTGGGGCGGCGCTAAACGTGGCGTCATGGCGTTCTTCGGCGATGACATTGCCTTTGAGGTCTACCGCGCAAAGCGTGACTTGGTCGCTCGTCGTTCCCACGCCGATTGCGCAACGTGTCTGAGGCTTGAAAACGTAGGTGCGCGCCCTGCGCCCGCCCGTGGAATCCAGGGTCTCGCCTTTGGCGATCAGCCCGTTGCGTTCAAGGCTTTGCAGGTTCTGGCTGATGGTGGGCAGGCTCAGCCCCAGCGTTTGCTGCAGGTTCTGCTTGGTCACGCCGCTATGCGTATAGATATGCGCCGTAACCGCGTGCAGGTTCTGCGTTTTGATCGAAGCTGTGGTTGCTTTCGGCATGGCCGCCTCCCGTATGTATCTTACATTTGGCAAAGAAATTGGCAAAAGTGGATGGAGGCGGTACCGGTAGCAAACATGCGGCGTGCGTCGTTGCGTGAACCCCTGCGTCAACGGCATACTCCATGATCTCAGACGATATTCGCGTTATTGCCGAGTGAATGGGAGGGACAGGTTGGCCAGTGCCGGAAAGCAAATTTATGAAGTCGGGCGAATAAGGTGGGAGCGCATGCACACGAATACGTAGAATAGATATATGAACGATACGGCGAACGACGTGACGGTGGTGATCACCTGCTTCAATCAGGCGGGCTCGATCCAGCAGAGTGTCGAATCCGCCTGTGCCCAGACGTGCCCGCCGGCCCGTGTCATCGTGGTCGATGACGCTTCGGATGACGAGGAAACGCAGAAGACGTTGGCCGTATTGGCTCATAGGCCCGCGCTCGAAGTCGTGCATCGGGCCCGCAACGGAGGCCCGAGCGCCGCCCGCAACACCGGTATCAAACGGGTTTCTACGCCGTTGGTAGTGGTGCTTGACGGCGATGACTGCTTGGAACCGGAGTATATCGAGGCGACGCGGACCGAGCTGATGGCGGACGAGCGAGTATTCGCGGCCTCGTCGTGGATGCGCACGTTCGGAGTGCTGGGCGCCACGGTGAGGCCCAGCGGTGGAGAGGTAGAGAAGTTCCTGTGCCGTAATGCCGCACCGGCGACCTGCATGTTCCGTGTCTCGGCTTTGCGGCGAAGCGGAGGCTACGACGAAAGCATGCGCAAGGGGTTCGAGGATTGGGATTGCTACCTGTCGTTGTTTGAGACGTTGGCGCAAGACGAACGACCCAGCCGCGTCGCGATGGTCGAAAAACCGTTGATTCGTTATCGTACGGCCCCCGCTTCTTCGAATATCGTGAGCATGAATTCACGTTTGGAATTGCTGCGATACCTGATCGGCAAGCACCGTGATTTGTATCAAGATCATCTTGAAGGGGCGCTTTTAGGCTTTGAGAAAACAGGTATGCATCGTTTGTCATTATTCGAAGCAACGGTGAAAAGCAACCCGGAACTGATCGAGCATTGCGAGGATGTGAAAGGATTCATGGCATCCCCGTCCTTTGGCGATGGGGGAATGGCTGCGGCGGTCAGAATCGAAAGTAAGATTAGCGCCAAAAGCCGCGCAAAAACGGGCAATATCGCCGACACGCCCGAATTTTTCTAGTAGCCCCCCGATGCTTTAATAGAACAGTTGCCTGTTTTGGGCTCGCAAATTGTAAGAAAAAGAGCGAGTGCAGCCCGGTGCCGTCCTCTCGAAGGCGCTGTAGTGCTGCACACTGATGTGGTTAGGCCACGGGATTTCCCGGGGGTCGTACGCGCCGGTGTCCCTGAATAGGTTGGTAATGTCAACAATCGCTAGAAAGGGCGGACGGCAATGGCGGGACAGAAAATCCGCATCAGGCTTAAGTCCTATGACCATGAGGTCATCGACCAATCGGCGAAGAAAATCGTCGAAACGGTCACGAACGCGGGTGCCACTGTGGTGGGCCCGGTTCCTCTGCCTACTGAGAAGAACGTCTTTGTGGTAATTCGTTCTCCTCATAAATACAAGGATTCTCGCGAGCATTTCGAGATGCGCACTCATAAGCGCCTCATCGACATCGTGGACCCGACCCCCAAGGCCGTGGATTCATTGATGCACATCGATTTGCCTGCGGATGTCAATATCGAGATCAAGCTGTAAAGGAGGGGAGAAGCATGTCGTTGCAGAAAGCAAATCGTTCTGCGCTGCTGGGCCGCAAGCTCGGTATGTCGCAGGTTTGGGACGAGCAGGGTTTCTTCGTTCCCGTGACGCTCGTTGATGTGTCCACGAACGTGGTCACTTGCGTCAAGACCGAAGAGAGCGACGGCTACAAGGCCGTTCAGCTCGGCTACGGCCAGATTGATCCCACCAAGGTGACCAAGCCCATGGCTGGTCATTTCGCGAAGGCGGGCGTTACCCCGCGTCGTCATCTGGTCGAGGTCCGTACGGACAACGTCGACGAGTTCAAGCCCGGTCAGGAACTGACCGCCGACTTGTTCGCCGATGGTTCGGAAGTGGACGTCACCGGTACGACCAAGGGCAAGGGCTTCGCCGGAACCATCAAGCGTTGGGGCTTCAAGTCCTATCGTCGTACTCACGGCTCTCACAAGAACGAACGCCGCCCCGGCTCAGTCGGTGCATGCGCGACTCCGAGCCGTATCCTGAAGGGCAAGCGTATGGCCGGTCGTATGGGCCATGTCACTTCCACCGTGCAGAACCTTGAGGTCGTTTCCTCCGACGTGGAGAACGGCGTCATCGCCATCAAGGGCGCTCTTCCAGGGCCCAAGGGTGGCATCGTCCTGCTTCGTTCGGCTGTGAAGGGAGCCTGATAAATCATGGCAAAAGTAACACTCAATGTCACCGACGCCAAGGGCAAGTCCGCCGGCACCGTCGAAGCGCCGGTCGAGATCTTCGGCATCTCCAATGAAGAGGTCGAGGCTCACGTTCCGCTGATTCATCAGGTTGTCATCGCTCAGCTCGCCGCTGCTCGTCAGGGCACGCACGCGGTCAAGAGCCGTGGCGACGTCTCCGGCGGCGGCAAGAAGCCGTGGAAGCAGAAGGGCACCGGTCGCGCTCGTCAGGGCTCGATCCGCGCTCCTCAGTGGGTCCATGGTGGTATCGCTCACGGCCCGGTGCCGCGCGATTACTCCCAGCGCACTCCCAAGAAGATGAAGGCCGGCGCACTGCGCTATGTGCTTTCCAACCGTGCGAACGCCGGTCACGTCGCTGTTGTCGACTTTGGTATCAAGGACACTCCGTCCACCAAAGCCGCCATCGCCGCGCTGACCCCGGTAAGCCAAAACGAGTTCACCACTGTCGTGCTTTCGCGTGACAACGTCAACGAGTGGCTTTCCGTTCGCAACATCCCGACGGTGCATGTGCTCTTCGCAGATCAGCTCAACACCTACGATGTGGTTACCGCTCAGTATGTCGTCTTCAGCAAAGAGGGCTTTGATGCCTTCGTCGCTGCCAAGACTGAGCCCAAGGAGGCCTGAACGATATGGTAGCTATTCACAACCCAGCCCACGATGTCATCATCAAGCCGGTAGTCTCCGAAAAGAGCTATGCCGCCGGTGACCGTGGTCAGTACACTTTCGTGGTCGCTCCTGATGCCAACAAGGTTCAGATCAAGCAGGCCATCGAAAAAATCTTCAATGTTAAGGTGACGAACGTCAACACCCTCAACCGCGCCGGCAAGCGCCAGCGCACCCGCACCGGTTTCGGTCGCCGCGTCAATGAAAAGCGCGCGATTGTGACTGTTGCCGAGGGCCAGTCGATCGACATCTTCGGCAACTGAAGCAATAGCCGAAAAAGTCAAAGGAAGAACTCATTATGGCTATCCGCGTTTATAAGCCGACGACTCCGGGCCGTCGTGGTGCGTCTGTGTCGGATTTCTCCGACCTCACGCGCTCCACGCCTGAGAAGTCGCTGGTACGCAAACTCAACAGTACTGGCGGTCGTAACTCATACGGCCGTGTGACCTCGCGCCATCGCGGCGGCGGCCACAAGCGTCAGTATCGTCTCATCGATTTCAAGAGGTGGGACAAGGACGGCGTTCCCGCGCGTGTTGCTGAGATCGAATATGATCCGAACCGTTCCGCCCGTATCGCCCTCCTGCATTATGCAGATGGCGAGAAGCGCTATATCGTAGCGCCCAAGGGCATCAAGCAGGGTGACGTCATCGAGACCGGCGAGAATGCCGATATCAAGCCTGGCAACAATCTGCCGCTGCGCAACATCCCGACCGGTACGATCGTCCACGCTATCGAGCTCCGCCCCTTGGGCGGCGCCAAGATCGCGCGTTCCGCTGGTGCAGGCGTTCAGCTCGTCGCCAAGGACGGTGCTTACGCCCAGCTGCGTATGCCGTCCGGAGAAATCCGCAACGTCGACGCCCGCTGCCGCGCCACCATCGGTGAGGTCGGCAATTCCGATCATGCCAACGTGCAGCTCGGCAAGGCCGGTCGCGCTCGTTGGATGGGTCGTCGCCCGATCACCCGTGGTGAGTCCATGAACCCGGTCGACCACCCGCATGGTGGTACCACTCGCGGTGGCAAGCCGCCTGTGTCGCCGTGGGGCAAGGGCGAAGTTCGTACTCGCCGTCCGAAGAAGGCTTCGAACAAGATGATTGTTCGTCGTCGTCCCAATGGCAAGAACCGTAAGTAAGGAGCGTCGAATAGATGTCACGTAGCATCAAGAAGGGCCCCTTCGTCGACGCCCATTTACAGAAGAAAGTCGACGAACAGAACGAGAAGGGCACGAAGAACGTCATCAAGACGTGGTCGCGCCGTTCGATGATCACTCCGGACTTCATCGGTCACACCTTCGCTGTGCATGATGGTCGCAAGCATGTTCCGGTCTTCGTGACCGAGTCCATGGTGGGCCACAAGCTCGGTGAATTCGCACCGACGAAGACGTTCCGTGGTCATGTTCATGACGACAAAAAAGCTCGTCGCTAAAGGAAGAGAAAGATTATGGAAGCTAAAGCAATCGCACGTCACGTCCGTGTGACGCCGCGCAAGGCTCGCCGCATGGTCGACCTCATCCGAGGCAAAAAAGTGAGCGAAGCCGTCACCATTCTGAAATTCGCACCGCAGGATGCCTCCGAGCCAGTGCTCAAGGTTCTGCGCAGCGCCACTGCGAACGCACGCGTCAAGGCCGATAAGGCCGGCGAGGCGTTCCGTGAGAACGATATGTATGTGAAAGAGACCTATGTGGACGAAGGCGTGACGCTCAAGCGTTTCCGCGCTCGTGCACAGGGCCGCGCCGGACGCATCAACAAGCGCACCAGCCACATCACCGTCGTTGTCGCCAGCAAGGAAGGAGCCCGCTAAAGATGGGTCAGAAGATCAATCCGTTAGGCTACCGCCTGGGTATCACTGAAGACCACCGTTCCAAGTGGTTCTCCGATTCCAACAAGCCTGGTGAGCGTTACAGCGACTTCGTCCTCGAGGACGACAAGATTCGCAAGGCCATGAACAAGGACCTCGAGCGTGCGGGCGTGTCCCGTATCGTCATCGAGCGTACCCGTGACCGCGTGCGCGTGGACATCCACACCGCTCGTCCGGGCATTGTCATCGGTCGTCGCGGAGCCGAAGCCGAGCGCGTTCGCGCCAAGCTCGAGAAGATCACGGGCAAGCAGGTTCAGCTCAACATCTTCGAGGTCAAGAACGCCTCTATCGACGCCCAGCTTGTCGCTCAGTCCATCGCCGAGCAGCTGACCAACCGTGTCACGTTCCGTCGTGCCATGCGCAAGGCTCAGCAGGACGCGATGCGCGCTGGCGCCAAGGGTATCCGCATCAAGCTCTCCGGCCGCCTTGGAGGCGCCGAGATGAGCCGTTCCGAGTTCTATCGTGAGGGTCGCGTTCCGCTGCAGACCCTTCGCGCTCTCATTGATTACGGCTTCTTCGAAGCCCGTACGACCTATGGCCGTATCGGCGTGAAGGTCTGGATCTATAAGGGCGACATGACTGAACGTCAGTTCGATGAGCAGCAGGCCCAGCAGGATAACAACCGTGGACGCCGTGGCGGCGATCGTCGCCCGCGCCGTGGTTCTCGTCCGTCCGGCGCTCGTGGTTCCAAGCCAGAAGCCAAGGCCCCGCAGGCCGCGGCCCCGGCCGCCGAGCCCGCAGCAGCCGCAGCGCCTGCCGCCTCGGAAGCAAAGGAGTGAGCAGATATGCTTATCCCAAAGAGGACTAAGTACCGTAAACAGCAGCGTCCGAAGCGTCGCGGCATGTCCAAGGGCGGCAACGAGATCGCGTTCGGCGATTATGGCATTCAGGCTTTGGCCCCTGCCTATATCTCCAACCGTCAGATCGAGGCTGCTCGTATCGCCATGACCCGCTACATCAAGCGTGGCGGTCGTGTGTGGATCACGATCTTCCCTGATCGTCCTTTGACCAAGCACGCGCTCGGAAGCCGAATGGGTTCCGGCAAGGGCACCCCGGAGTCCTGGATCGCCAACGTGCATCCCGGACGCGTGATGTTCGAAATCGGTGGCGTCGAGGAAGCGACCGCGAAGGAAGCCCTTCGCCGTGCTATCGACAAGCTGCCGATGAAGTGCCGCATTATCGCACGTGAAGGCGGTGATCTCTGATGGCAGTCGGAACAGCAGACTACAGCATCAAGAATCTCAACGAGAAGACCAATGACGAAATCGAGGGCTTCCTCAAGAAGTCCAAGGAAGAGCTCTTCAACCTGCGCTTCCAGAACGCCACTGGTCAGCTTGACAACTCCGCTAGGCTCAAGGCCGTGAAGCACGACATCGCCAGGATGTACACCGTCCTGCGCGAGCGTGAACTCGGCATCAGCGAAGAGCCTGAGTCGGGCGACACGAAGACTGAGGAGAAGTAAGCATGGCTGAAAAGCAAGAGCGCAACTTCCGTAAGACTCGTAGCGGTTACGTCGTGTCCGACGCAATGGACAAGACCATCACCGTCGAGCTCGAGCAGCGTTCGACCCACCCGCTCTACGGCAAGGTCGTTCGTTCCACTCGTAAGGTCAAGGTTCATGACGAGCACAATGACGCCCACAACGGCGACTTCGTGCGTATCATGGAGACTCGGCCTTTGAGCAAGACCAAGCGTTGGCGTCTCGACTCCATCGTCGAACGCGCCAAGTAATAAGTTCGGCAAGGCTCCGCTGCTCACCTTCACGGGTGGCAGGGGAGAACCAGCGCGGCTAAGGAGAATCAATGATTCAGCAGGAAACGCGGCTTCATGTCGCCGACAACACGGGTGCCAAGGAGATCTTGGCCATCCGAGTGCTCGGCGGATCGAAGCGACGCTATGCCGGCATCGGCGACGTCATCGTCGCCTCCGTCAAGGACGCGATCCCTGGCGGGTCGGTCAAGAAGGGCGACGTGGTCAAGGCCGTTGTCGTCCGCACAGTAAAAGAGCATCGTCGTAAAGACGGCTCATACATCAAGTTCGACGAGAACGCTGCGGTTATTCTTGGCTCCGGCCATGAGCCCAAGGGCACTCGTATCTTCGGACCGGTCGGCCGTGAACTGCGCGACAAGCGCTTCATGAAGATCGTGTCCCTCGCCCCGGAGGTGATCTGAGATGGTAGCCAAGATCAAGACCGGCGATCAGGTCAAGGTCATCCGCGGCAAGGATCGCGGCAAAGAGGGCAAGGTCAGCAAGGTACTGCCCAACGATCGTCTGATCGTCGAGGGTGTGCAGATCGTCAAGAAGCATGTGCGCGCCACCCAGCAGGGTCAGCAGTCCGGCATCGTCTCCGTTGAGGCCCCGATTCATCGCTCCAATGTGATGGTCATCGACCCGGAGACCAAGGAACCGACCCGCGTGGGCGTCAAGGTGGAGACCAAGGCCGTTGACGGCAAGGTCAAGACCGTGCGTACCCGCATCGCCAAGAAATCAGGAAAGGAGCTGGCATGAGCGATACAACAGTCGAAGCGCCGGCAACACCGCGCCTGAAGCAGCAGTATATCGATAAGATCGTGCCTGAGCTCGAGAAGGAATTCAAGTATTCCAACCCGATGCAGGTCGCCAAGGTCAAGAAGGTCGTCGTCTCCATGGGCGTCGGCGCTGCGGCCCGCGACTCCAAGCTCATCGAAGGCGCCGTCAAGGACCTCACCGCCATCACCGGCCAGAAGCCGAAGATCACCAAGGCCAAGAAGTCCGTCGCACAGTTCCATCTGCGTGAAGGTCAGGCCATCGGTGCATACGTGACGCTTCGCGGCGACCGCATGTGGGAGTTCCTCGACCGGCTGCTCGTTCTGGCTCTGCCGCGTATCCGCGATTTCCGCGGTATCAGCGATCGTCAATTCGATGGCCAAGGCAACTACAACTTCGGTCTCACCGAGCAGTCCATGTTCCACGAGATCGATCCTGACGCGATCGATCATCAGCGTGGTATGGATATCACCGTGGTGACCAGCACCAAGGATGACAAGGAAGCTCGGGCTCTGCTCAAGCACCTTGGCTTCCCCTTCAAGGAGAACTGAAATGGCAAAAACCGCTCTTAGAAATAAGGCTGCTGCCAAACCAAAGTTCAAGGTACGCGGCTATACGCGCTGCCAGGTTTGCGGCCGTCCCCACTCCGTATATCGCAAGTTCGGCCTGTGCCGCATCTGCCTTCGCGAGAAGGCGCACCGCGGCGAGCTGCCCGGAGTTACGAAGTCCAGTTGGTAAACATCGACGCTGAAGGTCCTCGGCCGGAGCAGGTTGCAAATACCTGCTCCGGCGGAGGAAACCACGGCGAGAAAGGGCGTTAGCCCACATGACAATGACAGATCCAATCGCAGACATGCTTACGCGTCTGCGTAATGCGAGTGCGGCGAAGCATGAGACCGTTTCCATGCCGTACTCCAAGTTCAAGGCGGCGATCGCCGAGATCCTCAAGCGTGAAGGCTATATCAAAGACTTCACCGCCACGGATGCTCGCGTCGGCCAGAATCTTGAGATCACGCTGAAGTACGGCCAGAATGGCGAACGTGCCATCCAGGGTATCAAGCGCATCTCGAAGCCCGGCCTTCGTCGTTATGCAAAGTCGGACGCACTGCCGATGCCACTCGGTGGCATGGGTGTCGCGATCATTTCGACCAGTGCAGGATTGTTGACCCAGAAAGATTGCCTCGACCGGGGCATCGGCGGCGAGATCGTCGCCTTCGTATGGTGAGGAAGGAGAGCTAAACATGGCATCACATATTGGTAAGCTCCCCGTCACCATCCCGGCAGGCGTGGAAGTAAAGATCGACGGACAGAACTTCAGCGTCAAAGGCGCCAAGGGTTCTGATTCCTACACTATTCCCGACGGCATCACCGCCCGCGTCGAAGACAACACCATTTACTTCGACCCGGCTGATGACCAGCTGCAGACCCGTGCAGACCACGGTCTGGCCCGTTCCATCGTCGCTTCGATGGTCGAGGGTGTCCACGTTGGTTTCACCAAGACGCTGGACATCGTCGGCACCGGTTATCGTGCGCAGATGAAGGGCAAGGGCATCGAGTTCTCGCTCGGCTATTCGCACACCATCACCGTCAACCCGCCCGAGGGCATCACCTTCGAGCTGCCGAACGCCAACCAGGTGGTCGTCAAGGGTATTGACAAGCAGGCGGTCGGTCAGGCCGCGGCCAATATCCGTGCGCTTCGCAAGCCGGAACCCTACAAGGGCAAGGGCATCAAGTACTCTGACGAACACATCCTGCGCAAGGCTGGAAAGGCTGGTAAGTGATATGACAGTCAAGATTTTCGGTAAAGGCAAGAAAGTCGCAAGGCTTCGTCGTCACGCTCGTCTGCGCAAGCACCTGCGCGGCACCGCGGAGCGTCCGCGTCTGGTCGTCACCCGTTCGAATCGTCACATGGTCGCTCAGATCGTCGACGACACCAAGGGCATCACTTTGGTCAGCGAGTCCACCATCACCCATGATTTCGATGGGTTCAAGGGCACCAAGACCGAAGCCGCACAGAAGGTCGGCGAGCTGATTGCCAAGAAGGCCAAGGACGCGGGCATCAGCTCCGTCGTCTTCGACCGTGGCGGCAACAAGTATCATGGTCGCGTCGCAGCCGTAGCTGAGGGCGCCCGTCAGGGAGGTCTTGCACTGTGAGCGACAACGAAAAGGAAACCCAAGTGACTGAAGAAAATCAGAACACGCAGGCGTCCAACGATAGCAAGCAAGGTCAGCGTGCCGCCGGTGGCCGTGACGATCGTCGCAATGATGATCGCCGTGGTGGCCGTCGTGGTGGACGTGGCGAGGGTCGTCGTGACGACCGTCGCGGTGGTCGTCGCGGCCGTCACGAGGAAAATCGTGGCGATGAGCTGCTCGATCGCGTCGTGACCATCAACCGTGTTTCCAAGACCCGTAAGGGTGGCCGCTCCATGAGCTTCGCCGCTCTGGTCGTGGTCGGAGACGGCAACGGCACCGTAGGTGTTGGCTATGGCAAGTCCCGTGAGGTTCCTGCCGCCATCGCCAAGGGCCAGCTTGACGCCAAGAAGCACATGTTCAGCGTGCCGCGTGTCCGTGGCACCGTGACCCACCCGGTCATCGGCCATGACGCCGCAGGCACCGTTCTGCTCCGTCCCGCCGCTCCCGGCACCGGTGTAATCGCCGGTGGCGCCGTTCGCGCCGTCATGGAGTGCGCTGGCATCTCCGATATTCTCACCAAGTCCATGGGCAGCGCCACCGCGGTCAACGTGGTTCGCGCCACCGTGGATGCGCTGAAGCAGCTCGAGGAGCCGGAAGAGATCGCGGCACGCCGTGGCTTGACCGTTGAACAAGTCGCTCCCGACACCCTGCTTCGTGCTCGCGCCGAAGGCATCGCAGCGGCCCGCAAGGCCCGTGAGGACGCCAAGGCCGAAGCCGCACAATCCAAGGACGGTGAAGAGTAATGGCAGATCTGAAGATCACACTTACCAAAGGTCTGGTCAACCGCAAGCCCGCCCAGCGCGACACCGTTCGCACGCTCGGCCTGCACAAGATCGGTCAGACGGTTGTCCGTGAGGACACTCCTGCAACCCGCGGTCTGATCAATGCGGTTCGCCACTTGGTCACGGTTGAGGAGGCCTGATATGGCAGAACAAGAAGAAAACACGATTTTGCAGATGCACGATCTGCGTCCTGCGCCGGGTGCTAAGAAGAACCGCATCCGCGTGGGTCGTGGTGAGGGTTCCAAGGGTAAGACCTCGGGACGTGGCGCCAAGGGCACTTTGAAGCGTTATCAGGTTCGTCCTGGCTTCGAAGGTGGCCAGCTGCCTCTGTATATGCGCCTGCCGAAGCTGCGCGGCTTCAAGAGCCCCTTCAAGAAGGAGTTCCAGGTTGTCAACGTCTCCGCTCTCTCCGAGTTGTTCCCGAAGGGTGGAGAGGTCAGTGTCGAGGACTTGGTCAAGGCCGGTGCCGTTCGCGCCGGATACCCTGTCAAGGTCCTGGGCGACGGCGAGACCAAGGTCGCGTTCACGCTCAAGGGTGTGAAGGCTTCCAAGTCCGCTCGTGCCAAGATCGAAGCTGCAGGCGGCTCTATTTCCGAAGAGTAATTCGGATGTCTTTGCGCTTTTCGGCTTAGGCTCGAAACGCGTTGTATCTGGTCCTCCTTGCAATCAGCGAGGAGGACCACTTTATTGGTTTACGACACGGCATGAAATCCAAGATTGATGGAGAATGATGGGTTTTGTCGTGTAATCAGTGGCGTTTGGTAGATGCTTGACGCTAGGATTATCATTTAGTGTGTTTGCATCGGTACATCAGTTGTGCCGAATAGGGAAGGAAATCCAGGTGAGGACGTTAATCCAGGCCCTGAAGACGAAGGAACTTCGCCACAAGATCCTCTTCGTGCTCGGCATCATTATCATCTACCGTATCGGTTCGTTCATCCCGACTCCGGGTGTGGACTACAAGGTAGTGCAGCAGTGCGTCGGCACAATGAAGACCACGCAGGAGAACTTCGTCGGGTTGGTCAACCTCTTCTCCGGCGGCGCCATGCTCCAGCTCTCCATCTTTGCATTGGGCGTGATGCCGTACATCACGGCATCCATCGTCATCCAGCTGCTGCGTGTGGTCATTCCTCGTTTCGAGGCGCTGCACAAGGAAGGCCAGTCCGGCGAGACCAAGCTGACGCAGTATACGCGTTATCTCACCATCGGCCTGGCGATTCTGCAGTCCACCACCATTCTGGTCACTGCACGTTCCGGTGCGCTGTTCAACTACCAGTGCGGTCAGGTCGTTCCTGACGGATCGGTGTGGAACCTCGTGGTCATGGTCCTCATCATGACCGGTGGCACCGGCCTGATTATGTGGATGGCCGAGTTGATCACCGACAAGGGCATCGGCCAAGGTATGTCCGTCTTGATCTTCATGTCCATCTGCTCCGGCTTCCTGCCGCAGCTTTGGCAGATCGGCTGGGGCACCAACGGCAAGAACGGCAATTGGATCTACTTCGGCATCGTTGTCGCGGTCTTGGTCGTCATTCTCATCTTCGTCGATTTCGTCGAGCTGGCCCAGCGCCGTATCCCGGTGCAGTACACGCGTCGTATGATCGGCCGCAAGATGTACGGTGGCTCTTCCACCTATCTTCCGCTGAAGATCAATATGTCCGGTGTTATCCCGCCGATTTTCGCCTCCTCGATTCTGGCGATTCCGACACTGATCGCGCAGTTCGGCAAGTCCGACCAGAAGTGGGTCAAGTGGATCAACACCAATCTGGCCAACACCACCTCGATCTGGTACATCGCGCTCTACGCTGTGATGATCGTGTTCTTCTGCTTCTTCTATACGTCGATCACCTTCAACCCCGATGAGACGGCGGACAACATGAAGCAGTACGGTGGCTTCATCCCCGGCATCCGTGCCGGCAGTGCCACCAGCCGTTACCTGAGCTATGTGATGAACAGGCTCAACACGGTCGGTGCCGTCTACCTGCTCTTCGTCGCGTTGATTCCTACGATGCTCATCATGATGCTGAAGCTCAACAACCGGCTTCCGTTCGGTGGCACGACCATCCTGATTATCGCGGGCGTCGGCCTCGACACCTTGCGTCAGGCGAAGGCCCAGACCGAGCAGTTCCAGTACACCGGCTTCCTGCTTGAAGACACCGATCACGTCGAGGGCGAGGATGTCAGTACGTCCAAGAAGTCCGAGGCAACGACCGCGGTCCTGGAAGGCACCGAAAGCGAGGCTACCGAGGAAGACGGTACCGAGACGGTAAATACCGAGAATACCGCTGCGGCTGACGATTCCGGGGTCAAGGACGCCGACACAGCTTCTTCCGAAGACGATCAGGACACTGACGATAAGTCCGAGTGACCTCACTTGGCCTGAGCGTTGATAATGTTTAAACAATAATGAAATGATGCTTGTCTGTAGATATACGGGCAGGCATCATTTTGATAACGACAACAAAAAGAAAGTGGATGTTGATATGCGTCTATTGATCATGGGCCCGCAAGGAGTGGGCAAGGGAACGCAAGCCAAGCTGATCGCCGAGCACTATGGCATCCCGCACATCTCCACCGGCGACATTTTCCGCTACAACATGAAGAACAACACCCCGCTCGGCCAAGAAGCCAAGAGCTATACCGACAAGGGCAAGCTTGTCCCCGACGAACTGACCAACAAAATCGTCAAGGATCGTCTCGCCATGGACGACGCCAAGAACGGTTGGATCCTCGACGGCTACCCCCGCAACGCGGCCCAGGTCGAGGCGCTCGACACGATGCTCGAAGAGCTCGGCACCCCGCTTGACAAGGTCGTGGCACTCGACGCCGACCGTGACATCCTGATGGCTCGCATCGCCAAGCGTGCCGCTGAAGAGGGCCGTGCCGACGACAACGCCGAGGCGATTGCCCAGAGGCTCAAGACCTATGACGAAGAGACGGCTCCGCTGCTCGACACCTACAAGTCGCGCGGCTGCCTTGTCTCCATCGACGGGCAAGGCGAGATCGACGACATTTCCAAGAACATCTTCGCAGCTCTGGACTGAGGGAGATTTTCGGTAGGAGACCGGTTCGTTACCTGATATGCAATTGACCTCGTAACGTACAAATCCGTCACTACCACAAGAAGGGATTGAATGCAACACGCCGTGTCGCATTTGGTCCCTTCTTTTGATATAGTAAGAAGTTGGTGTGTTTTCGGATGCGCCATACATGTAATATCAGCCAAAGAACGGAATGAGGCTCATGGCTAAAGACGGTGTGATTGAAGTTGAAGGTCAGGTAGTGGAAGCACTGCCGAACGCGATGTTTCGCGTCGAACTTGAAAACAAGCACATCGTGCTGGCCACCATTTCGGGCAAGATGCGCAAGAATTATATCCGCATCCTCCCGCAGGACCGTGTGGTCCTCGAAATGAGCCCTTACGACCTGAACCGCGGCCGTATTACGTACCGTTATAAGTAAAGGTACAGAAAAGGAAAACCATGAAGGTCAGCCCTAGTGTGAAGAGGATCTGCGAGAATTGCCGCGTGATCCGTCGTCACGGTCGCGTCATGGTGATCTGCTCCAACCCGCGCCACAAGCAGCGTCAAGGCTGAGCGGAAAACCTCCGACCAGATAAAAGGTACTGAGTCGCAGCCCAAAAGCTGAACCCCGGGTACGTAGGCCCGAGCCGGGAAACCGGGTGACTTGGTACAAACCTACGGAAACATAGAAGGAATCGCAATGGCACGTCTTGCCGGAGTCGACATCCCCAATGAGAAGCGCATCGAGATCGCCCTCACCTATATCTTTGGTGTCGGCCGTACTCGCGCGAAGGAAACGCTTGCCGCCACCGGAGTCAATCCGGATACCCGCGTCAAGGATCTGAGCGACGAGCAGCTTATTACGCTGCGTGACTATCTTGAGGCCAACTACAAGATTGAAGGCGATCTGCGTCGTGAAGTCGATGCGGATATTCGTCGCAAGATTCAGATCAACTGCTATCAGGGCCAGCGCCATCGTCACGGTCTGCCCGTGCGCGGTCAGCGCACCAAGACCAACGCCCGTACCCGCAAGGGCCCGAAGCGTACCGTCGCTGGAAAGAAGAAGGCCGTCAAGTAAGGCCTCAAGCAGTTATGAAGAGGGACGGGGCGTCGCAAGTTCGTTGCGTGCGTTCCAGGCTCTTCGTGACGTAGGAATCATTCGTAAGTAAGGAAACGAGGATCAATGGCAGCTGCAAAGCAAGCCGCGCGCAAGCCCCGTCGCCGTGACCGCAAGTCGGTACCGGTCGGCCAAGCGCACATCAAGTCCACTTTCAATAACACCATCATCTCCATCACGGATCCTTCGGGCGCAGTCGTGGCCTGGGCTTCCGGTGGCGATGTCGGTTTCAAGGGCTCACGTAAGTCCACTCCCTACGCCGCAGGCATGGCCGCTGAATCGGCCGCCCGTAAGGCGCAGGAACATGGCGTCAAGAAGGTTGACGTCTACGTCAAGGGTCCGGGCAGCGGTCGCGAAACCGCCATCCGCTCCCTGCAGTCCGCAGGTCTTGAGGTCGGTTCGATCACCGATGTCACCCCGCAGGCTCATAACGGTGTGCGCCCTCCGAAGCGCCGCCGCGTCTGAAGCACTTCATTTAACCATCCGTCCAACCCGCTTATGACCAGTGAGTGCACCACCAGTCAGAAGCTGAAAGGATAACACAGTGCTTATTGCACAGCGTCCGCAACTTACTGAGGAATCACTGAATCCGCAGCGTTCTCGTTTTACCATCGAGCCGCTCGAGCCGGGATTCGGCTATACGCTCGGTAATTCGTTGCGTCGTACTCTGTTGAGCTCCATTCCCGGGGCTGCAGTCACTTCCGTGCGTATCTCCGGTGCCCTGCACGAGTTCACCACTCTGCCAGGCGTCGAAGAGGATGTCACCGAAATCCTGCTGAACATCAAGGGAATCGTGCTTACCAGTGAATATGACGAACCGGTTGTCATGTATCTGCGTAAAAGCGGCAAGGGCGAGGCCACCGCGGGGGATATCACCCCTCCGGCCGGCGTCACCATCGCCAACCCGGATATGCATATCGCCACCCTCGCCGAAGATGGGGAACTCGAGATCGAGTTCACCGTCGAGCGCGGCCGTGGCTATGTCCCCGCGCAGATGAACAAGCAGGACAACGATGAGATCGGTCGTATCCCGGTCGATTCCATCTACTCCCCGGTGCTCAAGGTGAGCTACAAGGTCGAGGCCACCCGTGTCGAACAGCGCACGGACTTCGACAAGCTCATCCTCGATGTGGAGACCAAGCCGGCGATTTCGCCGCGCGATGCCGTCGCCTCCGCCGGTTCCACCCTGGTTGAGCTCTTCGGCCTGTGCCGTGAACTCAACACGCAGGCGGAAGGCGTCGAGGTCGGCCCTGCTCCGGTTGAAGAAGAAGTCAACCCGGAGATGTCGATTCCGATCGAGGAACTCAATCTCACCCAGCGCAGCTATAACTGCCTGAAGCGTGAAGGTATCCACACCGTTGGTGAATTGGTGTCCCACACCGAGCAGGATCTGCTCGACATCCGTAATTTCGGTATGAAGTCAATCGATGAGGTCAAGGAGAAGCTCGAAAGCATGGGTCTCTCGCTGAAGGCCTCTCCGCTGGGCTTCGATACCAACAACCTTGAAGGTGGCACCTTCTTCTCGCCCGAAGACGAGTAAGAGCCAACTTCATTTTAAGCTTCGGTGCCGTTCGGATGTTCGGGCGTATGCCCACCTGAACGGCGTAAAACCGGGGCGTTAAGGAGTAATAATGCCTACACCTAGAAAAGGGCCGCACCTGGCTTCAAGCCCGGCTCATGAGCGTTTGATGCTCGCGAACATGGCCACCAGCCTGTTCGAGCACGGCCGCATCGTCACCACGTTGCCGAAGGCCAAGCGCCTCCGTCCGGTGGCCGAGCGCCTGATCACCTTCGCCAAGAAGGGCGACCTCGCTCATCGCCGTCGCGTGATGCGTGTCATCCGCAACAAGTCCATCGTGCACAAGCTCTTCACGGAGATCGCCGAGCAGATGAAGCAGCGTGAGGGTGGCTATACCCGCATCGTCAAGATCGCCGCGGCCAAGGGCAACAACGCGCCGCGCGCCATCATCGAGCTCGTCACCGAGCCGGTCAGCGCCAAGCAGTCCGTGGTCAAGGAAGCGGAAGCCTCCGCTGCGGCAGCCGTCGACAAGGCTCAGGTTGAAGAGACCGAAGCCAAGGCTCAGAAGAGCGCCGCTAAGGCCGCCGAGACCAAGACGGACAAGGCTGTCGACGAGGCCGAGGCCAAGGAGACTGAGGTCAACGCCGATGTCGCCGCCGACAAGGCCGAGGTCAAGAAGACCGAAGCCAAGGACGCCGATGCGAAGGCCAAGAAGGCTCCTGCGAAGAAGTCCGCAGCCAAGAAGGCTGACAAGGAAGAGAAGTGAGTCGTTAGGATTCACTGAGTTCTTTTCATAAGAAGGTCGGAGATGCAAGTCTCCGGCCTTCTTTTCGTCTAGTACGATGGTGCGCTCCCTATCATGACGGTTTGCTCTCCAGCTTGTCTAATGCTGTCATTTGTTCTTCATGTTCAGGCGCAATGCAGAGATAATCACAGTTTTCTCCTGTTTTCTGTGATTTATTCTGCATATTTGCGGATTTGCAGAGATAATCACGTTTTCGTCGGTCTTTTTGTGATTTATTCTGCATGTTCGTGAACGATACAGAGTTAGTCACATTTTTCTTCTATTCAGCGTATTTTTGCTGTTGGTTCTGATGTACCGGGTTCGCAAGACGGTGCGGCACGTATACTGGCAACGATGAGACTACGAATTGACTTGGCATACGACGGCGGCGGCTTCCACGGTTGGGCGAAGCAGCCCGGCCTGCGTACCGTGCAGGGGGAGCTTGAGGAGGCACTCAGTAAGATTCTGCATGTGTCAGGCCGCTCCGGGCGAACGGTTCAACCAAGTGATGCCGCTTCTGGCGGAGCAAAACGCGATTGCCGGCTTGAGGCGCGGCCTGGAGCCGATGAATCACTGCAATTGGTGGTTGCCGGCCGAACCGATACGGGAGTGCATGCTGCGCAGCAAGTCTGCCATCTTGACGTGTCGGAAGAGACCCTGCAGCGTTGCGTCGGACATATGGATGTTCCCGCTACGGTGGCCCTTGAACGGCGCCTAAGGCACGCGTTGCCGGCCGATATCGCTCTGCACCATGTGTCGGTGGCACCGGATGGCTTCGACGCCCGTTTCTCGGCTTTACAACGTACGTATGTCTATCGGATTTCGGATGGGTTGAGATCGGCCGATCCGAGGTTGCGCGGTTTCGTCTGGAATATCGAAGATACGCTTGACATTCAGGCGATGAACCGGGCCGCGGCCATGACTATCGGCCTGCATGATTTCGGCTCCTTTGCCACCCCCAATCCCGGCGGCACCACCATCCGCGAGGTCAAGCAGGCGGTGTGGCGGCGTGTGCCCGTAACAGGGATGTATGGTGATGCTCTCGGTTCTTATCATGATTCGGCTGAACTGGATACTGCGGCAATTGGCGACGCCGCCCTCGGATCCACGTCAAAACCCGAGGATTCGGCGGCCGCGGACGCGACAGGAGCAATGGATGGCCAAGAATCGGATCATCACTCAACCGTCCGATTGGCTGAATTGACGTCCCCGGTGGCGTTTCAGGCAACGGCTGAAGCCAATCAGAACTACATCGTGCCGTCGCTTGAGTCCGGGCTGGTGTGTTTCACCATCGTGGCCGACGCCTTCGCGCACAATATGGTGCGTTCGCTGGTCAACGCCTGCGTACAGGTCGGCCGGCACCGCAAGTCGCTCGAATGGTTCGCGCACAAGATGGCCAAACCCGAACGCGAAGGCTCGACCGGCCCCATCGCTGCCTGCGGTCTGACGTTGGAGCACGTTGCCTACCCGCCGGACTCCGAACTTGCCGGCCGGGCGCGATCCATCCGCGCCCGCCGCACGCTCGATTAAGTGCGCCACGCCCGGTTGCGCCGGTTGGCACGTTGCCTTATACTAGAAAAGTTGCGTTTTCGCAGCACATGGATAAGTGTCCGAGCGGTCTAAGGAGCACGCCTCGAAAGCGTGTGAGGAGAAATCCTCCGCGAGTTCGAATCTCGCCTTATCCGCATTACAAAATGGGTTCCGAGCATCTGCTTGGAACCCATTTGTTTTGCCGAAAAGCCAGTAGCAGCAACGATTTCGGCGCTGGGATGACAAGATTGACGATGGCGTCTACCTCATCATCGGCCTGCTCATGGAAGCTTTCGGCTATGGCATCGCCTACCGGCGTGGGCGGGGAGGTCATAGCCTGTTGATTCCGTCGTGCCGGTCTGTGTGGTTCTAGTATTCGAGTGTCTTGTAGGCGTGGTTGCCCCATGCCAGCAGGATTGCGCTGTAGATGATGAACAGGGCTGTCGCCGCGCCCATCGCGGGCGTGAATCCGAGGGTGTCGACCAGCGCGCTGTAGGCGTTGGGCAGAAAATAGCGCAGGGTGTCGAGCATCGGGGCGATTTGCGAGGTCAGGATGTAGAGGATGGAGACGAGCATCGTGATGCCCGTGCCGAATCGTTGGGAGACCAGGGCCGCCACCAGCAGGCACAGCAGCATGGCGAATATGGTGCCGATGATGTCGAACGCGGCGCTTTGGGCGGTGTCGGCGTCGATGGGCAGGAACGTGCCCGAGGCGTAGGGCTGGCCGGTCATGTAGAGGTAATAGACGGCCGTGCTGACAATGAACAGCAGGACGGCGTATATGGCGACCACCCCGGCCAGCGCGGCCGTCTTCGCCATGAAGACCTTGCGCCTGCTGATGTCCTTGTAGAGGAACAGGGTGCCTTCCCGGGCCTCGGTGTAGAAGGTCGTGGCGACCAGGTAGATCAGCACGATCATGGGCAGGATGGTCTGGTAGTTGACGTTGAGCACGGCCCCGAAGAAGGAGAGGCAGTCGGTCGAGCCTTTGTCGCCGCTGAACTGCATGAATTTCGTGCTGAACTGCGCGGCGATGGGCAGCAGTATAGGGAAGAGGCTGAAGCAGAGGAATATGATGGCTTCCTTGGTGCGCAGCAGGTTCCTGAAGATGAGGCGTGTCATTGTTGTTCCTTTCCGAAAAGCGTGTCGAGTCCGTTGTGTTGGACCGTGATGCCGGCGACGCCGCAGGTGAGGGTCAGTTCCGAGAGCACGCCGTTCAATGGGCCTTTGGAGGTGTCGATGCTCAGTGAGGTACCGTCCGCGGAGACGGCGGCGACCTGCGGGTGCATGCCTTTGAAGTCCCGCGGGTCGTCCAGCGGCCGGGAGAGCCTGATGACGGTGAGCTCGTTGCCGGTCCCGGCGAGCTGGCGGGCGAGCCTGCCGTTGTCGAGGAACAGGTAGCGTGTGCAGATGGCCTCGAGTTCCGCCAGCTGGTGGCTCGAGATGAGGATCGTGGTGTCGCGGTCGGCCGCCCAGCGTTTCAGCACGCCGATGAGTTCGTGCACCCCGTCGGGGTCCAGGCCGATGAACGGCTCGTCCAGGATCATGAATTCGGGCTCGTCGACCATGCACATCGCCAGCGCGAGCCGTTGCTTCATGCCGAACGAGAACCCGCTTGGCTTCCGCTCGCGTTTCCTCCACAGGTCGACCAGTTCGAGGGTGGGGCGGATGTTCGGCTCGTATCTGGATTTGCCGTGCAGTTTCAGGTAGAAGGACAGGTTGTCCTCGACGCTCAGGTACGGCAGGAATATCGCGCCGATCATGATGCCGAACGGTTCCAGGACGCGATCCTGGCCGAAGATGTCGGCCCCGTTGTAGGACACGCTGCCGGACGAGGGCCTCTGCGCCTTCGCGATCATCTTCATCAGCGTGGTCTTGCCCGCGCCGTTCTTGCCGACAAGCCCCACGATCTCGCCTTTGCCGACCTCGAAGCTGACGTCGTGCAGCGAATCGAAGTCGTTGCCCCGGTAACGTTTCGTCAGATGGCTGACCCGCAAACCCGTCATCGTCTTTCCTTTCCCGTTGCCCGCCTTATCGCGGGGACTGGAATGACGATACGTCGGCTGGCCGCTGCCGGGGCCGGAAACCGGAAAGCGCTGCACGTTTGTGCAGTCGCAGGCGGAAAGAGTGCACGAACATGCAGCGGGGGAGGGCGATTGCGGCCGGCTGGAAGATGAGGGCGCTGTCACCGGCTGTGCAGCCGGAAGGAGGCCGGTATCAGTCTTTTTGTCTTCCTTTCAGCGGTATCTCGATATGGATGAACCAGCCGTCGTCGTCCGCCCGCGAGCGTACCACGCCGCCGGCGTCCTCGATCTCGCGCCGGTGGGCTTTGAGGCCCAGGCCGTGCCGTACATGGCCGAGCGGAATGTCGCCGGTCTGCGGACGCGATATGGTGTTCGTCTCGGTCAGCGTGACCCTTTCGGCGTCGATCGAGACGGACAGGGCGAAGGTGTCCTTTCCGGGAATGGTGTGCCTGATGATGTTGGCGTACAGCTCCCGGATGCAGTCCGTGACGATCGCCGCCTCGTCCTCACTTACGGGAATCTCAGAATCGTAACGGCCGACCGCCGACCGGCCGCGGTAGCCGAGCCCGTCCATCGACCGCTGCTCCTTGCCGACCAGTTCGCGGACGGCCTGATTCAGGTCGACGGGACGGGAAGTATCGTCATTGCTCTCCGCTTGTGGTTCCGTCACGTCGGATTGGTCGAGTTTCAGGACGTCTACGACCTCGTGCATGTTGTTGAGAGCGGATTGCGAGGCCTTGTAGATGGCATCCAGAGCCTTCTTCGGCTCTTCCGGGATCGTGTCGTCGTCCTTCCACTGCCACGACTGGATCGCGATGGCCGAGATCTCCTGCGTTATCGAATCGTGGATCCGCTTGGCGAGCCGCTGGTTGCCCTTGATCTCGTCGAGTTCGCGTTGCGCGCGTTGCGCCTCGAACAGCCGCTCCCTCGCGGCTATCGAGTCCCGCCTGTTGGCCAGGATGATGCCGACGACGGCGACGGCGAGATAAAACATGCCCGCCGCCAGGCCGCTGGTGACCGCACCCCGATAATGCTCGTGGACGTTGAACAGCATGTTGGCGGCCGAAAGCAGGCACACCCCACCAATCGCATACAGCGGCATGGCTTGGTAGGCCAATAGGCCGATTACGGGAAGCATAACGAAAGCGGATTGTGCCACCGGCAATCCCAAAGCCTCGACCGCGCCATAGAACAGGATGTGGGCGACGCACGCCGGCACCGGAGAAACCGCGATGGCCATGCTGAGCAGGAACTGGACCAGAAGCGAGACCCACGACCACAGGCCATGCGGATGCCAGAACGGCGTTTCGGCGCACACGACGAGGCAGCACGCCGCGGCCCAGATGCAGAGGCCTCGTTTCCCGGGAGCCTTCACGTATCCGAGTATCTTTGACATGCAATCCCTCCGAAACCCGCCTTGACATGCGGCGACGCCACCGCCGGCACTTCCCAGATTCTACCTCGCCGCCGCAACCCGTCCACGGTGCGACGCTAGCCTTATACGGGGGAGCGTCGTTCCGGAATGTAGAATTGGCATGGGGATAGGCAGGCGAGGACTGGAGGGGCATGAAACAGGCATTGAAGACGGGGATACTGGACAACGACAGGCTCTCGCTGGACCGGATCACGTCGGTGCTGCCGAAACTGCTGCCGGGCCTTGTCGTCGCCTGGAGCACGGCCAGCGCCGACGAGGCCGTCCGTCGCTGCCTGGACGAGCAATGGCGGCCCGATCTTTTCATCACCGACGTCGAGCTCGACGGGACCACCGGCATGGAGGTCTGCCGCCGTATCCGCCGCGGACGGTGCGCGGTGCCCATCCTGGCGATGAGCTCGTTCAGCCCCAGAAAATACGCCCGGCAGCTTTCACAGGCCGGCGCGCAAGGATTCATGGTCAAAGGCAACATGCAGCAAATGGTCGCGGCTCTCAACAACGTCGCCGCCGGAGATACGTTCTCGCCGGAAACCGACATATCGTTCCCCAGCCCGGAAGACGCCTGCCAGGCCGCAGAGGCCACCCCGGAGCAAAACGACATCTTCGACTCCCTGAGCGACCTCGAGCAACAGATTCTCCAACAGACCTCGGAAGGATTCACCAACGAGGAAATCGCCGAATCCCTCAACACCGCCCCGGCCACGATACGCTCGCACACCCGCACGATCCGCAAGAAACTGGGCGCCAAGACTTTGAGCCATGCCGTGGCCCTCTGGCTGACCCACAACATCACTGGCTGAGAAGAAGAGCAAAAATCCGTTGGGCCGGCATCCGATTTGATTCGGATGCCGGCCCGCGGCGTTAGTAGAGGGACGATTCAGGGACGCCCCGTCGGTTTCGACGCCATCCGGTGAAAAGCTTCTTGCCCGCCTTTTATGGTCCGGATGGGTAACGCTGCCGTACCCGACATGCTCCAAGTATACCTATCTGTGGAGATTGTTCTTGAGGTCAAGATTTTCGTTTATATGGCGCGAATGCGTTATGCTGAATATAAGTCAATTCCTATTGCCCATGAAGGAGGCCGGCTATGACTGGTGTTGAGAAGCGCGCGCAGGATGTGTACCAGGCTGTGCACTCCACGGAGATGGAGGGGCAGCATGTGGATGGGCGGTTCATGGCGGATGCGAAGGAATATATTTTCGGTGGCATAGATTTCGATGAATGGGGCAGGCGCGTTAGGAACCGAGTTCGTTTAGAGATGTCTCATGCCTGATGACGGTGGGTTTGTCGATCCGTATCTTATAAGTGGCACGGATGTACTCGTCAATCTGGTCGGAGCGAAAACACAGAAGGATCTGCTGCGTGCGGAGAGCATGCTCGTCACTTATTCCAGTGCCGGGTTGCGGCGAGAGCGGCTGCGGGCTGATGGGACCATCGGCCAGTTGTGTTTTATTCATCGTTCATTGTTTTCCGAGGTGTATCCATGGGCGGGCGAGTTTCGTAGAGTGGATATCTCCAAGGGCGGTTCGACATTCCTGCCGGTCGCGTTCCTTGAGACCGGAGCGCAATATGTAGAGTCCGTGTTGCGTGAGGATGGCATGTTCAGGGGCATGGACCGTAGGACGTTCGTCGAACGGCTGAGCGTCAGCTACGACAACCTCAACAACCTGCATCCCTTCCGGGAGGGTAATGGTCGTGCGCAGCGGTTCTTCTGGGAGCTGGTCGCCCATGATGCCGGTTGGCATTTCGATTGGGGATTGGTGACCAAGGAATTCAATGACCAGGCGTCGATCGCGGCCATGCGTGACGATGACCTGTCGTTGCTTGAACGGATGTTCGACACCATCGTCAAACCGTTGGATGAGCCGCTCGTCGCTGGCCCTGATCCCAAGGCGCTGGGCAGAGGGGAGTATGTTCCCTCGAACACCAGCGGCATCAGACTCGATCCTTCCCAATACGCGGCATTGTATAGGCGATATATCGGCTCAGGCAAGAAAACTCATTAGGTTTAGCGAGGAGCGGATTATGTGCGACGAGGAACTGTACAGGCTTTTTGGGACGACCGAGGGCGATGTGAATCGTACGGTCGACAAGGTGGAAGCCGGCGATTATTCCGATTTTGATTTTTCGCAGGTTATGCAGGGGCGTCCCATGGAGAAGGAACGATGGAGACGGTTTCCGCACCGGTGGCGGAGTCCCGTGTGAAGGCGATGAATCGTGTGGCCAAGGGGCAGGGCATCTCCCGTAGCGAGTTCATCCGTCGTGCCATCGATCGTGAGCTTATGGCTCTGTCATGAGCAGCGCGGCAAACGCGACCGATGAATATTCTGTTTTCAAGTTGGCGGTGTGTCGTATAGGCCCGTATGTAACCGTAAGGAAACATTTCTAACGGGGCGAGATGCGGGGCGCGGGCGCTTCGGGTGGACATGCAAAGGCCAATGATTCCAACGATTCCGGCCATGCTTTTGACGGAATCTCGCCTTATCCGCGTCAAGCCTCCGGAGCCTCGGTTTCGGGGGCGTTTTCGTAGCAGCTCACAGCCCAAGTGCCGGGCGGCTCAAAGGTGCTGGGCTTGAAGCCGTATCAGGCGGCCGTATTGTGAGACATTCGTCACGGTGGGGAATGCCTATACCGTCGTCTACGGTTTACTTGCAACGTCGTCTACCGTTTGCCCGCGCGCCGTGCCGCACCGAGCAGGAATCCTCATACAATCACTCGTACAAAGCGGCATCAAAGGCCGGATATCCCAGCGATAGTGCCAAATAAATACGCGAGGAAATGAGCTCGGAAAGCACGGCCAACGATTTGCTGCTGCTTTCGGTCCTCGGATTGTTGGGGTTGGAACCGGTGCCCGCAGCGGAATCGTCGGATTCGGACGCTTCCGGCAACGCCTGCGAAAGCGCGGTCAGCGATTCCCTGGCACAATTCATCTCGGCAACCGCGACAGTTGAGGCCCGTAGTCCGGTGCTCGGGTCGGTTATGGTATCAGGATGAGCGACGAGGTTGGCCACGTCGTAGACTTTCTCGCGCGGGTCGTTGGGAGCGTTGGCAGCACCGGCGTCCCGCGTTTCCAAAGAGATAAGGCGCGAGGCGATGGCTTTGTGGTCGTCGCTTAATTGCAGGGTGGCATTGTCAATGCCTTTGGCGGCGAGAAGCTCGATTTCAAAGCCCGCTCTGTCTTCCGCCAAAGCCAACGAGCCGAGGGTGTCGTTGCCGATATTCAGCGCGACGATATTGTCGAGACTGGCAAGTGCGGCGTCGGGTTGGGCCGCAGGTGCGTCGACGAGTGAAGAGAGATTGCGCTGCAACCATTGCATTTGTGCGCTTTTCATGGTGTATACGCTGAATTGCGAGGGGCAGAGCGTGGCCGCTTCACGCCAGGATTTCGCCGCGTTGCCGGCGGATAGATAGCGGTCGATGAACGGGTTGCCTGCGATGGCATGGGCGTTGTCGATAACGGCATTGGTATAGGCGACTTTGCAGGGCCCTGCGGACTCCACGGGTGATTCGATTCTCGGTGCGTTGCAGGCCGAAAGAGGAATGATGAAAGCCGCTATGGCAATCCCCGGAAGGACACGCCGACTGAGGAAATTGCGCAAAGAGGAAAAAACGCGACGTGTCTGCATAAAACACTAGAATACTGAATGATTATGACTTCATAGAGCTTGCAGAGCTCGGCAGATAATTTCATATAGGAGGTCTTGCGACCATGGAACTGGACCTGACAGGTATTCATCAGCTCGCGGCAGGGCAGGGAATCGATTCTGAAACACTTGACAACGCACTTTCTGAAGCGTTGCTATTGGCTTACAGCAAAACACCACATGCGGCGAAACACGCCCGCGTCGAACTTGACGATCGTGCCGGCACCTTCACCATCTGGGCGAGGGACGAAAAGCCTGTGGAACCCACCGAGGAGGACCCGCACCCGCGTCCGGAACTCGGCGAAGAATACGATGACACCCCGCATGATTTCGGACGTTTGGCGGCTTCGACCGCTCGCCAGGTGATTCGTCAGCTTTTCCGCGATGCGGAGGACGAGCGTGTGCTCGGCGCCTTCGCCGGCCAGAAGGGCAAGCTCATCACCGGCGTCATCCAGCAGGATACGAAGGATCCGGCCAATGTGCATGTCGCCGTGGGTGATGTCGAGGCGATTCTTCCCAAGCGTGAGCAGGTGCCGGGCGAGCATTATCGCCACGGCGACCGTCTGCGCGTCTATGTCGTCACCGTCGGCCGTGGCCTGAAGGGTCCCGAAATCGTCGTGTCGCGTTCGCACCCTGAGCTGGTGCGCAAGCTTTTCGAGCGTGAGGTGCCCGAGCTGGTCAGCGGCGCGGTCTCGATCATGGCCATCGCCCGTGAGGCCGGCGCCCGTACGAAGATCGCCGTTCGTGCCAACACCGAAGGCGTCAATCCCAAGGGTGCCCTGATCGGGCCCGGCGGCGCTCGCGTGCGTGCGGTGATGGAAAATCTCGGACCTGAAAAGATCGATATCGTCGACTGGTCGAAGGATCCGGCCAAGTTCGTCGGTTCGGCGCTCTCGCCGGCCGTCGCCACCGGTGTCGACATCGTCAGCGAGAAGAACAAGACGGCCATCGCCTACATCCACGACGACCAGCTTTCGCTCGCCATCGGCAAGGAAGGCCAGAACGCCCGTCTCGCCGCCAAACTCACCGGTTGGAAGATCGGTATCGAGTCCAGCGAGGCCCATACTGCAGCTCTGGCTCAGGCTGCGGCAAAGGCGGCCGAAGAGGGCAAAACGGCAGGAAACGAACAATAGTCTGCAATCCAGCATCACGAGTATGCTGGAAATCAGCAATCCGAGTGCGGGCACGCAGTGTGTCCGCATGTCGGCGGAGACGAGGTAACACAATCATGGTCGCACGATGAGTCTGGGTAAGCTCGCCGTAACAATACATTGACCGTGCATGTACGCGCGGTCACAATAGTAGGAGAAAACTGAGTGGCAAAACAGCGCGTATATGAACTCGCTAAAGAGTTTGGCGTAGATAGTAAAGCCGTCCTTCAGAAGCTGAAGGACATGGGGGAGTTCGTCAAATCCGCATCCTCCACAGTGGAGGCGCCGGTCGTTCGCAAATTGCGGGCCGCGTTTCCTCAAAATGACAACTCCGGAGCCGGCAGCGCTTCGGCAAAGTCCAAGCCTTCCGCCCACGGCGCCAAGCCGGGCAGCAATCACCAGCGTCAAAACCCGACCAGTGCAAAGCCGGGGGAGCAGGCTCATTCGCATTTCCCCGCCAAGCCCGGCGCCGGTTCCCATCATGAGTCTTCGCGTGGTGGCCAGCCTCATGGAACGCGCCATGAGGGAGGAAACCATGAATATGAGGGCAATCGTGGGCATAATGAACACGGTGGTCGCGATCATGGGCGTCGTCAGGGCGGTATGCCCGGGCCGCGCAACAACCAGCGTTTCCATGGCAACAATGGCGGCATGAGGCCGGGTGCGAATGGTTCGCACAACGGCGGTTCCCCGCGTCCCGGCAATGGTGGGGCGCAACCCACCCCGCACTCGGCGCATGCAGGGAGCGGGCCTCGTCCGGGCAACAACCCGTTCAGCCGCAAGCAGGGCATGCATGCGCCTATGCCCAGCGGCATCCCGCGCCCGCATCCGATGGCTCGTCCGACGGTCAACAACAGCCGTGGAGGACGTAACGGTGGTCGTGGCGGGTTCCGCAACGGACGCTCGTCCCAGGGTGCACGTCCAGGGCAGTGGGGACACAACCGTCCTGGTCAGGGCCAGGGCGAATCCCAAGGTCGTGGCGGCAGCCGCTTCGGTGGCGGCAACGGCAACGGCGGCGGCTATCAGGGCGGCGGCGGCCCGTCGCGTGGCGGCGGTCGCGGTCGCGGCGGTGCAGCAGGTGCGTTCGGTCGTCAGGGCGGAAAGTCCTCGAGGGCTCGTAAGAACAGGCTCGCGAAACGTCGTGATTACGAGGAGATCAAAGCTCCTACCATCGGCGGCGTTCGCATCCCCGCCGGCAATGGTCAGACCGTAAAGCTCCGTCAAGGAGCCACGCTCGCCGACCTCGCCGAAAAGATCAACGTCAATCCTGCCGCTTTGGTGACGGTCATGTTCCACTTGGGCGAGATGGTTACGGCCACCCAGTCCCTCGATGAAGCCACGTTCCAGATTCTGGGCGAGGAGATCGGCTGGAATGTCAAGATCGTTTCCGCCGAAGAGGAGGACAAGGAGATCCTGCAGCAGTTCGACATCAATCTTGATGCCGAAGAACTGCAGGATGACGAGGACCTGAAGCCGCGTCCGCCGGTGGTCACCGTCATGGGTCACGTCGACCACGGCAAGACCCGCCTGCTCGACACCATCCGCAAGACCAACGTCTCCGCGCGAGAGGCCGGTGGCATCACCCAGCGTATCGGCGCTTACCAGGTAACCGTCGATCTGGAAGACACGCCACGCAAGATCACCTTCCTCGATACCCCTGGTCACGAGGCGTTCACCGCCATGCGTGCCCGCGGTGCCGAGCTCACCGACATCGCAGTGCTCGTTGTCGCGGCCGATGACGGCGTGATGCCGCAGACGGTCGAGGCCATCAACCACGCGCAGGCGGCCAAGGTGCCGATCGTGGTCGCGGTCAACAAGATCGATGTCGAAGGCGCGAACCCCGAAAAGGTGCGTGGCCAGTTGACCGAATTCGGCCTGGTCCCCGAAGAATACGGCGGCGACACCATGTTCGTCGACATCTCCGCGAAACTGGGCACCAACGTCGACAAGCTGCTTGAAGCGATCCTCCTGACCGCCGATGCGGAACTCGACCTCAAGGCCAACCCCGATATGGACGCTCGTGGCGCGACCGTCGAGGCAAGGCTCGACAAGGGACGCGGCGCCGTGGCGACCGTGCTGGTGCAGCAGGGCACGCTCCATGTGGGCGACGCCATCGTGGCCGGCACTTCATACGGCCGCGTGCGTGCCATGCTCAACGAGGATGGCAAGACCATGAAGGCCGCAGCGCCTTCCACACCTGTCCAGGTGCTGGGCCTGACCAGCGTGCCGAGCGCCGGCGACCTCTTCCTGGTCGCCCCCGACGACCGCACCGCCCGCCAGATTGCCGAGAAGCGTCAGGCCTCCGAACGCGCGGCCCAGCTGGCCAAGCGCCGCAAGGTCGTCTCGCTCGAGAGCTTGAAGGAGCAGTTCGCCAAGTCCGAGGTCGACATGCTCAACATCGTCATCAAGGGCGATTCCTCCGGTTCCGTCGAGGCGCTGGAAGACTCCCTGATGAAGATCGAGGTGTCCGACGAGGTCGGCATCCAGGTCATCCACCGCGGCGTCGGCGCTATCACGCAGAACGACGTCAACTTGGCCACGGTCGACAAGGCCGTCATCATCGGCTTCAACGTCCGTCCGAACCGTCAGGTCGCCGATCTCGCCGACCGCGAGGGCGTGGAGATCAAGTACTACTCCGTCATCTACAAGGCCATCGAGGACATCGAAGCCGCCTTGAAGGGCATGCTCAAGCCGGAGTACGAAGAGGTCACCACCTCCCATTCCGAGATCCGCCAGATCTTCCGTTCCTCCAAGTTCGGCAACATCGCCGGCGTTATGGTCCAGGACGGCGAGGTCAAGCGTGGAACCAAGGCACGTATCCTGCGCAATGGCGTCACCACGGTCAACGATCTGGAAATCACTTCGCTGCGTCGTTTCAAGGACGACGTGCAGTCCGTCAAGGAAGGCTACGAGGCCGGTATCAACCTCGGCTCCTTCAACGACATCCAGGAAGGCGACATCATCGAGACCTTCGAGATGAAGGAGATCGAGCGCAAGGATGGTCAGCCTTCTAAGAAGGAAGACAAGGGCTCCGGAAAGTCCGAAGGCGATCTCAAGGCGCCTGAACCGAAGACCGAATCCAAGAAGAAGTGAATAAGCCGGTCTGTATCAGACCGACTTGATGATTGAGCGTTAGTCGCCCGTCGTGCCATTGGTTGTGCGCGGCGGGCGACAGCACTATGTGGGTCGGAAACGAAAACGCGTTGTTTACAGCAGTAAACCCTATTGTTGTGCAGGAAACGACGTATTTGGCTCCGTTAAATTCGTTGTTTCCAGCACCTTAGGGATAGTTAGTGCTGGTAGAAACCTATTGAGCGCCGTTGACGGTGCCGCTTTGTACTATAAGCGAATCAGTGCAGAAACCTCGTATGGGATGATTTGGAATGTATCGTTTCCGATACTGTAAGACAAATGCCGTTCGAAACACGTATTCGAGTCGGTCTGTATTATGAAACGTAACAGCCAGAGTAAGTAATAAAAGGAAACGTTATGGCAACAACCAATCCACGGGCCGCGCGTATCGCGGCGTTGATTCAGCGTGTCATCGCCTCGTCGATGGAACGCACATTGCATGACAAGCGCCTCAATGGCGTCACCATCACCGACGTACGCGTCACCGGCGACCTTCAGATCGCGCGCGTCTACTGGACCCAGCTCGGCCAGGAGGGCAAGGCGCAAGGGGAGCGCAAGCGTGCCGAGCAGGCGCTGAAGCAGGCCACCGGCAGGCTCCGTTCGCTGGTGGGCGCCAAGGCCGGGTTGCGGCTGACTCCGCAGCTGCAGTTCATCTATGACGAGGTGCCGAGCGAGGCGCACGAGATCGAGGACATTCTGGTCACCGCCCATAGGCGAGACGAGGAGCTCGACAAGGCCCGCGAGACCGCGCAATATGCTGGCGAGGCGAATCCGTACGTCGAGCCGCGCAAGAAGAAGACCGCCGCCGACTTTGAGGATGATGGTGTCGAAGAAGAATAAG
Organism: Bifidobacterium sp. ESL0800; assembly: GCF_029395355.1. Classification (NCBI taxonomy): domain Bacteria; kingdom Bacillati; phylum Actinomycetota; class Actinomycetes; order Bifidobacteriales; family Bifidobacteriaceae; genus Bifidobacterium; species Bifidobacterium sp. ESL0800. Next base: position 145,590 of record NZ_CP113913.1, read on the forward strand.
CAGCCGGAACTTTCCGGGCTTCTGGTGGTCGACAAACCGCTTGGCGTGACCAGCCACGACGTGGTGGCGGCCGTACGCGGGGAACTGCACATGCGTCGCGTCGGCCACGCGGGCACGCTCGATCCGCAGGCCTCAGGCGTATTGGTCATCGGTTTCGGCCACGGCACGCGGCTGTTGAACTATATCGTCGACCACACCAAGACCTACGAGGCGACCATCCGGCTCGGCCAGGCCAGCACCACCGACGATTCCGAAGGCGACATCATGACGGTTGCCCCCGTGAAACTGGCCGATGATTCTCGAAACGAAACCGTGCAGGCCATACCGGCGGAATCGGATGATGATGCCACCGATAGCGGCGTGAATATGCATAGGGAAAGCAATATCGTAGCCGTGTCGGATGGAGGTCGCGACGCCGATGGAAGCTTGTCCAAGACTTCTTCGGATATCGAAAAGGCCGACGACTTGCTACAGGTTTTTGATGGTGGAACGTCTTGTGCTGACGGACACGACAAAATCCGTATACTGACACTTCAACAGATCAAGCAGGCCATCAACGAGCATCTGACCGGTGATATCGAGCAGGTGCCGAGTTCCTATTCCGCCGTTCGTGTCAATGGCCGTCACGCATACGAGCTGGCCCGTCAGGGTAAGGCCGTGGAACTTGCCGCCCGTCCGGTCACCATCAGCGAATTCACCGTGCTTGGCGCTCGCAACGCCGAAGCAGAAACGGATGGCTTACCTGCCGGAGATATCGAAGACGAACCAAATCAAAAGGCTGCTGGACGGACTCCTGTCGTGGACGTGGACGTACGCATCAGCTGCTCTACGGGCACGTATATCCGTTCGCTCGGACGTGATCTGGGCCAGCTTCTGGGCGTCGGCGGTTACCTGACAAGGCTGCGGCGTACGCGGGTCGGCAGGTTCGATCTGACCGCTCCGCAACTGGCACAACGCGTGGTCACCGCCCACGCCAAGCCGCATACCTTCACCAATCGTGAGGGCTTGACGCTGACGTTGAACAAGGCCGTGCTCGACGTTGATGCCGAAGAACTGAAGCGTCGCTCTCTGACCATGCTTGAGGCCGCGCAACGTACGATGCCGACCGTTCCCATCACCGATGCCGACGCCCGGAACCTGCGTTTCGGTCGCAGACTGCCGATGCCGATGGCGGACAATGCAGACTCCAATACGCTCTCCGGCGCCGATTCTTGTGCCCAAAACGACAGAAGCAACGAGACGAATACCATCGCTGCGGTATTTCTGCCGCAAACCGGTGAGATTGTAGGCATCGTGGAACCGGCCAATGCCCATGAGCTCAAGTCCGTAGTGGTTTTCCCGCCAACTGTGTGAAGGCTCAAAAGAAAAGGGGCTTTCGCGCAGGCGGCTTGGCTGATAAGATGGCTTGCGGCAGACAAGACAAAGGATTTTGATGAAAATCACCAGGTTGACACCCGACGATAACGGATTGGTGGATTGGCCCACCCTGAGTTCGCACAAGCGCGTAGTGATGACGATTGGCGTGTTCGACGGCATGCACAAAGGGCATCAGGCCGTTGTGCGCCGCGTGGTGGAGCTGGCGAAAAAGACCGATTCCCTGTCCGTAGCGATGATTCTCGATCCGCGGCCGGCGCTTGCGCATACCTATGCCAACGAGCACGACGGCATGGACTTGCCGGTGGATTTCGTGGACACGCAGGCTCTGAGTTCGGTCGAGCAGCGGGCGCGGGTCATGGACGAACTTGGGGTGGACCGCGTGCTGGTGCTGCACTATACAATGGCGTTTGCGGCCAAATCGTTCCGTTTCTTCCTGGGCCAGATGGTCGGCAAGCTGGGCATGCGTACGCTCGTGCTCGGCCAGGACGCGGCAATGGGTGCGAACCGCAAGGGCGATATCAAGGCCATTCAGGAGCTTTGCGAGGCCACGCGCGTCTTCGAGCTCGACGTGGTCGATGATTTGGGGCCCGGCTATACGTGGGTGCCGTCGCATTTCGAGCCGAAGATGCCGGAAGGCACCGGTGAGCCGCAGGACCCGCGAGAAGCCATGAACAAGGCCGAACTGCGCGCGTGGAGCAAGCAGAACAATTGCCGCAAGGTGCGCGTCTGGAGCTCGTCGAACGTGCGTTATCTGCTTTCGCAGGGGTGTGTGAAGGCTGCCTCTGAAATTCTGGGGCGCGACCATGCGGTCGAAGGCGCTGTGGTGCATGGTGAGCAGCGCGGGCGCGAGATCGGCTTCCCGACCGCGAATCTGGCGCAGAAAGTCGAGGGCTATGTACCCGTCGACGGGGTGTACGCCGGTTGGCTAGTCGATTTGGGGCCGATTGACGATGATGCGAATAACGATGGCGGTACTTCTGATGGCGGTACTGCCGCTAGCAGCGCGAACAACGCCGCACAAAGCACTGCGTCCAGCGGTGTGAACGCCGCGAATCTGGCATCTCCCTCGGCGCAGATGCGTATGGCCAAGGGTTCGCCGTGGCGTTGGCCTGCCGCGATTTCCATCGGGACCAAGCCGACGTATAGCGACGAGACCGGCATCAACGAGCGGGTCATCGAGCCGTATTGTGTCACCGACGATTGGCTGGATCTTTACGACCACAAGGTGCGCGTTGAATTCACGCAATTCCTGCGCGGCCAGGTCAAGTTCGACGGCACCGACGAGCTCAAGGTCGCACTGAAGGACTACGCCGATCAGACGCTGGAGATTGTTGACGCGAAGTGAGACCGGTGTTGGCTGGATTGTTATTGGCTGTTTGATGAACGGATTCGGGCGTCGCGATCGAGAGTAGACCGTAGACCGTAGACTGTAGACCGTAGACCGTAGACCGTAGACTGTAGACCGTAAACCGGTGTGTCCCGCTTATATGAATGCTTGGTTGTTACGTGTCATAGCGGGTTTGGCTTGTATAGATAGGCCGTAAAAGAGGGTCTCTGCAGATTTTAGGCAGGGACCCTCTTTTTGATGCTTTGTTGTTGTGCAGTCGCCGTTGTGCGACTTGGTGTTCTGTCGTTCGGACGTGGTGAGACTGAAACCAGGTTCTTCCTATTCCAGCGTGAAGCCGTCGAAGGTGAAGCCAGGGCTCACCACACAGGAGACCAGAGCGTCGCCCTTGCCGGGCACGGTGCGTTGCCAGCAGCCTTCGGGTATGACCACTTGGCCTACCGGCGTCGATGACGTATCCACATCGGCCGAGGCAAGTCCCTGTCCGAGCGTGTAGAGTGTGCGTCCGGATTCGTCGGCCGGTGCGTCGCCATATCCCCCCAGTTCAAGGCCGACGGTGGCCGGTCCGTGCCAAAGCCAGATTTCCGTGGCGTCCACCTTGTGCCAGGCGCTCGCATCGCCCTGTGCCAAAAGGAAGTAGATCAGTGAGGCCAGCGGCCGGCCTTCGGTCGCTTTCATCGATTTCAGATCGGCGGCGGTGGCGGCGTAGGTAGACTCGGAATACGCTACGTCGGTTGTGACGGAACCTGCCGAAGCTGCGGCATTGCCGGTGCCGGTAGTGCGCAGCTCTTCGCCGCGCTGTGCGGCCTGCTTCGTTGCCGTACCGGCCGCGGCCTGCAGGCTCAGCCAGGTCTGACGGTACCAGCCGCCCTCGGGATGCGCCTCAAGACCCAGCGTCTTGACCACGTGCTGTGCATACTCGCTCATATCCTCAAATGCAACGCTCATCGTTGTATCCCCTCCCATAATGAATGTTCTCGAAAACACAGACCCGGCTTTTGCCGACATTATGTTTCCTGCCGGGTTCATTCTACCAATTCCTTGGGAATCGGCTGCAGATGAGATTCTTTGATGCGAAGTTTTAGTTGATGGGTTTAGAAATACGTTATTGAGAGAAATCCATTTTCCGGCTTGCGCTTTCCTTGATTGGAGTCGCTCATACTCAGGGCTTTCAGGGTTGATAAATCAGGGATGTTTCAGGGTGTTCACCGATACGGTTTTCGGATTTCGGCCCGTAGGGTGGAAACGTAAACGGCATTGTCGGTGGCAATTATGCCGGTCAAAGGAGAACGAAGATGATACCAACCCTTGAAGCGTCATTGGTGGCGCAGCATGTTTCCTATCGATGCGACGGTGAATCTGCATGAGTGGCGTCAACATTTCCTCGCCGGTCTCTCGGCTGGCACAGCACGGCGTGCAGAAGACGGCGACAACCGTTGCGGACGCGCAACCGGGTGAGCCTGCGGGCACCAACACGGGTTCGATATGGAACATGAATTCATGGTCGAGTTTGAGTGAGGTCATGCAGGTACCGCGTCGAGGCCATCGTCTGCGCAGGCTCCTTTGCGTAGGTGTCATCATCCTTGTCATCGCGGCACTGATTTCGGCAATCTGTTCGTCTTATGATTCCGTGAGTGACGAAAGCTGAGGGAGTAATGTAATGATTATGTCAGAAATGATAAGTCGTGATTGGTAATATGTTCGGTTTATCGATTTGAGAAGTCATTTAAATGACTTCCCGGTTATATGAGATTGTAGGTCAAAAAGCTTGAATGTTTTCCTACCTACAATCTCGTGTTTTGATGACGATTAAAGCACTATCTCCCTTTCGAAACGCTCAGTGCCTCAAGCGCGTCGCGCAGGGACGAGACCTCGATGATTTCCAAGCCTTTGACGGCTTTGAGTTTGCGACGGCTGCGGTTGGTGGGGACTACGGCGCGGGTGAAGCCCAGGCGTGCGGCCTCGTTGAGGCGATGGCTCAGCTGGGGGACGGGGCGTACCTGGCCGGTGAGGCTGATCTCGCCCATCGCGCAGGTGGTACGGGCGATGGGTTTGCTGGTGGCGGCGCTCGCCAATGCGGCGACGATGGCGAGATCGCAGGCCGGTTCCTTGGCCAGGCCGCCGGCAATGGTGGAAACGTAGAGGTCATTGGCCAGAAGATTCACGCGCCCGTGACGGTATAGCACCGCCGAAAGCATGGCCAGGCGATTCGAATCGATGCCGTTGGTGTTGCGGCGGGGCGTAGGCAAAACGGATTTGGTGACCAATGCCTGCACCTCGATCGGCAGACTGCGGTGACCGTCGAGCGTGAACGTGACGCAGGTGCCTTCCACCGGCGCGTCTTCGGTCGAAAGGAACAGGCCGGAGGGATCGCTGACCTCTTCGATGCCCTCGCCGCTCATGTCGAAACAGCCCACCTCGTCGGTCGGGCCGAAACGGTTTTTGGCGGCGTGCAACATACGCAGTGCGGTGACGCGATCACCCTCGAACTGGCAGACCACGTCGACCAGGTGCTCGAGCGTGCGCGGACCGGCGATGGAGCCGTCCTTGGTGACGTGGCCGACCAACATCACCGGGATATCAAGCGTTTTGGCGGTGTCGATCAGGGCGCTGGCCACTTCGCGCACCTGCGTGGAGCCGCCGGAGATGCCATCGACGTCCTGCGAGACGATGGTCTGCGCCGAATCCACGATGGCGAGGCTTGGCTTCTCCTGCTCGATCAGCCCTAGCACTGTGGCCAGGTCGGTGGTGGCGGCCAGCAGCAGGTTGCTTTCGAGCGCGTTGATGCGGGAGGCCCGCATACGCACCTGCGCCTGCGATTCTTCGCCCGAAATATACAGGACGGATTTCTTGGCGTTGCCGCGTGCCACGTTTCCCGCGGTTTCCAGCAGCAGCGTCGATTTGCCGATGCCAGGTTCGCCGGCGACCAACACGACCGAGCCCGGCACGATGCCGCCGCCGAGCACCCGGTCGAACTCGCCGAAGCCGGTGGGGATACGCTTCGCGCCTTCAGTCGAGATTTCGGTAATCGGCTTGGCCGCGGCGCTGCCTGCGATGACCGCGGAGCTGGCCTGCGTGCGCGAGGTCCGTCCGGGTGCGGCGGTGCGTGACGCGGCGGCGGGCCGTGCCTCGTGGAATTCCTCGATGGTGCCCCACGCGCCGCATTCTGGGCAGCGCCCGTACCATTTCACGCCGTTCCATCCGCACTCCGAGCAGACATACTGTGTCGCATTCTTTGCCATGATGCCGACGCTAGCCAATTTTGCCGACAAGGGCAAGTCAGTCGGAGGAAAATCATGAAATCGGGAAATCAGGAGAATGTTCAATTCCCCGTCAATGATTCTTTCACCGACCAAACATGAGAGTCCTGAAACCGTTATATTGCGGAATAATAGGTATCTTGGTGCACCAAGTCCGCGGAATCGAGGCAATTGAATGCCGATTCTTCATTTTTTAGCCCTCTTGGTGCACCAAGTACCCCAAAAATTACAGAATTCATATCAATTCTTTGATTTTTGCGCCTCTTGGTGCCACCAAGAATATGAAAATACGGGAATTGGATGGAGATTGACGGCTGAAGTTGTGTCGTGAAGTCGACATTGTTTTGAATTTCCCCAATTGGCCAGCGTCAGCCCGATGTGAAATAATTGCGGCTATGTCGACTCAACAAAGGAATTCCTCTTCTTCTCATGGCAAATTGATCGCCGTCGTGATTGCGGCTGCGGTGGTAATCGTCCTTGCCCTGCTTTCCGCGTTCGTATGGCCGGGCTGGGCGATGAACAAAAGCGCCAGCGAAGAACAAAAACAGCAGCAGACGACTTCCGCCAAGCCCCAGCCCACCACCCCGAGCATCAAGGCCAAGGAGCTGCCGCAGGACGCCACGCCTCTGCTGAAGGCGATGCCCGACACGGTTGTCAATTTCGCGCGTACGGAAGCCGCTCCCAGCGCAAACTGGACGTCCGCCTCCCCGCTGGAGGAATACACGCTCACGTATTCGACAGGAAACATAGCCAAGGACGTCACGCTTGTGGTGGCGCAATGGTCCGGCAACGATACGGCGAAAACGCAATATGACACGCTGGTCGGCGCGCTCAAAGGTACGGATGTGGCCAGTGGTGACGTCAAGGTTTCCGGCAATGCCACGGGCAAATACGTGGTGAAAGCCAATGGAGACAAGGGCAAGACGGCCACGGCGGTCTGGCAGAACGATACCGTCGTTTTTCAGGCCACGGGTCCCAAGGATTCGATCCAACGCTTCTATTCGAAATTCCCGCTTTAGGTCGAATCTCCCGGCGTTCGTGTTTAATGGATCGAGGCAATGCTGAGGTGACGCGTTCGTTGTGTGATTTGCGCTGGTCTGGTGGAAATGGGAACAACAGCGTTTTAAGTCGGCAAGAGCGAGTAACATAGGTAAAGTTGCAAACTTATAGTCAAGGATTGGAGGCTTCAGATGGGTTCTGTCATCAAGAAGCGCCGCAAGCGGATGAGCAAGAAGAAGCACCGCAAACTGCTGCGTAAGACTCGTCATCAGCGCAAGTAGTAATAAAGCTTTTTACCAAGGTTCGGGGTCGCAAGGCTCCGGGCCTTTTGTTGTTGATGTGCGTCCCGTTTCGCTGCGTTTCCGTTTCGCTGCGCTTCCGTTTCCCGATATGGCCGGATTATTGGCGCCAAAGCGCGTGAATTGCTATCAGGTAGCGTAAAACGCTGGCATATCGGCGCGTTTCGTGAAATCATGAGGTATGGCACAAATTACTTTGGGTGGCGTGGCCACCAATACCGTAGGAAATCTCCCCGCCGTCGGCTCTGCAGCTCCGGCTTTCACGCTCGCTGATGGCGATCTCAACGACTTCGACTCGTCGAAATTCGCGGGCAAGAAGGTTGTCATCAACATCTTCCCGTCCGTCGACACGGACGTCTGCTCGATGTCGGTGCGCAAGTTCAATCAGATGGCCGACGAGCTCGAAGACACCGTCGTGGTCTGCGTTTCCAAGGATCTGCCGTTCGCGCAAGGCCGTTTCTGCGGGGCGGAGGGCATCAAGAACGTCGTCACCGGTTCTGCGTTCCGTTCCTCGTTCGGTGAGGATTACGGAGTGACCATCGCCGACGGTGGCATGAAGGGACTGCTTTCACGCGCCGTGGTTGTCGTCGACCGTGACGGCAAGGTCGCCTACACGCAGCAGGTTCCGGAAATCGGCACCGAGCCGGATTACGACGCCGCTCGCAAGGCGGTCGAAGCGCTCAAGTAGCGCAAACATGGAATTGCGCCATATTCGAGCCGCTTACAAGCAATTAGCGGCGCAAATATGGCGCATTTTTTATTTGCTGGAACCCGGGCCCGGAATCAGTTCTCGGAAACGGTCAGCACGCGCGGGCCGTTCGGGTTGCCGACGATGACCTTGTCCACGCGGTTGAGGAAGAGGCCGTGCTCCACCACGCCGACCGTGTTGATGAGGTCTTCGGCGAGATCCTGCGGGTGGTCGATGCGTTCGAGATGCAGGTCGACGACATAGTTGTTCTCGTCGGTGCGGACCTCGGTGCCGTCGGCGTTACGGCGAAGCACCGGCTTGTAGCCCTTGTCCTCGAACTTCTTGATGACGTGGGCGGAGCCGTAGGGGATGACCTCGACGGGCAGCGGGAACGCACCGATAGTGTCGACCACCTTGGAGGCGTCGACGATCCAGATGTTGTAGTTGGCGTTCTCGTTGACGATCTTCTCCCAGAGCAGGGCCGCGCCGCCGCCCTTGATGCCGTTGAAGTTCTTGTCCACTTCGTCGGCGCCGTCGATGGCGAGATCGATATGGTCCACGTCGTCGATGTCGACGATCTTGATGCCGTAGCCCTCGGCCTGCTTGGCGGTGCGACGCGAAGTCGTCACGCCCGTGAACTTGAGGCCTTCCTCCTGGGTGCGACGGCCGAGCTCGTCGACCAGGAACCGCACGGTCGAGCCGGTGCCGAGGCCCGCGATCATGCCGTCCTTGATAAACTTGGCCCCCTCGATGCCAGCTGCCTTCTTAAGCGCGTCTTGTTGTTCCTTATCCATTGATACTCCTTTTAACAGGCCAGCTCAGTCATATAGTGACGAGCGTCACTATCCATAGTATCGGTGTTCCGATACTTTTATTTGTGTTCATGTTTTGTTTGTTTCTGTTACTTTTTGTGTTTCTCGTTGGCGATGAGGAACGGAACATTATTCAGTACGATGGTGCCATCTCCGGCCACATATCCGTCGATGGCGATAATGCCGCGGATGTGTCGCGGCCGACCGTTGTATGTCGGGCTGGTCTGCGGTGCCGGCGAAAAACGCAACGTGCCGTTCACGCTCAGCCCGTTGTGGATATATCGAGGTTCCGGATTCGTTTCCGGCTTCGGGCTGGAACCGGTGGCGCGTGGCGTGTCGCTGCTCTCGTCGTTTTCGACCGCGGCGGCATCGTCGTTGGTGACGATATCAACGGTATCGTTATTGGCGTTGGCGCCCGCACTAACACCAGCATCGGCGTTCGTGTCGTCATCGGTGTCGGTGTCGGCATCATCGTTTTCATTGGCGGTGGCGTCGATATAGCCTTCGTCGTCTGTGTCGGTATCGTCGGATTTGTGGCCGTTGTCGGCGTCGTCACTAGTGCCGTTCAATCTGTCATCGGTGTCATCGTGATTGTCGGCGTCATCGTTATTGTTGGCTTTATCGTCGCCGCCAGTGCCGTTGGCATCGGTGTTCTCGGATACTGGAGATGTATTCGTTTCAGCTGAGCGTTCGGCCTCGCCGGTGTTTGCGGAGTTGCCCGTTTCGGCAGGTTTGCCGGATTCGCTCGTCTCATCCGAGACCGGCAACTCGGTTTCGGTGGGGGTCTCGCTCCGGTCAGCAGGAATGGTGACGTCGTCTCCTACAGGCGAACCGCTGAAATTGGGATGAGAACGTACGGTTCGGCCGATCGTATCCGGCTTCTCTTCGTCTTCGTCGTGACGGACGTTTTCATCCGTCGTTTCGTCGTTCTCGGCCGCTCGATGATGCGCGACTACCGGCTTGCGCCCGCTGAAATCGTACTCGGGCACGCCTTCGGGCTGAGCAAGTCGTTCGGCGAGTGTCGGTTTGCGGGAAGCCGAAACGTCAGTCTGACCGGTCGTGTTTCCGTTCTCTGCGTTCTGGCTGTCGCTATCCATGGAACCGTCCTCGTTTCCGTCATCAAGCCCGCCGCCCGACTGTGTGCCGCGTTCGAGATGATACTGTTCCTCGGTGATTTTGCCGTCGATAAGCATGCGTGCGTCGGCGGGAATATCCACGCCCTTGGCATAGGCCGAGGCGAGCAGCGACTGCCAGCCTTCCAGCGGCAGGTAACCGTCCTTGACCCCGCTGCGCGCGTCGCCGGAGTAGGTGTGGGCCAGGTCGTCTACTTTTTCATTGCCTGGATTGCCGTTGTGTCCCTTGACCCAGACGAACTTCACCGGGCCGGGCCGGGCGGCGATTTCCGCGTCGATGGCCTTGATCAGCGGGGCGTTCTTCACGGGCTTGTGCTGCGAGTTCTTCCAGCCGTTCTTCTTCCATCCCTTGACCCAGGTGGTCGAGCAATTGATGGCGTACTGCGAGTCGGTTTCGATGGTCAGCGGTTCAGCGCCACGGTGCGCCCGCAACGCCTCGAGCACCGCGCAGAGCTCTCCGATCTGGTTGGTGCCGTTGGTGGCGCCGCCCGCGTCACTGTCGCCGTCGTGCTGGTGGCCGTCGGTCCGTGCAGCATTCGCCGCATGGTCCGCCCACGCCCATCCCATCGGCCCGTTGGGGTTGCCCAGCGCGCTGCCGTCCGTAGAAACCGTAATAGTCATGTTTCCAAGGTTACGTGTCGGCGGCGAAAACACAAAGGTCGGTCGGTAGGATTTTTGAAACCGCTTGATTGCGCTGTTTCAACTTTCCTATCGGCCGACCTTTGTGCTATTGGTTATTCGTCCAACGCCTTGTCGACCACATCGGTGGCCTCGGCGAGGACCTGGTCGAGCGCCTCGGGGGAGACGAACGACTCGGCGTAGATCTTGTAGATGTTCTCGGTGCCGGAGGGGCGGGCGGCGAACCAGTTGTTCTTGGTAGTCACCTTGATGCCGCCGATAGGAGCATCGTTGCCGGGCGCGCGCGTGAGTTTGGCGGTGATGTCCTCGCCGGCCAGGGTGGTCGCCGAGACCGCATCGGGGGTGAGATCCGCGAACTTCTGCTTCTGCTCGAGCGTGGTAGGCGTGTCGACGCGCTTGTACCAGCTTTCGCCGAATTTGGCGACCTGTTCCTGATGCAGTTGCGCCGGGTTCTTGCCGGTCTTGGCGGTGATTTCCGCGGCGAGCAGGTCGGGGATGATGCCGTCCTTGTCGGTGGTCCACACGTGGCCGTCGCGGCGCAGGAAACTCATGCCGCTGCTCTCCTCGCCGCCGAACGCGACCTCGCCAGTGAAGAGCGGGTCGACGAACCACTTGAAGCCGACCGGCACCTCGACGAGCTTGGCGCCGATGGAGGCAGCCACGCGGTCGATCAGGGAGGAGGAGACGAGCGTCTTGCCGATGCCGGTACCCTCGGGCCAGCCGGGGCGTGCGCCGCCGAAGAGGTAGGCGATGCACACGGCGAGGTAGTGGTTCGGGTTCATCACGCCCCAGTCAGGGCAGACGATGCCGTGGCGGTCGGCGTCGGGGTCGGTGCCGCCCACCAGGTCGTACTTGCTCCACGCTCCGGCGTTCAGTTCGTCGACCAGACCCTTCATCGCATACTGCGAGCTGGGGTCCATGCGGATCTTGCCGTCGTGGTCGATGGTCATGAATCGCCAGGTCGGGTCGACCTCGGGGCGCACCACGCCGATACTGAGGCCATACTTTTCGCAGATCAGCGGCCAGTAATTCACGGAAGCGCCGCCCAGCGGGTCGATGCCGAGCCTCACGCCGGAGGAGCGGATGGCGTCGAAGTCGATGACGTCACCCAAATCGGAAACGTAATGGTCGCGGTAGTCGAAGCGTTCAACCAGCGGGGACTTGATGGCCTCGTCGTAGGGCACACGCTTGACGTTGCGGAACGAGCCGAGCAGCTCGTTGGCGCGGTTGGCGATGGCTTCGGTCGCTTCGGCCGGGGCCGGACCGCCGGTGACCGGATCGTACTTGAAACCGCCGTCGGTGGGCGGGTTGTGCGAAGGGGTCACCACAATGCCGTCGGCCAGCCCCTCGCCCTTGAAGCGCTGCGAGCCGTCGGCGGCGCGGTTGTGGGTGAGGATGGCGTGCGAGACGACCGGAGTGGGCACGAAGTCATCGCGCGAGTCGATACGCACGGTCACGCCGTTGGCGACGAGCACCTCGATGGCCGTCTTCATCGCCGGACCGGAAAGCGCGTGGGTGTCGCGGCCGAGATAGAGCGGTCCGGTCACGCCCGCTTTTTTGCGGTATTCGGCGATGGCCTGGCTGATCGCGACGATATGCGCCTCGTTGAACGAGGTCTTCAGCGACGAGCCGCGGTGCCCGGAAGTGCCGAACGAGACGCGCTGCGCCGGGTCGGCGGGGTCGGGGATGGCGTCATAGTATTGTCCGATGACCTCATCGACGTCAATGAGGTCGGCTTGTGTGGCGGGTTTGCCCGCATTATTTGCAACCATGCTTCCATTGTGCCACAGTCGCGCGGCGAAAGCGCAAGTTTTGTGCGCTGTCACAACCAATCGCACAAGGCGATTGTGCGAACTGAGATATCTGATGTATAAAAAGTGCGTTTTACATGCGTCAATATGCACTTTCTTAACGCTAGCGTCAAAAAAGTGCATTTGGAAAAGTCCAATATGCATTTTTCTCACGGTGCCGTCAAAAAAGTGCGTTTAAACGGGGGCTAAAGTGCACTTTTCGCACAGTTTTGTGTTGCAGCAGCTGAGACGCGTTGAAACACGATAGTGCGTTGATGGCTGGAAATGCGAAGCGAAACGAGCGGGTCAATCCTGCGAGATCTGGTGCCTATAGCGGTCAGTCGGCTGGAAAATGTCATATAAATTCTTCTATCAGCGCCAAAGCCGACCTACGTATTGCGACGCCCTTACGATGAAACGGGAGAAATAACCTGTCAACCTACGTTTGAGGCATTTCCATGACATTTTACGGTATCAATTACCTGCAGAACCAGCACGGCATCAACCAGGTCGTCCGATTCGTCATCATCATCGCGCTGTGCGTGGCGCTGGTCGCGTTCTTCGTGCTCTATCTGCGGCACCGGCTCAAAACGAAATACCGGGACTTGGGCATCATCGCGCTGCTGTTGGTGGTGCTCGTGCTCGGCAGCGGCTTCACGCAGTTCCAGCAAAGCGAGACGGCCAGCGCCAAAAGCGAGCAGATGGTCAGTTTTGTGCAGCACGTCGCCAAGGAGCGGCACGTTTCCGAAAACGACGTGCTGGTCAATTCGAAATACCTGAATCAGGACGTCATCGTCAAAATCGGCGACAAATACTATACGGTCAACCTCAACACGGACTACACCGCCTACAAACTCACCGAAACCCACATGCTCGCCGACGTCAAAGAAGAAAAGTAAGGAACCGCCATGCTTATCAGCACCACACTCATCGTCAAACTCGTCGTGGGCATCGCCTTCCTGATCGTCCACATCAACCTCTTCGGCAAATCCAACCTCGCACCCACCAGCGCCATGGACCAGATCCAGAACTACGTGCTCGGCGCCATCATCGGCGGCGTGATCTACAACGAGCAGATCACCGTGCTCCAGTTCGTCTTCGTGCTGATCACGTGGATGCTTTTGTGCATGCTCATCAAGTTCGGCAAGGAGAACAGCCGGCCAATCAAGAAACTCATCGACGGCAGTCCGGTCATGCTCATCTCGCACGGCAAGGTCGATGTCGCCACCTGCATGCGCAAGGGCGTTTCGGCCAGCGACCTGATGCTCAAGCTGCGCTCGCAGGGCGTCTACGAGATTTCCAAAGTGCTGAAGGCCTACTTCGAGCAGAACGGCCAGTTGACCGTCATCTGCTATGGTGACGAGACACTGCGCCTGCCGCTGATCGTCGATGGTCAGGTCGACACGGACGTGCTGGAGGCCATCGGCCACGACAAGGATTGGCTCGAGGACGAGGTCAAAAAGCAGGGTTACGACGGCACCAGCGGCGTGTATATCGGCGAGTACGTCTCCAAGAAGCTGGAACTGACCGGTTACGCGAAGTAGGCGCGAAGTAGGCGGGAAACAGACGCGAAGTAAGCGGGGAAGTGGCCGAAGCGATTGCGAAGTAATCGGGAAATGACCGTGAGATGGCTGTGAAAACAGTCGAAGAGTAGTTGCGATACTTAGATCTGCTCCAGCTCGGCCTTGGCCGGGACGCGCACGCGCAGCGACTTGGGCTCGACGCTGAAACGGATGTGGCTGGTCGAGCCGAGCATGTCGCCGTCGACCTGAGCCAGCGCGGGCTTTTCGAGCTGGATTTCTGCCTTGATGCCCTGGATCTGGTCCATGGTCGAATTGGTGGAAAGCGGGCTTTGCTGTGCGCGTCCGGTGATGGTCTGGTGCATCACGTCGCCGAAAAGGTTCATCCATCCGAGGATGCCGCCGGAAGTATCGATGATTTCGAAATCGAGCAGTCCGTCGTCGAACGAGGCGTCAGGCATCAGCGAGAACACGGGAATCTGGCCGCAATTGCCGGCCATGAACGTACGGAAATGCAGCTCGCCGACCGTGTGAGAGCTTCCGTCGGCGCTGGTGATGGTGACGGCCCCGCGGTATTTCGGCGCGAACAGATGCTTCATGCCGCCGGAGAAATAGGCGAGCCAACTGATGTTTTTCTTCAATTCCGGATCGGTGTCGTTGATCATGTCGGCGTCGAAACCGATGCCTGCGATAATGAGGAAGGCGTGGGCATGGTCGTCGTCGGGCCGGTCGAGCAGTGCCATGCGTCCCATGTCGACCATGCGTTCGCCGTGCGAGGTGGCGATGGCCAGGGCCGCGTTGATGTCGTCGACGGGGATGCCCATGTTGCGGGCGAAAAGGTTGCCGGTGCCGATGGGGATGATGCCCAAGGTGTGCCCGGTGCCGCTTATGGCGCTGGCCACGGTGCGCACGGTGCCGTCGCCGCCCACAGCCACCAGGACGTTGGCGCCGTGTTCCAGCGCTTCCAGCGCACAAACGCGTCCGTCCCGTTGAAGCGTCGTTTCGATGAATTCGATCTCGGCGATGTCATGGTCTTTGCAGAATTCCTCGATGTGCAGGCGTGCACGCGCGGCCTGGGGTTTCGAAGGGTTGATGATGAAGGCGTACCGGACCTGATCGTCGTCACGTTGGTTGAGTCTCTGTACCCTGCGCCACCGCCACCAGGCGCGCCGTGCCAGCGCGGCGGCAACGGCGAGAACGCATACCGCAACCACGGCGATGACGATGACAAGTACGGTTCGAGACATGGCTCTATTGTGTCGCGATACAGTGACGTTGCGCCCGAAAGTCGAAAAAAGATGAACGAATCCTACACGTTGGTTCGCCTGTTTGCTTGGTTTGCCTTGGAAACGGTCACGAAACAATCCCGTCTCACTATTTGTCACCGGACGGTCGAGCGCGTGCAGGCTTCAATATACTTGGGAACCATGCTAGGTAAAGGAATTGAAGCAGGCATCACGGCCAATGCTGTGTGCCGCTCTTTGATTGCCATGAACGCCAGCATTCTCGCTTCGACCCGTCGATCGCATTCGTCGTCGACCGCCGTCTGCAGCGATATTTCGGATTGATGTATCGGTTTCGTTCCATTCAAATATTGCGTGATCGCAACGGCATAGCTGCCCGGTAACGTGTGTTTTTGCTCCGTCTAGGGCAGTGACCTATAAGAAGTGGTTTGAAAAATCCAGCAAAACATGAGGGAAAGTGGATTCATGACGAGTGAAGAAGAGCAACCGGTACAAAAACTGGCGCAAAGACGGGCAGAGAGCGCGCAAGCCGATACGTCCGGAAACAAACAAGCAAAAAGCAAGGATTATCAGGACGACAAGGCCTCCGCGCTCAAATGGCACGGCCAGGACGTGCGTTGGATGCTGAGCCTGTTCGGTACGGCGATCGGCGCGGGCGTTCTGTTCCTGCCGATCGACGCCGGTGGGGCGGGCGTCATCGGCATCGTGCTCATGCTGCTTGTGGCCTATCCGCTGGCCTATTTCGCGCACCGGGCGATGTGCCGGTTCGTGCTTTCGGCCCGTAACCCCGACGACGACATCACCGACGTTGTCGAGCAGCATTTCGGCTTCGGTTTCGGCATGGTCTTCACCATTATCTATTTCGTCGAGGTATTGGTCATTCTGCTGATGTATTCGGTCTCCATCACCAATACGGCCGAAAGTTTCATCGTCAATCAGTTGCATATGCAAACCCCGCCGCGCTGGCTGCTTTCCCTCGTGCTCGTCGCGGTGCTGATCGCCATCATGGTCTGCGGCACCCGTACCGTCACCCGCGTGATGAGCTGGCTGACCTGGCCGGTCATCGCCGTGCTGGTGATTTTCGCGCTCTACCTCATCCCTCGCTGGAACCCTTCGATGCTGACCAGTATCCCGCGAAACGCCGCGGGCGGCTTTGATTTCGGCGCGCTTCTGCTCAGCCTGTGGCTTCTGGTCCCCGTCATCGTGCTCACTTTCGACCATTCCGCCATCGTCTCGTCCTTCTCCGTCAACGTTCGCAGGCGGTACGGCAAATATTCCGACGACAAGATCGGCAGGATTTTGAAGGTCGGGGAGCCCATGATGGTCACCGTTGTGCTCTTCTTCGTCTTAAGCAGCGATCTGGCGCTCACTCCCGGCGATGTGGCGCGCGCCAAGGCGCAGAACGTCTCCATCCTGAGCTATCTCGCCAATATGCTGGGCACCCCGGCCATCTCCTGGATCGCCTCGATCACCGCGTTCGTCTGCATCTTCAAGGCGTTCCTCGGCCATTATCTGGGGGTCGAGGAAGGGCTCGGCGGCATCATCCGCAAGGTGGCGCATACCAAAGGCGTGGTGGTAGAGCGCAAGAAGCTCAACGTCCTCGTCAGCGTCCTGATGTTCTTCGCCTGCTGGTTCGTGGCCTGGGCCAACCCCTCGGCCATCGGCATGATCGAGACCATGGCCGGCCCGCTGATCGCCTTCATCCTTCTGCTCCTGCCGATGTACGGCGTGCATAAGGTGCCGGCGCTGAAGGAGTACGCTCACAAGATCAGCAACGTGTTCATCGTGGTCGTCGGCGTGGTCGCGGTCAGCGCCATCTTCTACAACATCGTCGGGTTGTTCCTGTGACCCGGTTGGCCGGTCGCTATGTCGCCTTGTCGTTCTTCGTTTTCCATTCGCTTTCGTGGCAGAACGATTGCGAAACCGATAGCCGCAATTAATAAAACAACGATACAAATACCGGCGCTTACGGGCGGGCCGCAAAACCGCCGTAAGTGTCCCTTTACGGAAGTAGGCTTGAGGATATGCTAGATATCCAATTTATCCGTGAACATCCCGACGTCGTGCGCGATTCCCAGCGCAAGCGCGGAGAATCCGTCGAACTCGTCGACGAGGTTTTGAAGCAGGACGAAACCCGCCGTGCCGCCCTGAAATCCTATGAGGAGGCGCGTGCCAGCCAGAAGGCCATGGGCAAGAAGGTCGCTGCCGCCGCTCCTGAAGAGAAGGCCACGCTGATCGCGCAGACCAAGGATCTGGCGGGCAAGGTCGCCGAGTACAAGAAGACCTCCGACGACGCTTCCGCGGCCTACACCAAGGCCATGTGGCAGTTCTCCAACATCGTCGAGCCCGAAGCGCCCGAAGGCGGCGAGGACGATTACGTGGTGGTGCAGAAGGTCGGCACGCCGCGCGACTTCAAGGCCGAGGGCTTCGAACCCAAGGACCACCTGACGCTCGGCGTCGGTGTGGCCGGCATCGACATGCGTCGTGGCGTCAAGGTCTCCGGATCTCGCTTCTACTTCCTGCGCGGCGCTGTGGCCCGCATGCAGATCGCGATGCTCACCATGGCCGTCGACCAGGCTGAGGAGAACGGCTTCACGCTCGCCATCACCCCGACGCTGGTGCGTCCCGAGGTCATGGCCGGAACCGGCTTCCTGAATTCGCACGCAGACGAGATCTACCGTCTGCGCGAACCTGATGACCAGTACCTCGTGGGCACTTCGGAAGTGGCGCTCGCGGGCATGCACGAAAACGAGATCCTCGACCTGTCCAACGGGCCGCTGAAGTACACCGGCTGGTCCAGCTGCTACCGGCGCGAGGCCGGTGCCGCGGGCAAGGACACGTCCGGCATCATCCGCGTCCACCAGTTCGACAAGGTGGAGATGTTCGTCTATTGCAAGCAGGAGGATTCCCGCAAGATGCACCAGCAGCTGCTGGGCATGGAGGAGCAGATGCTGGCCAAGGTCGAGGTGCCCTACCGCACTATCGACACCGCCGCCGGCGACCTCGGCTCCTCCGCCGCACGCAAGTTCGACAACGAGGCTTGGGTGCCCACGCAGGGCCGCTACCGCGAGCTCACGTCCACCTCGAACTGCACCGAGTACCAGGCCCGTCGCCTCAACATCCGCGAGCGTTGCGAGGACGGCTCCACCCGCCCGGTCTCCACGTTGAACGGTACACTGGCCACCACGCGCTGGCTCGTAGCCATCCTCGAGAACCATCAGCAGAAGGACGGCTCCATCGAGATTCCGAAGGCCATGCGCCCCTACATGGGCGGCCGCGAGGTCATCGAGCCCACCAAGTGGGAGGCGTGAGCGCCGTAGCTGTAACGTTGAAAGCGTCGCGGTCCTGCCCAATGTGGATGCATGGCAGAAGCCGCGGCGCTTTTGTTTTGGCATCTTGGCATTTTGGCAGTTTATAAAGCAGCGGTTACGTCGGCGTGTGAGTGTCTGCGGGCGGCTGTTATAATTTCATACGTTGCGTTTGCGGTGCGAGCCGTTAACCGCAACATGGACAGGTGTCTGAGCGGTCGAAAGAGACGGTCTTGAAAACCGTTGAGGAGCAATCCTCCGCGAGTTCGAATCTCGCCCTGTCCGCATTACAAAAGTGGGTTCCGGATACGTTTAGCATCCGGAACCCACTTGTTTTTTGGAGTCCTGATTGGCTACCGAGCTAGCCGGTACGCCGTGGCGATTGCCCATTTTGGCGTGTTGCTGTTAAGAGACAGGCCAAAAATGTGTAGCTGGCGGTACCGGCCTTCGGCTCGAGCCGTAGACTTGCCGCAACTTCAGCCGTAGACTTGCCGCAACTTCAGCCGTAGACTTGCCGCAACTCGAGCCGAAGGGGGAAGGCGCTCAACTGTTGCGGCGCTTGCCTAACAGCATTCCGCAAGCGGCCGTCAGCAGAAGAGACATCAGACCAACCACGGGAAGTACCGTCGCTCCTGTTTCCGCAAGTGTAGGCTTGGGCTGGGTGCTCGCGGGGGTTGTAACGGCCGAATAGACATAGGTCACTTCCTGCGTTTGATTGACAAAGGTCCCATGCTCATTGCCCTGCACGCGCTGGAACGTGTATCCGTTGAAGCTCTTTTTCTCGCTTGTATATGGGTCGCCGATATTGCCGGTAAGAGCCACGTCGTCTGACAGATGCTTGCCTGTGGTGTCTACATAATGAACGTTCACGGTACCCAGGGATTTCATGCTGTTCTTCTGAATCG
The DNA here is from genome assembly GCF_029395355.1 of Bifidobacterium sp. ESL0800. Taxonomy (NCBI): domain Bacteria; kingdom Bacillati; phylum Actinomycetota; class Actinomycetes; order Bifidobacteriales; family Bifidobacteriaceae; genus Bifidobacterium; species Bifidobacterium sp. ESL0800. The sequence goes on from NZ_CP113913.1 coordinate 164,909, forward strand.
CGACAAATGAATTGAGCACTTGGTCTCCTGCATCGGCAATCACGATTTTGATGTGGTTTGTTTGGTCCTTGGTGACCGGGGCGTTTACCGGCATCACCTTGGTAAGCCCGCCGAAACCGGTTCCTGGAAGGGAATTTATTGTGTAATCGGAATTATCGACGAAATATTCGCTGTTCTTGTCGGCGTTGACGTTATTGATGCTTACGGGGTCATTCGATCCGGGAATCAGCGCAACGTTCTTGCCGTTGACCAGGAAAGCGAAGGTGTCGTTATAGTCGCTTCCTACAAATTTCGGATATTCCTCTGATCCGAATACATAGTTGAACGACAGCGTGGAGCCTTTGGGCACGAAATCGAATTCCAATGAAATCGCGTCATGGGTCTTTGGGCCGCCAAGTATGGCATCCAAGTCGGGGTCGCCGTCAGCATTGAGCGACGACTCCATATTGTCGGTCAGGTTGCCGGTGGAGAAGAGGATGCCGTTGTCGATTCCCAACGTTGTCTGTCCATGAGCAAAGGTTCCGGCCGCTTCGGGGGAGCCGGTCAGCTTTACATTTGAAACCGAGAGGGAATCGTCGGCAAGCAAAACCTTCAGCAACGCATTGGCGTCTGCCTTTGTCACGCTTACGTCAGAATCGGTGTCGTCTTGGGCATTGGCGTGCTGGGGTGCTTGCCGCGTTAGCGAATGCTGTGACGGATCCGCGGCGACTTGTGCGTTTGCCGTGGATACCGTTGCCGATGGGGAGGCTGGCGTAGCCGGTTCAACGGCCTGGGCTCCGGTCGGGGCAAGCATGAACGTGGCCAGGATGGCCGCTGTCGCGCTTGTTATGCCTTGTAAAGTCCGTTTTCCGAAGCGGCCTTTGTGTTGTTTTGCTGCCATTGCCAATCTTCCTCTCTGAAATGCCGTTGATTTCCTAAGTAGTGATAAACATTACTTTCGGTAACAAGTATAGGCAGTACCTGGTATTTTGTGGAGTCAAGGCCGAAGCGCTCAACCGGCTTGATCCTGGGTCGCTTTTCTTGTTTCCGACGGTTTCTAGGTCGTCCTTTTTTACTGGATGAAATTTTTATTTGGTGGTTGAAATTCACCGTTGAATAGACGCACTTCACATGGCATTTTCGACCGCTTAGCAGTAACTCCACTTTTATCTAGCCAAATTGCGTAATACTTATATATAGATGGCGTAGCTATGTCCGTTGGGTCCCACGACAATTCAACGGCTGTGGCGAGGTCACAAGGCAAGTGAAGGAAGGAAGACGCAGAGGTAATGGGAAAGCGGCAAAGAACACTCGTCGGCGCGGTTGTTGCGTTGGCGTTCTTTGTTTGCCCGATTATCGTGTCGGCCAATGGCGAGGAAACCGTTCAAAATTCGAGTATCTCGAATATTTCCGAAACCAATCAGTCAACCCAGCTTGACGGCACCGGTACGAAAATTGGGCAAGGTTCAGCGCTTGAGGGGCAGAAAAGCCCTGTCGGCGCGACTTCCCAGCAATCTGCGCAACCTGGCATTTCACAATTGCCGTCTTCCGACAAACCGAGTTCGCAAGCGACTGATACTTCTTCTGCTTCCACAGTGTCAGCGCAGGGCGACGGGGCGAGTTGCGGAGATTCCGGCAATTGGGGCGGTTCGTCCGGTCAGGCTTACTGGTCTTCTTCACGCAATGGGGCCGATTGCGTAGTTACGATTGGCCCGGGTTCGATCGATGGTTCCGCTGGTGCTCCTTGGTCGATAAACAATCCATTGCATAATGAGGTCTCCGCCATCCATTTCGCAAACACCACAGGCGTTGTCCGTCTCAGCGGCAACATTGCCGGAATGTTTTCCTCAATGACGAAGTTGAAGGAAGTCCGGATCAGTAATCAAGCCAATTTTGACGTGCGCAACGCCGGTGGTGATTTCTCGCAGTTGTTCGCCGATTGCCCGAATCTTCAAAACATCGATCTTGCGGTGTGGAAATCGGCCCATCCTCAAAAAATGACGATGATGTTCCATGGCGACACCTCGCTGACCAATCTTGACCTTTCCGGCTGGAACACGTCGGAGGCCACGGACATGTCTGCCATGTTCCAAGGCGATGGCGCCCTGCAAACCGTCAATGTCGCCGGTTGGGACGTCTCCCAGGTCGCCGATATGTCCGATATGTTCAACGGCGACAGTGCCCTGACTTCAATAGCCGGCATGGACGCTTGGCACGCCGCGAAGCTCACCGGCATGGCCCGTATGTTCTGCGGCGACGGTGCGCTGACGCACCTGAATCTTTCCGGCTTCAACACCTCGCTTGTCAAAGACATGTCGAAGCTCTTCTACCTTTGCAGGAACCTCAAGACCGTCGACGGCTTGGCCAATTGGGACACCGGCCAGGTGGAGCTGATGCCGTCCATGTTCTCCATGGTCGAGCAGGTGCCCAACCTCCCGCTTCCGGGCAACCCCGCTTACGCGCAGCAGGTAGGCCCCTCGGACCTTTCGGGTGTCGCCCATTGGAACGTAAGCAAGGTCCGCGGCTTCAGCCGGATGTTCATGGGCCTGAACTCGGTCTCTGCCCTCGATCTTTCCGCGTGGAAGACGTCTTCGGCGGTTTCCATGCAGGCGATGTTCGCCGGTTGCTCCACGCTCAACGAGGTCAAGGGCCTCGGCGGCACCAAGTGGAACACGGCCCACGTCAACGATATGTCATACATGTTCTATCTCGATGAGGCCCTCACGCATCTGGGCGATCTTTCGCGTTGGAGCACCGGCAACGTGCAGAACATGGAAGGCATGTTCCGTTACGACGAAGCCCTTTCGGACGTTCGCGGCATGAGCAAGTGGAAGACGGAGCGGGTCACCTCCATGGCCGCCATGTTCCAGCGCAACCGCGCCCGCACCGACCTCAAGGACGTTTCGATGTGGAAGACGCCTCACGTCACGCTGATGTGGGATATGTTCGGCGGCGACAGCAACCTCAAGTCCCTCGACGTCTCCGGTTGGGATACGTCCAAGGTCACCAGCATGACCTATATGTTCCAGGGCACGGGCATCACCTCGCTCGATCTTTCCAGCTGGGACACCACCCACGTACAGGCCACCAAGGATGCCGCCGCCTGCTCCAACGGCACGGTGAAGGCCGACGCCGGCACCTGCCGTGTGCTGCCCGAATACCTCAACGAACTTTCCGTCGGCCCCAAGACGAAGCTGACGCCCGAGTTCTTCAGCGGCGAGCCCATGAACACCAAGGGCTACACCGGCCGCTGGGCTCGTGACGACGACAGCTGGGCCAGCGACGAGGGCAGCGACGCCAACGAGCAGCTTGCCGAGCGTTGCCCTGGAACAGGCACTACCGGTCAGAAGCCCCAGACCTACCTTTGGCAGCAGACCGCGCAGATCAGCTTCGACGCCAACCTTCCGCTTAGCGATTCCAAACTTTCCGGCGGACTGCCGAGTGCGATCCAAGTGACGGGCGCCGAGGTCTCGAAGAAACCGCAGACGGTTCCGCAATCCTCGATGGCGACGCAAGGCTATAGCTTCACAGGTTGGAACACCGTCTGGAATGGCGGCAACGACCAGAACGGCAAGCCCGGCAAGGCCTATAAGGCCGGCGACAAGATCACGCTCGATCGCGGTGAAGTGGTCACGTTGTATGCACAATGGAAGTCCACCGGCGGCGCGGCAGGTTCCGAGCAGCCCGTTGACAACGAGCAGTACACCGTGCGCTATATGGCCAACGAGCCTGAAGGTCTCAAGGCCGGCGGCACCATGAACGACGACGTGTTCACCGCGAATGCGGCGGCTATGAGCGCCTACAAACGTGCGCTCGCCGATAACGCGTACACGGTTGCGGGCTATACGTTCCGCGGTTGGAGCCGTGTGCCGACTTCGAGCACTGCCTGGGCTCCGGGCGTCGAGCTCAACATGAAGCCCGGCATCAACATCATGTATGCCCAGTGGGTCAAGCAGGGGGCTGAGGTTTCCGGCAACGGCGAAGGCGCGGTTGCGGGCGCTGGCAACTCCAACGGCATCAACGTCATTATGCAGCCTGCCACCATATTGGCCGGCGCTCCTCAGTTCGGCGCGTCACCTACGGCGGTCGCCGGTCAGACGGTGCCTCTGGCTGCCGGCACAGGCAATACCGCCAACGGCAACGCGCTTGCAGGCGGTACGCTGCAAGACCATCGTGATTCCCTCGAGAAGACGCCTCAGGAAGACCAGCACAGCGTGCCTAAGTGCGTGGAACGGTCTACCGGAAGGGTCCGCAACAGTGCCAACGGCATCAGCTACGTGACGGGAGTCTCCACGCTGCCTTATTGCGAAGGCGAAGACGAAAGCCAAGGGGCAACCCAGTCCAACACGGCGATTACCAAGACGTCAACGCTTCCGGCCTGGTCGTGGCTGGTCGTGCTGGTCGTGGCCGCGATAGCGATGGGTGCGATCGCGTTGCGTCAGCGCTTTGCTTCCCGTGCGGTGGCGACATCGCAGCACAGGAAGGGAGGCAAGTGATGAACGGACGTTCGCGTTGGTACGTCTCTGCCGACGGCAGTGTGGTACGGCCGTCCATCCGCGGCCCCGGCTAGTCGGGAGATGTGCAAAACGGATTTTGTAATTTGCAATGTTTGAAAATGTAAAAAGAAAAGGAATGACAATGAAACAAGGAAGAGTAACGAAGCTTATGGCTTCCCTCGTCGCTTGCGTGGCCGGCGTGGCCATGATGGGCTTCGGCGTCACCAGTGCCTCGGCAGCGGATCCCGATCCTGACGAAAAAGTGGATCTGACTATTACCGGTGATGCAACGACATTGGATGGTCATAAGTTCAATGCGGTGAAGCTTGCCGACTATATCAATCAGACCACGGATTCAGTCGGTATTCAGACTGTTGCTGATATGAAAGCTGCGATTAAGGCTGCTGCTGTAGCTAGCGGTACCTCACTCACTGATAATCAAGATGCCATGGCTACTTTGGTCGCCAAGTGGGGGCCTGACACCACCGACGAAACCGCTTCTCCGTATGCCGGCGTACGTCGTAATTTCGTCAACGAGCTGGTAAAGCAGAGTGACATTAAGACCGCTATCGCTGGGGCGACCACTCCCAACACCGCGACCTTTACTGCTGGTGGAGCAAGCTTCAGCATTCCCAATGGCATTTATCTCATTGAAGATGTCACTGGAGGCAAGGTTGAGGTTTCTATCCCGATTTTGGTTAGCACTAAGGGCTATATCGATCAGAGTGTTGGTACCGGCGAGATTGAGGCCAAGATTGAGCCCATCACGATCACGAAGAAGCGTGAGCATCCGACCTATGACGTTGGTGATTATGTCAAATACACCATTAAGAGCCAGGTTCCGGTGTACACGAATCTTACGAGCATGACGCTGGATGTCATCGATAACCTTGGTAAGGGACTTTCTTACGATCTTGCCTATGGCACCAAGCCGGTCGTTAAGATCGGTGGCACGACACTTACTGCCGCTGATTATGATTTGACCGTGGGAAAGGCCAATACCACTGGTGGTTGGGATACGGTTACCGGCAATGACAAGGTAGCCGGAGCTCAGATTACCTTCGGCCTCGGCAAGTATATCAAGAAGAAGATTGATTCTGATCCCAAGGACTACAGCTTGGCTGGTAAGGATATCGTCATCACCTTCTACGCGATGGTCAACAAGGACGCGCTGACGCTTGGTAACCCCGACGGGAATAGCGGCGTCGATGGGAACGGCATCATCAACAAGGCCAAGATTCAGTACACCAACGATGACCACATCGTTACCACCAACGCTCCGAACGTTTACATCTACACCGGAAGCTTCAGCGTTGAGAAGTACTCTGAGACCAACAAGGCTGAGAAGCTGACTGGTGCTAAGTTCAATATCTTCCGTGGGAAAGATGCTACCGGAAATACTCTGAAGTTCGTCGATGAAGGCGCTGACGCCAATGGTGTGCATCAGTATCGTACTGCTGAACCGGGCGAAACCACCACTGATCTTTTGGAGGCTCCGTTCAAAGTCAACGGTCTGAGTGATGACACCTATGCTATCAAGGAGAAGGAGGCTCCTAGCGGTTACAAGCTCCTTGATTTCCACTTCAATGCCATAATCACGCACACTACCCGCTCCAACGATCCGGATGGTGTAGGTCAGCCGACCAGTGACGTGGAGTACTCGTTCGGTGAGGACGACCAGTTCGGCCTCGCTGAGCAGGTCGGCAGCACGGCTGTATACAAGGTCTACAACATCCAGTCCTTCACGCAGCTGCCTGCTGCAGGTGCCGTCGGCATCCTGATGCGCGTGGCTCTGGGCGTGGTGTTGCTTGGCGTGGCCGGAGTGCTCTATATGAGCATGCGAAAGGGCAAGAACGCCCGCAAGGTTGTTCGCCGTCACTAAATGATGGTGTGTCGCTTGTGGGTTGTCTCGTTGGCCGGTTGGCCGGCAGAGCAGCCCACACGCGATGCATGCTGAGCAACATCCAGTAACAAGAAAGAACAAACAATGAGAATGAACGGATTGGCTAAGGCGTTGACCTCGCTGGCCGCATGTGTGGCCATGCTGGCCATGGGTGCTACCAGCGCGTCCGCGCTCGAGACGAGTCCATCTGCCGGAGTCGTCGACGCCAATCCGTTCATCTCCTCTTCCGATGTCGCTTCCGCCACGGGCCGTGTCGCCCCCGCCGCGGACACCACAGGCATCAAAACCACGCAAATCGTGGAAAACAACACGAACACCTACGACGTGGGCAGTCCGATCGTATTCACCGTCGGCAGCAAGGTACCGATCTACACCTTCGCCACCGACTTCACCCTCAAGGTCAACACCACACTCAGCAAGGGCCTGACCTACGACCCCGCCAAGGCGCACCCCACCGTCACCATCGGCGGCCAGGAGCTCAATAAGGCCTCGTCCGGCACCGGCTACCAGCTGACTGCCGACACGAGTTCGTCGGCCACGAAGCTCACCTTTGATTTTTCCTCATACGTCAACAGCAAGATAACCAACCTCGACTATTCATTGGGTACCGAGCCCATCAAGATCACGTACACGGCCTACCTCAACGCAAAGGCCTTCACCGGCAACGACGCCGATGCCACCACCAGCAAATCCGAGACCGAATACAACGACACCACGGGAGTCACCTGCAAAGACGTCAAACTCGAAGGCCCGACCGTCAAGCTTTACACCGGCGGCTTCACCGTCGACAAGATCTCGAAGACGACCGGTAAGGCGTTGCCCGGTGCCAAGTTCCAGATTCGTCGCAAGGATGCGGCGGATCCTCTGAAATTCGTGCGTTCCGGCGGCGAGGGGACTGCCAGCGCCGACTATATTCTTCCTGAAGCGTTCACCACGGCAACCACCACTGATACGTTGGTCGTGCCGCAGTCCGGCCAGATCGAGGTAGAAGGGCTGGCCGATGGCGTCTACACCGTCAAGGAGACCCACGCCCCGAACGGCTACATGCTGCCTACGGGCTTCTCCTTCAACGTCACACTCACTCACAACTTCGACGCCAGCAATGCGCTGACCGGCGTTTCCTACTCGCAGACCGGCGACCTGTACGGCCTGGTCAAGCAGAAGGAGAGCACCAACGGGTTCACCGTCTCCAACGTGCAGTCCTTCAAGGAACTGCCGGCCTCAGGCGCAGCGGGCATCCTGATGCGCGTGGTGATCGGCTTGGTGCTCCTCGCCATAGCGGCAATAGGCTACGCCCTCATGCACCGCAACAAGAAGCATTCGAAGCCCGGCAGATTCAAGGACACCGGATACGGGAGGCGATGACCCATGCGCAAACAGCATTTTCGAGTCGGCGCCTTAAGCGCACGGCACGCATTGAGTGCCGATGGTCACAGTTCGGACTTATACGAGTCACAGGAAAAGCAAGGACAGGCGATTTTGTCGGGGACAGGACACATGAAAAAGAAGCAATGGAAACGCGCTCTCGGCGCCCTAGTCTCATGCCTGGTGGCCGCCGCCACCCTCATGTCCGGCGCCGTCAGCGCCAACGCCAGCCAACCCGACGCCGAACAGACACCAACCCACGGACCACAACCATACGTCACACTCAAAATAAAAAATTTCAAAGATGGTTTAGCAGGTAACGACATTCAGGGGATCAAGCTTGCCGATTACACTAACCAGGACCGTGACAAGAATACATTGGATGCGACTACCGTTTCCAAGGTGCTTAATGGTCGTCCAATTTATGGTCATGTAATAACCTATCAGGAGCTCTGCGACGCCTCCGGCTACGGGGACGCCTGCTCCGCGAAGGACCCGATGCGCTGGCTCGTCAACAAATGGTCGGCGGAAGGGGACGCGGACGAGACGGCCGTGCCCTATGAGGGCCATGTTCGTGATTTTGTGAAGAATTCAGAAATTTTTCTTCCATATTTTAATGATAGTGATTGGCAGATTTGGGATGGAAGTGAACCTAGTCCTCCTTTCTGCACTGGGAGCTGTCGTAATCCGAAAGTAACGTATGACGAAGACTACAACCGGATTTATAGCGTTGACCTTCCCAACGGGATTTATCTGATTAGTATTGGTGGTCAAAGGGCCGTCGTCAGTACGGTCGGCGGTTATCTTGATGTATCTCGCTCTGATTTTCTGGGGACGAAGGAAATCGCAAGGAAAGGAAGCGGCAGGGGTTCGCGGATCACCAAGAAGGTTAAGGATAAAACGTACAACGTCGGCGATCCGGCCGAATACACGATCAACATCGTTATGCCCAAGGATCGCAGGTATGGTGATTATGGAGACTACCATTTTAAAGTTGTTGATAAATTCTCTGCGGGGCTTTCGTATGTGAAAGGTAAATTCGACGCGAAGGTCATATTGGATGGCGTGACCATTCCGGAAGCGACAGCGGCAACGCCTGCGGGCTATAAGTTGTATGTCTTCGACAAGACTTGTAGCACTAACGATGATGATTGCGACACAAAAGGTGGCCATGCGAATCTTGCCGATTCGTCCGATGAAGTTCCAGAAGCTCGGATATATTTCGACTTGTCGCCTTATATATACAGCAGATTCGGTATCGGAACCGATAAAGAGGAAATTTTAGGAAAATCCCTGAAGGTCGTCTACCATGCTGTCGTCAACAGCAACGCAGGCAAGGGGGATCCGGTCGACAACAACGCCAAAATGAGATATTACATTAATTCATGCGGCTGTGAAATAACGTGGGCGGGTGCATCTTATGATGTGGCGAATCGTGTCGGCATCTATAGCGGCGGCTTTTCTATACAACAAGTTTCTGAAGCCGGAGGTTACATTATGGAAGGCGCGAAGTTCAGCGTGTCCCATAAGGAGGATCCGGACCATCCGATACGATTCAACGAGGTCTCCAAAGGCAGCCTGACCGAGCCCTCGCAATATTGCGCAGCTTCGGCCTCCGAGACGAATTCGACCGACAGGATCACCGTCGGCGCCTCGGGCAAGATGAACGTCACCGGGCTGGCGGACGGCACCTATATCCTCAAGCAGCTCACTGCGGCCCATGGGTGGACCCTGGTATCCGGCTTCGAGTTCGAGATCACCATCCAGCACGACGACAACGGCGACGGCACGAAAAGCCAGACACAGTCAATCGGGAGCGATCCGTATGGGATGGCCAGCCTGGGCGGCGGGGCCGGAGACGGCAACGGCCGTGTGGTGAATGTGCGGTATATCGGGTCGTTGAGGGATGTGCCGGCGACGAGCCCGGTCGGCATGGGCGTGCGCGCGCTGCTGGGCGTGATGACGGTGCTGTGCGGCGCAGGTATCCTTGTGGGCGTTCGGAAGCTGAAGCGCAGGAGCGACATGAGCGGCCTTAACGTATGATGAAGTATGCCTGTTGTGGTGTGGCGACGGTCTGCGGTGTGCGGCCGTCGCCACATCGGCAATAGGGGAATCTGTTAGGGACGCTGCGCGATGAAGAAGAAACAGGACGAACCGCCTGAGGAGCGGTATGCGGGTTCGGTGTCCTATGTTGTCGCCGCATCGGCAGTAGGACAATCTGTTAGGGACGCTGCGCGATGAAGAAGAAACAGGACGAACCGCCTGAGGAGCGGTATGCCGGGCCGGTGTCCTTTAGCGCCGTCATCGCCGATGATGAAGGACTGGATCAGGGTGCCCGTGGCAACGATCTGGGAACCTTGATAAAGAAGCTGGTCCTCGTCCTGCTGCTCGTTGGCGGACTGGTGTCGATCGGCTATCCATTCGTGCTGCAAGGGGTCAACGCGTTCAGGCAGGCTTCGGAATCTCAGGACCTTGAGTGGCGGCTGGACCACGAGACCAGCGCCGAGGAGCTGCAGGACCTGGCCGCCGCCGACCAATACAATCAGGAACTCGCCAAGTCCGGCCAGTCAGTGATGGGTGACGTCGCCGATCCGTTCAGCAACGATGCCGACGGTAGCAACGCCGACGGCAGCGGCGGTGATGATGATAATGCCGACGACAACACCGTGGAGGCGAAAGACAAACGCTACCAAAGTCTGCTGAACGAAGGCGGTGGCGTGATGGGCATGGTGGTCGTGCCGAAGATCGCCGTCGACCTGTCGATCTACCACGGCACGTCCTCGGGCACGATGGACATCGGCGCCGGGCACATGTACGGTACCTCGTTGCCGGTGGGCGGCCCGTCGACGCACACGGTGCTCGTCTCGCACAACGGGCTGGCCAACGCCCTGATGTTCACGCGTCTCGACGAGATGAGGAAGGGCGACGCGTTCTTCATCCACGTGCCCGGCCGCAGGATGGGCTACCGTATCGACCGGATCGTGGTGATCAAGCCGACCGACACCAGCAGGCTCAAGGTCGAGGCGGGCGCGGACCGCGCCACGCTGATGACCTGCTACCCTTACGGCGTCAACGACCACCGCCTCCTGGTACAGGGCCACCGCGATCCCTCGCTCGACAAGCAGTACCCGAGCGATTTCGGCCGTCAAGTCATGGCCGCGATTATGGGCGCGGTGACGGCTCTGTCCGTCCTCATTATCGGTGTCTCCCTCCTAATCATCCTCAAATACCGCCACCCCAACGAGCCCCCAGCAGGCCACGCCCAAACGCAGGATAAGTAGACTAGCAACCCACCCAGTGCCAAGATGCCCATACACGGGCGCGCCGATAGGCGTATCCGCAAGCTATGGCTGTCAGCCCAAAGAGATATACCGCATCGATGCGTTGAGCTGCCGCTTGGAAGAAAACTCGTGCGGGCCGCCAGCCTAAGCCGGCGACCCGCACAAATCAATTACGAAATAAGGACGATGATAACCAAACGCCCTACGGCGAAAATCAACGGGTTAAAAGATTTAAAGACCCAGACCTTAGACCCGCAGTGGACGATTCCGCCGATACAACGAACATACCACAAACCCTCAAGGAATTGCAAGCACATCAAGGAACCTTGAATTTTCATGGATTTGCCCGTTTTAATTTGCAAATCCGTTTTGAATGTGAGACGTTGGTAATGCCGCACGCACATTGAAGGCAATTCCGATTGGACGTCGGGGGGCGGATAAACGTGCGGGCGACCGACCGGGACCATAAGGCCGGCTGAAATTACGAAATATTGGAGGCCAGAAATGGTTTCTCATAACGATAACAATCCCGGAAACTCCGGGCTCTGCCGGCTCGCGGCGGTTGTATTGCTTGCGATGGTGGCCAGGGTGGATCCCCTCTGGGAGGCTGCGATACTTGCGGGCTGCCTGCTGTTGGTGGTCTGGAAGTTGGAGTAGCGCCGGTACCGAGCCGCCCCTGACGGGGTAGCAAGGCGGGTCCGGCGGTGGAGCGATTTACCGCCGGATTGCACCTATATGATTACCCTTACTGCTTGTCGCGCTTCTTCTTTTCTGCGACGAGGTAGATGCCGAGCGCCAGCGCCACGATGGCGACTACCGTGACCACGGTGATGGTCGCGCCGGTTGTGACCAACGAATCATGCGGCTGGGCGGCCGGCTGCTGCGCCACAACGACCGGTTTCGGCTTCACCAGCGTCGGCTTCTTGTGGTCCGGCGTCTTCGGATTATCGAACGGCTGTGGCTCGGGATCAGGCGTCGGGTCCTTCGGCGTCGGCTTTTGCGGTGTCGTCGGCTTCGGGCGCTCCGGTTCCTGCGGCGTCTTCGGCGTGGTCACCGGGTCTTGCGCCTGGGTGTTCGGGCTCGGGTCGAGGCTGAACGTTTCAGGCGTGAACGGCAGTTTGCGGCCTACCGTGCCGCTATACGCGTTGCACCAGGTGTCGGCGAAACAGGGGAAATGCGTGGTTTCGAAGCCGACGGAGACATCGTTGACATATTCAAGTTCGAGATTGTTCCACGTCACCGTGCCGGTCGTGGGGTTGTAAGAGCCTGAGCTCGGCTGGATGCTGCCGGGCGTCGGCGCGAGGAAGGATCCGTCGGTGGTCTTGGGCACGTTGATGGTAACGGTGCTGGTCGATTCCGCCAAGCCGGTAGGACGCTGATTGGTGATGGTGAATTGCGTCAGCGGCAGATATTTGATCGGCTGCAGGTCGGTGACGCCGTTGCCCTCCACAGACGCGGGAAGCTCCGGGTCGTTCTGCAGGTACAGGTACGTGAGGTTCGTCAGGTTTTTCAAGGTCGAGATGTCGGAGACGTTGTTGTCAATCATGCTCAGGCGCATCAGCTGCGTCAGCCCGTGCAGAGGGGTGATGTCTTTGATGGCGTTGTTGTCGAGCGACAGGTAGATGAGGCTGGAAAGTTGCGAGAGATTCGGCAGGGGCTTGCTGCTGCTGTCGATGCCGTCGCCGTTGAGGCTCAAGTTGACCAGATTGCTCAGCCCTGCCACGGGCGTGAAGCTCGCGACATTCGGGCTGTTGTTGATGGTGAGGTCGATCAGGCTGGTCAGCCCGGCGATGGGGGAGATGTCGGTGAGCTGGCTGCTTGGAATGTGGAGGATCCTGAGGTTGGTCAGCAGGTCGATGCCTTCAAGGCTTGCGAGGTTATTGCTGTCCGGGTTGATGGAAATCTGTTTGACGTGCGAGGCGACGGTGGCGTCGAACTTGCTCGCGGTGGTGAGCGGATGCCCGCTGGTGCTCCCGGCCGCAGCCACGGTAGCAGCGAGTACCGGGTCGGGGAAGCATTGCGCGATGGTGCTGGTACCGGTGGCGCAGCCTCCACTCCGGGTGACGGGCTGCGCGGCCGAAGCCGTTGGGGTGACGCATTGTGCGGTGATGAGGATGGCACCCAACAGCGCGGCAAAGAAAATCGCGACGCTACGAACCAGCGTTCTACGTATCTTTGCCATATTCGTCATTGCCTAATCCTCGTTCTTTGTATTACAGCAAGCCCAGTTATACCGTCACAATTATAAGTCATACAATATAAGAATGAGCGAGCAAAAGCGCCAAGGTGCCAAAATCGCCGCTGACTGGTAGAAATCCGCTGTTAACCGGTAAAAATCGTCACGTTTTTGCTGCGGGTGACGTTGTATGCATAAGGAGTGAGTTCAGTTTCTGCGTGTGTCTTTGTGTGAATTGGCGGGCAGGCAGCATTCCGTGATACTTACCCGGCGATGGAATTCACTGAGACGCTTGTTGCCGGGCCAGCTTGGTGGCGGCGATACGGCCGTGTTCCCGCAGCTCGAGGGGGAGGCGCGCGTCGTCGAGCACCGTCCCCGAGCTTGCGGCCTGCCCGGTATCGGTGTCGTAGTCAAAAGCCAGCACCGGCCGCGTGCGGCACATCAGTAATCTACGTTCCATCGCCATTCACATTATTCTAGGCGCTTGGTTTGCGCAATTCCAGCATGGGCAGGAGATGACTGCCGGTTTGCACTGCTGGCGTTTGCACCTTGTGTTTCGGACGACGGGCCAGGGTCGGCGTGCAAAAATGGTGACTGCGCCATCTAAAACGCACTTTTCGCACGGTGCCGTGTAAAAAGTGCAATTTAGTATCGCTAAAACGCACTTTTCGCACGGTGCTGTGTAAAAAGTGCGATTTAACATCGCTAGAACGCACTTTTCTCACGGTGCCGTGTAAAAAGTGCCTGGGGCTCAGCCCTGAACCATGCCCCAGCCCCTGACGATGACGTCGGCTTGGTATGGCAATGAACGATGGTGGCTGCGGTCTGGTCTGGGTCGTCGCCAAGTCGCGTCAAATCGTGTTGATGCGACTTGCTGCGTGCGTTTTGTCGGTTGACGCGCGGGTTATGAACAGCATTGTTCATTTAACGGCAGTAATTCGTGGGCCGAATGACGCAGGTTACCGGCGATTTTCGACCGCTTAGGGATTGAGGCACATTGAACTGGGCAATGAGCGTAATACTAGAAGTATAAACAGGACATTTATAGCTGGAACTATGCCATCAATGGCGAAAAGCTGTAGTCGCGCCAACGGGCCATGTCGTTGACGTGCAAGGAAGGATAGTGGATGAAGAGCGGAAAGCTGATGAAGCTACTGGCGATGGTGACTGCATGCGTGGCGAGCATGGCCACGATGGCAGCCGGTGCCGTGAGCGCTTCCGCTGACGACTCTGGGGATAACAGCCATGTCAACCTAACTATCAAGGGTAGTGAATACACGATTGCCGGGCATAAATTCACGGCGACGAAGCTTGCAGATTATGTTAACGTCGACGCCGTCGGTGGGACGTTTGGTGTTTCCACTATTCAGGACAATCCAGCTTTGGTGAAAGCCATCAATGAAGCCGGCGATGTTCCTGCGGGGTCTAAAAGCGATCCGATGGCATGGCTGGTTCAGCAATGGAACGGGGAACAGGAGCTGACGTCTCCGTATACTGGCAGTATACGTACGTTTGTCACCAAGCTTTCGAAGGAAAGTGAGGCTTTGGATGCAACGGCGCTCCAGCCGGTGGAGGGTGCCAAAGGCGATACTTCTGTTACCATGGATCTGGTTAATGGCATTTATCTTATTCGCGATATAACGGATGTGGTGGAGAATAATAGATTGTCCAGAGCCGTACCGATGTTGGTCTCCACTACGGTAAGCAAGATTCCGAACAAGGGCAGCAGTGAAATCGATGTAAAAGCCTCAAACGTCAAAGTCACGAAGCATGCCGATAAGAATACGCATAAGATTGGCGACACGGTCCCGTTCACGATTGAAAGTCATGTTCCTTTATTTACTGCTACGAATGTATATAGTGCTGGTTTGGAGATTGATGATCAGCTTGATGATGGGTTTACGTATGATAATTCATCCACGCCTGTGGTAAAGATCGGTGATACTACGCTTATCAAAGACACGGATTATACGTTGAAAGTCTATACCAGGTATGGCCACAGTCCGGTTGCGGCTGATGCCAAGGTGGCTGGTGCGGAAATGTATTTCCTGTTGACGCCTTATGTCCAAGCTCAGATACAGCAGGGAAACTATGATATAGCGGGAAAAAGTATTACGATTACCTATGATGTGGTTCTCAACGAGAACGCAAAAGTTGACGCTGATGGCAATGTCAACGACGTTCAATTGGATTATAAACCCGGGTGCAATTGGACAACTGTACCGGGCAATAAAGTATATGTGTTTACCGGTTCCATCAAGCTGATCAAGAGGTCTCAAGGGACCGGGGAGATGTTGCCTGGCGCAAAGTTCCAGGTGTTTGAAGACCCGGACGCGACTACGCCGCTGAACTTCGTATACGAGGGGCAGGCAGATGACGGGAAGACCTACGACGTATACCGTACGGCTAAGGCCGGTGAGTCGGGCAGCAGCGACGTGTTGACAACATCAGCTCATCCCTTCTGGCTTAAGGGATTTGAGGATGGTACCTATACGTTCAAGGAGACTAAGGCACCTGATGGTTATCTGCTTCCTATGGGCTTGAGTTTCAAAGTTAAGGTGTCTCATACGGTCGATGATGCTGCTCCGTCGAAGGCCACGTACAAGTATGAGCTGACTCCTGACGCTAATAAGTTGACATCTATCGCGGACAACATGAATGAGCTGACGGTGGTGAATACCAATTCGGTGCTTAAGTTGCCTGCCACTGGTGCTGTCGGCATCATCATGCGGTTGGTGGCTGGCGCGCTGGTGATTGGTGCTGCGCTCGCCATATACTTCGGCGTGCGTCACCTGCAGCGTGTGCGCAAAGCCGCTAAAACGGCAAGCCGCTGATACAGCAGCTGCAATTCACTGTGGAATTGATGCATTTCACCTGCGAATTTCGACCGCTTGGGAAGAACGTCTTATGCAGCTAGGCAATGAGTGTAATACTGGAATAGTAAAGCGATAGCTATGCCTCGAATCGCGGAAGTGGCGGTGAAGGCTGTAGTGATACCTGAAAGTTTTGTGGGTGAGTGAAGGAAGGATTGTCGATGAAAAATGGAAAGCTGATGAAGCTGCTGGCGATGGTGACTGCATGTGTGGCGAGCGTGGCCACGATGGCCGCAGGCGCCGTCAGTGCCTCGGCAACGCCATCGTATTATCGTGATCCGCATAGAGTCGATTTGACGCTTAGTGGAGATAAGAAAAGCATCGCTAACCATACATATCAGTTAGTGAAACTTGCTGATTATATCAATGTCGATGGAGATAAAGGAACTTTTGGCGTATCTACGGTTGAGAGTGACGATGTAAAGACTGCTATCCTTAATGCTGCGAAAGCCGCTGATATTAACATTCCTGAAAAGAGTCAAAGCGATCCAATGGCCTGGCTCGTGTGGCACTGGGGTCAAGATTCCGACAACGGTAGTGAGCTGATTTCTCCCTATGAAGGTAATGTACGCAAGTTTGTTAAGAAACTTGCTCCAAAGGTCAATAATCTCGGTGAAGAGAAGGGGCCTGCTGGTGATGAAGCGACTTCGTTCAAGCTTAATGTTGTCAATGGAATCTATCTTATTTGTGATGTGACTAGCTTCCCGTCACCTACAGAAATGGTTAGACCCGTACCGATGTTGGTGAGTACTTCGGTAAATTTGATTCCCGAAAAGGGAACAAGCGAAATTCATGTGAAAACTTCAGAGGATGTTCCGCATAAAGCAGTAGATAAAAAAACGCATAAGATTGGCGATAATGTTCAGTTCACTATTACCGATAAAGTCCCGCTTTATAATCTCCATGATAAGGAAGATAAGGGGAAATATGTATTGGAGCTTGTTGATCGATTCTCAGAAGGGTTTACATACGTTCCCGATACTTTTGGAGCGGTTGCAACCATCGATAATGTGCCTCTTACATTAGGAACAGATTATACGATAAGAGTTCAACATTATAACGGAGATGCAGTAGATTCTAATACTAGTGTTGCGGGAGCCATGGTTATTTTTGATTTCTCAAACTATATTACGAATAAAATAAATGCTGAAGATTACACTGCGATTGGTAAAGAAATCAAGGTTGTGTATTATGCGTTGCTTAATGAAAACGCGAAGACTGATAGTGATGGGAATGTTAACGGGGTTGACGTTTATTACGGACTATGCTCCGGAGAGACTCGGATACCCGGCAAGGATGTATATGTCTTTACCGGTTCCATCGAACTGACCAAGAAGTCTCAGGAGACCGGGGATGTGTTGCCTGGCGCAAAGTTCCAGGTGTTTGAAGATCCGGACTCGACCACGCCGTTGAACTTCGTGCACAAGGGAGCCCAGCTTGTTGACGGCAAGGTCTACGACGTATATGCTACGGCTAAGGCCGGTGAGAAGGGCAGTAGCGACGTGTTGACGACTTCGGCGGATCCTCTCTGGATTAAGGGATTTGACGATGGTACCTATACGTTCAAGGAGACTAAGGCGCCTGATGGTTATCTGCTTACGCCGGGGTTCAACTTCAAGGTTGATGTGTCGCATACGGTCGATGATGCTGCTCCGTCGAAGGCCTCGTACAAGTATGTGCTGACTCCTGACGCTAATAAGTTGACATCCATTGCCGATAATACCAATGAGCTGACGGTGGTGAACACCAAGTCGGTGTTTAGTTTGCCTGCTACCGGTGCTGTCGGCATCATTATGCGGTTGGTGGCCGGTGCACTGGTGATTGGTGCTGCGCTCGCTCTGTTCTTCGGTATGCGTCACTTGCAGCGTGTGCGCAAAGACGCTTACTCGGCAGGCCGCTAGGCCTGCGCTGATTCGGTAGTAATCAGCAATAGCCGGTAGTTATTGGAGATATAGTAAGGCCATGCGTTCCAAAGCCAAGCAATCGAGAAAGTCCGTTCCGGAGCGTCTCGAAGGTGTTGGCCGGGAGCGCATGGCCTCTTCTTTTTCGCAGATTGTCGCGGCTCCGAGGCGGCCCAAGGGCGCGAAGTCGATTGATCTGATGATCGCAGGCATCAAGGCGGTGGCGGTGCTGATGCTGCTGGTCGGGGTGTGCATTTTCGGCTATCCGTTCGCCGCCCAGACGGTCAGCACCTACAAGCAGGCCGAATCTTCCAATGTCTTATCCGGGAAAATGGACGCGAATCCGGACGCGGCCAAGGCGCTCGCCGACGCCGACGAATACAACCGCGAGCTTGCCGCATCGGGGCAGCAGACGATCGGTATGCTTAATCCGTATACTGACGCAGAGAACTTCGGTCAAGGCGTGTCTAATAATAGAACGTCGGGCAGCGGAACGTCCCGTAATGGAACGTCTGATAACACCGCTTCGGACAACGGAGAGAGGCATAACGGAACGTCTAATAATGCTATGAATGACGCTGCGTCGGACAGCGGTGAGAGCGACGCCGCTGCGACGAACGACAAGCGCTATATGAGCCTGCTCAACGAGGGTGCCGGCATGATGGGCGTTGTCGTCATCCCCAAGATTTCCGTGGATCTGCCGATCTATCACGGCACCGCCCTGCCGATACTCCAAATCGCGGCGGGGCATCTGCACGGCACCTCCCTGCCCGTGGGCGGGGCTTCGACGCACGCCGTCATCGCCGCGCACAACGGCATGACCAAGGCGTTGATGTTCACGCGCCTGGACGAGATGAAAAAGCGGGACGTCTTCTACGTCAAGGTTCCCGGACGAAAGCTGGGGTACCGCGTCGACCGCATCAGCCTGATCAGGCCGGACGACGACAGCAAGCTCAAGGTCGAGCCCGGCGTCGACAGGGTGACGCTCATGACCTGCTTCCCCTACGGCATCAACGACCACCGCCTTCTGGTCTCCGGCGTCCGCGACCATGCGCTCGACAAGACCTACCCCAACGACTACGGCAGGCGCATGATGGCGGCGATCGCAGCCGTTCTCACCGCCCTCGCCCTAGCCGTCATCGGCATCGCCGCATCCATCGTCCGCCAGCACCGCCATCGCGTCGCACGCTCTCGTCACGCGGCCTCGGGCAGAGCCTCCCGCCACATGGCTCGCTGAGTTTCCAGATACAAGGTAGGCACAAAATAATTCTGCCTCCATGCGCTCGGGGAAAAACCAAGTTTGTAAATCTTCCAATGTCGCTCTTATGCGCTCTGCCGTCCAAGCTCCCTGTGGCAGGCCTCGCGCATGAGATCGGCGAAACTCACGCCGCGCTTGTCAGCGGCCTTACGGAGCGCCTCCGCCTCGCTGCCCGGCATGCGGAACGTCACCGGCACCATCGGCTCCTCATACAGCGGCGGGCGGCCGAGCGGCTTGTTGACGACAAGCTTGCCGGGGGTGCCGTGGTAGATGCCGTTGTCGGCGTCCTTGTCCCACCGGTCGACCATCTCGTCGGTGACCTCGACTCCGCCTTTTGCCCTGTAGTCCTTCATGGGTTATCTCCTTCCCAACAGCTGACGAATCTCGACCTCGCTGAACCTCATCTCGGCGAGGAACTTCTTTCTTGCCGGTGCGACGTGGAAGATGATCCACTCATCGTCCTCCATGCCCGCATACGCGATCATCTCGGTGAGCCTGCCATGCCAGTCCCAACCGAGAGCAAGCATCTGGTCCGGCTCATAGCCGCCCTGGCGGGGAAGCATGCGCGCGGCACCAGTCCATGCCGCGACGATTTCCTTCTCATCGAGCCAAGGACGTTTCTCCAACACTCTTGGATGCAGGCAAACCAGCAAATCCCCACCTCTTTTCTTTTCGTATACATAAAGAATATCTTTTCGTATACAAAATAGCAAGACACTTCTCCATCAGCTATAGGCGATGCCTCAAAACGCAAAATCTCGATGAGGTGTCGGAATTGATACGGCTTATGGCGTAAGGGCTGTCAACGCTTGTGTTTGTCGTTTCGCGATCGGTTATAATGGCAGTGAATGCCCCGGAACGTCACTTATGCGAAATATCATAAAACCTCGAGGTTTTTCGTTAACGTCCTGTGTCGTTTGTTTTCAGCGTCGAGAGGTTTGGTTGATGATATCTACTTGCAGATTATGGTGATTCCTACTTATAAATTATGGTATTTCCTACTTGCAGATTATGGTAAAATCTGAGCTCTGCCACATTGTGGCAAGAGAGACCGGATGCAAGCTCAATAGGCCCGCGTTGCCCGACTGTCAGTTCTGCTCGGTGAGCCATTTCGGCGCGTGGACGATGCGGATGCCGTCGTCTGTGACGCCGGCGGAGAGCGGGTCGAGCGTGATGACGGTGCGAGGGAACGCATCGGTCAGGCTTTGCAGGGCGCCGATTTCCCGTTCGCGCGTGCCTTCCTCGAGCATCGACAGGGTGACCTGGATGTATTGTTTTTTCGGTCCGCGTCGCGCCACGAAATCGACCTCGCTGTTCGCCCCAGTCCCAACGGTGACGGCGTACCCGCGGCGGCGCAGTTCCATGTAGACCACGCCTTCGAGCTGGGCGCCGATGTCTTTGCCGGCGAATCCGTTGGCAAGGTTGCGGAATCCGTTGTCGACCGGATAATACTTGTTGGTCGGCCGCAGGATGCGTTTGCCGGCGATGCCCTCTTGCTTGGCGCGGTGGATGATGAAGGCGTGCTCGAGTGCGGCGATGTCGCTTTCAACGGTTTTGGGCGCGACGTCGGTGCCCGCGCTGCGCAGGGTGTTGGCGACCTTCCGTGTGGAGAAGAGGTTGCCGGATGTGGAGAAGAGGTATCGGCTGATCTTGTTCAGCGCCGGGATGTCGCGGATGCTGTTGTGCTCGGCCACGTCTTTGACGACGATGGATTGGTAGATGTCGTCGAGTGCCTCCCGCGCCTGCGTCTCGTCGGGCAGGCCGTATTTGAGCAGTCCGGGCATGCCGCCGAAGCGCATGTAGTCCGAAAGATAGTCCGTGTTGGCCGTGGCATTCTCGCCGAGCAGCCCGCGATAGTCGAGGTATTCTGCGAACGAGAGCGGGTAGACGGGGATCTGCAGGTATCGTCCGGCCAGATACGTCGCCAGGTCGCCGGAAAGCAGTTGCGCGTTGGAGCCGGTGATGAAGACGCGGGTGCGGCTTCTGGTGTGCAGACGGCGGACGATTCTCTCCCAGCCGGGCACGTCCTGTATCTCATCAAGGAAGACATAGAAAGGCTGGGTTTCGTCGGCTTTGGCGAATGACTGCTCGAGGTCGCGGTAAAGGTCTTTCGCGCTGTAATCGAGAGGCGTGGTGAAATCGTCAAAGCGCTTGAAGAAGATGTTCGATTGCGGCATGCCGGCGTCGGTGAGTTTTTGACGGTATTGACACAGCAGAGTGGATTTGCCGCAGCGCCGCACGCCGATGAGCACCTTGATCTCGTCGGTGGCGTCGTGCTTTTCCAGTTGGCGCAGCAATGCCGTGCGTGGCACCATAACGGGTAATTTTTCGGATCGCTTATCGTTCATATTGTTAATTATAATGCTCAATTCATTATTTCATTGCCAAGTTGGGCATTATAATTAACAATTTTGTTTTTTGGCGAGAAGTCAAGGCAAATAATCCCTACTTACAGATTATGGTCTTTCCTACTTTAAGATTATGGGGACTTCTACTTTAAGATTATGGTTTTTTCTACTTGCAGATTATGGTAATCTCTACTTTAAGATTATGGTTTTTTCTACTTGCAGATTATGGTAAGACCGGAGCTCTGCCGCATTGTGGCGAGGCGGGCCGGGCGCAAGCGCAATAAGACCGGTGCTATCCCAACCGTCAGTTCTGCTCGGTGAGCCATTTCGGCGCGTGAGAAATGCGAATGCCGTCGTCGGTGGAGACGAATCGGATGCGGCTGTCTTCTGCGTTTTTAGCGATTACCTATTTGCCTGCGGGCCGGATGCCGGGAAGCGTTGCGTCGGGGTAGTCGAATCTGAGGCAGTCGTCGGCGTTGATGACCGCGTACTACTCGAGCTGCATCGGCCCGGGTTTCGTCGATATGTCGCGTTTTTTCGCATTGTTTTCAGTTGACTGTCAATACCCGAATTCTATCGGTATATCGCGTTTCATTGCATTTGCGCGAAACGAGCGTAGACAATTATTTAGACATAGTGATACAATTAACGTATTGTGCTTTAGGAGACTGTGAGGGGAGGAGAGCCGGATGAACGTTGATTTTCAGTCGGATTCGGATTTGCGCAACGACCAGATCCGCGTGGTCGTCCATGCCGCCAAACCCACAGGAGAGGTGACTCGGCTTCTTCGCGGCATCGCGGCGTTGGAGCAGGAGGTTTCCTCGATCGTCTCGGTGCAATCCGGGGGCAGGCTGGAAGTCGTTCGTAAGAACGATATCGTTGCCATCGAAATCGATGGCGAGTTGCTGCTGTTGAAGATTTTTGATTCCGACGCCCAGCAGTATAGAGACAACGCGTCTGCGGAACCTGCGTCCGAAGAGCCGGTCAGCAGTCCCAGAATCCGCACGTTGGCGATAAAGGACGGGCTTGCGCATTTTGCGAAATGCCTTTCCAAGGCCGATTTCGTGCGGGTCTCGCGTCAGGTGATTATCAATCTGCGATATCTGCAGTCGTTGGAGATTTCTTATTCGGGAAACATGATGGCCAAGCTCTCGGGCGGGGTCACGGAAACGGTGAGCCGCCACTACGTCACCAATCTGCGTAAGCTGCTCGGGGCTTAGGGGGTTGCCGTTATGTTTATTGCTTTTTTGCACTTGTCGCCTTGGCAATTTTGCGTCGAGGTGAAGTTAGGGAATCGGAAAGGATGTGATTTCACGGCGCATAGGCAAACAAAACTGTCGATTACAAACAATCAATAGAAGTGAAGGAAGGTAATACAAATAATGAAGATGGGAAATAAATGGCTGCGTAATGCCGCGGCCGTGGCCGTGTCGGCCGCGACGCTGCTGGCGTTTGGCGCGGTAGGAGCAGGAACGGCTGTCGCCGATGATACCAATCTCGACTTGACGACCATGTATAATACCGGCAAGATTACTATCACCAAGGGGACTCCAGGCCATACATACAAGGCGCTGCAGCTCGGCAAATATGCCTATGCGACGCATGATGTTCATGACCCGGCCCAGCCCAGCGATACAACCAAGATGACGAGTCTTTCGGTCGACTCCCTGACCGCTGGTGGTGCGGGTGATGTCGACAAGGCTGTTTATAAAGCCGCGGATAAGGCCGAGCAAGATCGCGCTGCGGCCGTGACTCCTACGCCGGAGACGCCGAAGACGGTTCCTTCGGACAATGCCATCGGCTGGGTCGAGCAGAACTGGGTTGAGGACAGTAGCACGACGCATGCTGGTATGCTCCGTAATTTTGTGATGCAATTGGATAAGCAGACCGCTATCTCGGACGGTATGAGTAGTACCTCTACTCCTTCGCAGACAGTTGCTGACAACGGTGACGCGGTGTTTGAGAACCTTCCGATTGGCGTGTATCTGGTCGAGGATACCTCTTCTGTCTCCATAGCGGATCCTTCCAAGCCGTCTAACAGCGACACGAAGACGATCCCGATCTTGGTCGGGACCACGGTTGGCACCTATGATCACCTCAACGCCGAAGAGCTCGGCAAGATTGAGGCGAAGAACAAGGTCCCGGATATCTCCAAGACCTATGACGGTGTTACCGGCGATCATACCAAGACCGCTGTTGTCGGCGACAAGCTCGACTTCACCATCAATACGAAGGTGCCGGTGTATACCAACTACGCGACGTACAAGTTCGAAATCCACGATCAGGCTGGCGACGGTCTGTCGAACATTTCTGATGAGGCGGCAACTCCAACCTATACCGTCGATAACCTTAAGGTCACGATTGGAGGAATAGAGATTACTGCCGGTCCTACCACTTACACAGTGGAAGTCACGGAGCACGGCTTCGTCATCAAGTTCGTGAATATCATGAATTACACGATTGACGATGCCATCGTGGTGACTTACGATATGAAGCTCGTCGATACGGCCAAGGACACCGGCAACACGGCATGGCTCGTACATTCCGGCGATCCTGGCATCGACTGCAAGAAGCCGGAGAATGCCGCTCTGGCTGCATGCAAGATTCCTAGCCCGCATACCCCTCCGGCTGGTCCGAAGAACTGGGAAGTCACTATCTACAACGTGCTCAAGGACGATACGTCCCCCGCTTTCGGCGCGAAGTACACGGTCTATAAGGTGGACGGTACCACCGAGACCCAGTTGAAGTTCGGCCCGGCCAGCGAAAAGACGCTTACCGGTTACACCGCTCCGGCCAAGGCCTATGCTTATGGCTACAACGCGAGCGGTTCCGTTGAGGAGCTGGGTGTTTCTGACGGCAGCGCGATCAGGGTTTCCGGTCTTCAGGAAGGCACCTACAAGTTCGTGCAGACCAACGCTGCGTCTGGCCAGCAGGGCACGGTGAAGCCGACGTTCACCGTCAAGATCGCGAAGGCGACCGCGCCCAACAACTCCAACTTCGACTTCACTGCTGATCTTTGGAATCTGTCCAGCGTAAAGGGTGATGGCGAAGGACTCAGCGTGAACAAAGCGGATACCAAGAGCTATGACTTCGATGTGCAGGTCAAGAACGTCGATTCGCTTTCGAATCTGCCTATGACCGGTGGCGCAGGCATCCTGCTCGTGGTGCTGCTGGCCCTTGTCCTCAGTGGCGTCGCAGTGGGCACCACCGTGTTGCGTCGGCGTGATATGGCCGACGACATGGATGACTGATCATCCGGCCTATGCGGTCTGATCGCTGATGACTGCAAGGCGTGACGAATGGGGTTGTTGTGTTGCCTCACTCGTCACGCCTGTCATCGGCATCGTCCGCAAAAGCGACAGAACGTACAGGGCACGGTGAGTGCGCCGGTGCCGTAGGTATCAATCAGTCATGGGGTATCGATGAAGAAAGAGCGTTTCAAAGGTTCACGGCGTACGGTCGTCGCCAAGCCTTTGGGGGCCTTGCCTTTCTGGGAGGTCGTGCGGAGGCGTCGCAGCAATGCTCGGTTCGTCCGCCGTCTCATTCTTCAATGTGTGCACAATTTCTGTGTCATCGCAGTCGTGATTGTGATACTGTGGGTACCCGTCAACAGGATGATCAGTGCGCGAAACGAAGCAATCGCCTCGGCGCAGGCGGCCGCTGAGATGGCGCGTTGGCCACGTGGCCATATCAAACAGGAGTACCACGACGCCCAGCGCTACAACGCCGACATCGCGCGATCCGGCCAGTTTTCGCTCGGCAAGACGTCCAATCCTTTCGCGCAGGACGCCGGCAATGACGAGCAATCGTTTGAGGACAAGCGTTACCAGTCGCTGCTGAAGACGAAAAACGGGGTGATGGGCACCATCAGGATTCCGAAGATATCCCTGCGTCTGCCCATTTACCACGGCACCTCGAAGGACGTGCTGCAGGTCGGCGTCGGCCATCTGCACGGCACCAGTCTGCCGGTCGGCGGCAAGTCGACCAACAGCGTGCTCACCGGTCATCGAGGGCTGGTGGACGCGGAGCTCTTTACCCGGCTCGACGAGCTGAAGAAAGGCGACGTGATCTACATCCAGACGCTGAACCGCACCATGGGTTATCGTGTGAAGGCCATCAACGTGGTCTCGCCGACGGATGTGCACCTCTACAAAGTGGTGCCGGGGCGCGACTTGGTGACCTTGATGACCTGTACGCCCTATGGCGTCAATACGGAACGCTTGGTCATCACCGCCGAACGGGGCAACATCCCCAAAGACATTCCGCGCTACGACGGTTCCAGAGACGCGGTGTTGGTGGCGGTGTTGGTGGCGATTGCCATCTTCCTGCCGGGGCTGCTTTGGCTGCTGGCCCGCAGCTACCGGCTGCTGTTGCCTCCGCCTCGCCATTACGACGGCACGCCTGATGCCGGGTGGACGCATATGGGGCATCCGCGGGTGCTGAGCTCGCTGTTGCCGCAAAGAATACTGAGAAAGCTATGACGGCTACATAAATCTTGAGACTGCATATTAGTACGTTGGCAGAGTATTTGACTCGCTATATGTCTAATATGGAAGTAGAAATGTGACAGGAATCACTTTGGTCTGGCAACGCCAGTAGACGCAAGGTGTTTGACGGATCATAGAAAGAGAAGTGCAAGTATGTTGGGTAGGAACGTGCGAGCAAAGCACAAGGATGTACGGCGCGGGAGGAAGACCCGCCACGCGGCGGTCTCCTTCGCGGCTGTCCTGGCCACCGTCGCCGCCCTGCTGTCGCCGTTGGCCGCGGGGGCTGCCGACGAGGTGCCTATCGCCGCGCACCACGACGACGCGTCAAAGGTCGCCAAGCCAAAAGCCGACGTGCCGAAAGCCGCATCCGCCGTATCGTCGCCGTCCGCTCCGCAACTGCCCGCATCCCAGCCGCCAGCGGCGAAATCCACCGTGCCCCAGCCGAAAGGCGATAACACGGCCCAGCCGCAAGACGATCCTCTCATACCTGCCGCAACCAACTGCGATAGCGTTCAACAAAGCGTGCGCATCGATGGCAAGTTCTCTTGGAGCTTGGGTATGGAGTCTGGCCAATGCGTCCTGCGGATCACTAGCAATCTTGGCTCGCTGGCTAAACCTATTCTGCCGAATATGACCGTTCCTTGGGCCAGATATCCGGGGGGCACACCAAATGATGTAGACTACCGCAGCCTGATCACGAAAATTGTCATTGAGAAGCCCATCATGCTTAAGCGCACATATGCCCCTTCATATGATCCTTCATATGACCCTTTAAACCAAGGCGGTTTCAACTTTGGTTATATGCCAAAGCTCATCGCCATCGATGGCATCGATAAGGTTGACACCAGTCAAAACGCTAATCTTTCCTTCATGTTCGATGGTGATAGTGCGCTCACTAGCCTCGACGTGAGTGGCTGGGACACCAGTAATCTCAAAACAATGCGGTTCGGTTTTCGCAACTGTAAGAAATTGAATGGTCTCAGGCTGAGACACGTGGGAAACAAATGGGACACCAGCAGTGTCGAGGACATGGTCGAAGCGTTCTACGGCTGTGAGAAGCTGACAAGCCTCGATATAGCAGGCTGGGACACCAGCAGTGTAAAGAGCATGAAAAATATGTTCGAGGATTGTGTGAGTCTGACTGGTCTTGATGTAGGGGGCTTTAACACCAGCAAAGTCACCATTATGAGCGGTATGTTCGCGGAGTGCCATAATCTACATGGCCTCGACGTAAGCCACGTCGGAAACAAATGGGACACCAGCAAAGTCACCGACATAGCTTACATGTTCCACGAATGTTGGAGTCTGACTGGTCTTGATGTAGGGGGCTGGGACACCAGCAATGTAGAGAACATGGCCGGTGTGTTCGCCGGTTGTCGGGGTCTGACTAGTCTCGATGTGAGTGGCTGGGACACCAGCAAAGTCACCAGCATGGTCTACATGTTCAGCGACTTCAAAGATGGTCCGACTAGTCTCGATGTGAGTGGCTGGGACACCAGCAAAGTCACCAACATGCTCTGCATGTTTAGTGGTTTCGATTTTTCGACCACTACACTTGTCGGTATCTCACACTGGAATACCAGCAGCGTCACAAACATGGAAGCTGTGTTCCAGTCGTGTTATGATTTGAAAACCTTGGACTTGAGTGGCTGGGATACCAGCAGCGTCGAAGACGGAGGTTTCATAGGGTTTTTCAGTAGCGACCAAGCTTTGGAGCAGATCACGCTGGGGCCGAAAACACATATCATCAAATCGTCGTCTGCTCCCTCGTGGCAAACTTACCCGGGGGATTCTGCACAAGGCGACACGGGTCCGTGGAAGCAGACAAGCCCGCTCGACTACACTCCGTTGTTCACTGAGACGCCGCAGGAGAGCCCTAGCAACACATACTGGCAGGATATGATGGACGATTCGCATCGGCTGAGTGGGGATAAGGCGGTCACGTACACGCGGCAGTATTACGCGTTCCTCCACTTCGATGCGAACCACTCCGGTACCTCGGGCTCGATGGACGACCTGCCGGTGCTTCTGGACTCGGACGACCATACAGCGACCACGAATCCCGTCACTCTGCCAGCCGTAGGGTACACATTGCCTGGCTTCAAGCTAGACAATTGGGACGTGGCTTCCGCCGGAGGCGGCATCCCGACCGCCACTGACAAGGGATCTTATCCCAACCAAGGAAAGCTCAAGGTCACAAACGCACAGAACCGGCAGATCATCAATCTCTATGCGCAGTGGAAGCCTGCCAAGCTCACTGGCATCGAGGTCACGCAGCACGGGCATACGGTCAATGGTGTGCTGAACTACGTGTCTAACCACGGGACTGCAAGAGCGGATACACCTTACCTCGAGGTCAAATTGAGCTATACGGTGATACCCGGTGCAAAAATCCAATTGTATGCGATACCTACCTATGCCGGCGTCGTTGACGAAGATATGGTCAATTTCCCCGTGCCTGCGTCCATGGTCAGAGCTGATGGACTGATTACCCAGATGGGGGACGGCATGGTGACCGAGTATGGCACTGCCGACAGTCAAGCCACCACGACTATGTACATCAACGGCAAGGACATCAAATGGCTTGACGAGTATCCCATCTATCGATGGCGGGTTTCTGCCAGAGTTACTGCGGACGGGAAATCCTCTGATTATAGTGACGCTTATTTCCGCATGGACTACGCACCGCCTTGTTTGGAAGGTATGCCTGAACATGCTCTCCCGGGCGACAATCTTTCTGGTACTCTATGGAACATGCCAGATGGCATTCCGCAAGTGTCGGCATCATCGGGCTGGCCCTCGACCGTTCCCATCCCGAATTCGCCTGTACGCAGGCCTGAGAGTACGACTACGACCCTGGCCGTTACTCCGAGCAGCGGGTCAAGCAGCTACTACAATCCCGGGTCTGCCGGGACATGGTCTTTCACCATACCGGACGACATGCCCTTGGGCAACATGACTATACAGGCCACGGACGCGAAAGGTAACCAGTCGGCGCCTATAAAGATACGGATTATTGAGAAGCCTCAGCCCTCGCTGCCCATGACGGGCTCTATCCCGTGGATAGGTCTGGCCCTCATCGTGGTCATTGCGGCCTTCGGGATTGCCATCGCCCACAACAGCAGCTACCGCCACACCTTCCGCTGATTGCTGCACCATAAGTCTGTTGTTATGGTTCGATTGAAGCGGCCCTGCACTTGATGGTGCGAGGCCGCTTTTTGGTTCTGGTCGCCTTGATCTGCCGGTTCTGCCGTTGTTTTACAGATGTATGTTCTTCCGCAACAAAAGATTCGCACTACTGAATGCAATAATCGGAAATCAGAGATGTCGGATACTCGTCACAGCTGTGTTATACTTGTGCTACACATGTGGTACGGGAGGTGGAAGTGGAAATTTTTGTTTTGGACAGGGTTCACGAACGCCATCCGGAATTATCCGAAAAAGATGTGGTTACCGCGTTCCGTAGTGTGATGACAGATGTACAACGAGAAGACGGTACTTGGATGGCGATCGGGCTTGACGGGCGTGTACGAAATGTTGAGATCCTTTACCAAGTACTGAGTAGTAGGGTGCTGATTTATCATGCGTTTACCCCACCGACCAAGAAATGCGTCAATGAGATAGAAAGGCTGAGGAGATAGCCATGACGATGAGCAAACGTGATAAGGAACTGCTGAAGCAGTTCGGTATGACCCAAAAGCAGGTTGAAACAAATGCGGAGCAGGCAGAATCGGAAATGCTTGACGATGGACTGAGGGGTCACGTCTATTATGGTCTGCATCTCGACCATGGTGACGAGCACATGGTGAACATCAGCCTGAGAATTCCGAAATCCATTCTTGATATGGTGGATACAGAGGCAAAGAAGTACCACATCAGTCGTAGTGAATATATGCGTCGCCGGCTCTCCGCTGCGTAGCGGAAACTTGCTTCATTGTGCTGAAATGAAGTCTCTGGTTGTTTGAACCCATACACTCTCACACGATTCGGCGGTCGGCGGCCCAGCGGGTCAGCTCGGTGCGGTTCGAGAGCTGGAGCTTTTTCAGCACGGCGCTGACGTGGGTCTCCACCGTCTTGATGGAGATGAACAGTTCCGCCGCGATCTCCTTGTAGGTGTAGCCGCGCGCGATGAGGCGCATGACCTCCTGCTCGCGATGGGAGAGCTTGTCGAGCTCGTCGTCGTGCTCGGCCGCCCCCGCGCCTTGGAAGGTCGAGAGCACGAAACCGGCCAGTTTTGGCGAGAAGACGGCATAACCTTCGTTCACCTGGATGATCGAGGAGATCAGGTCGCCGCCGCTGATGGTTTTGGTGACGTAGCCGCGTGCGCCCGCGCGGATGACCGCGCCGACATCTTTCGGCGAATCGGAGACGGAAAGCGCGAGAAACGCCGAATCGGGGGAGAGCGGGTGCGATTTGAGCAGGATTTCCGCGCCACCACCGCCCTCGCCGCCGGGCACGTGGACGTCGAGCAGTACCACGTCGGGTTTGGTGGCCGCGATCATCGCCACCGAACCCTCCACGTCCGGCGCCTGACCGACGATGGTGAAATGCGGGCTCAGCGTGGCGATGACCCCGGCGCGGAACATCTCGTGATCGTCGACCACGGCTATGCGGATGCCGTGATTGTCGCTTTCGGCCTTATTCCTGTTGGCGGAAGCTGGGTCCGTACCTGCGTTCTGCCTTGTCTGGATGTCATCGTTCATTGCGTTCATTGCCGGTATGCCTCTGTATTCGTCTCTTCTGCCATTGTGCCATCAGCGCTGCCGTTTTCTTTCGGTATCGGCATGGTCATATGCACCTCCGTGCCCCAATGCGGCCGAGAGACGATCTTGACACTGCCGCCGCGCCGTTCGATGCGGCCGATGATGGATTGGCGGATGCCGAGCCGGTCGGGCGGAATGGCGTCCTGATCGAACCCGTCGCCGTGATCGCGCACGAAGACCTCGGCCTGCGCTCCTCCGACCTCGCAGTAGACGGAAATCGGTTCCGCGCCGTGCTGCACGGCGTTGAGCATGGCCTGTTCGCTGGCGTTCAGCAACGCGTCGGTCTGGGCGCTGGGCCGTGTATCGCCGACGCTCACCACGTCGATCGGTTCGCCGAATTCGTCCTCGATATGCGCCGCGATCTCTTTGAGGCCCGAACTCACTGAACGGTCGGAGGGGATGCGTTCCTGATAGAGCCACCGGCGCAGCTCGCGCTCCTGCTTGCGGGCCAGGGTGAAGACGGTTTTGGGCTCGTCGCTGTGCAGCTGGATGAGGGCGAGGGTCTGCAGCACGCCGTCGTGCAGGTGGGCGGTCATGTCGGCGCGTTCCTCCTCGCGCTCCTTCAGTGCGTGCTCGTGGCTCAGTTCGTGAATGAACCGGTTGGCCAGCGGGATGATGGCCAGCGCCACCCCGGCCAGCAGCGCCACTCCGGCGATTGCAGCGGAAAAGGGGAGATGATGGCTGAATGTCTCGGAATCGGCGCAAACGAAATAGCCCAGGGCCATCAGCGCCACGCCGATAAGCAGATAACGTATCTGCCCGTCCTCGGCGTTGAAACGGATCCAGGCCACGCCGATGCCGCAAAGGGCCATGAAGATGCCGAAGGTGAGGTCGCTGGGCAACGGGCTCAATTCCAGGATTACGGCCAATGCGATCAACACGATTCCTGCAAGCGCGATAATCGAGGGTTTTGAAGCGTTCTTGAATGCCTGGGCGAGGTTTTCCGGGCCGTTGCCCGATTCGTCGCCTGGTTCGCTTTCGGTGCCGGCGTTGTCGTTGGTCGTGTCGGATGCGGCGGAAGGCGATGAGAAACGTTGGGCCGTCTGTCGCGAGATGTCGGCGGCGGCCGCATTGGATGTATTGAAACCATCGAAAGTTTCGTATTGACCGTTTGCCGTATGGTCGATATTCCCGTATGACAATGGCGCATGTTCGTTCTTCCATGCTGCCTCGCGCTGTTGCTGTTCGGCGGTAAGCGGGTCTCCGGCGGGAACGAACGCCCACAAAAAGATATAGGCCGCGATGCCGGCGCCGAACAGAAACGTTGCTGCTATAAACGCGAGGCGAATCCAGACCACCGGAACGCCAAGATGAAGGCTCAGCCCCCGGCATACCCCGCAGAAGATGCGTTTCTTTTTGGGCCTGAGCAGGGGCAGACGTCGCTTCGGAGTCACAGGGAATCCGCCGGACGGCGCATATCGATTCCACGCGTAGGTCTGCTGGCGTGGTCGGTTGTCCGGCTCGTGATTCGATGGCTTCATACCTCCATTGTGCATGGTTTTGCGGATTTCGGGGTGCGTTACGGAAAAAATCAGGGTTAAATCAGGGTGTTCCCTGACCCTTTTGTGCGTTGCGGGATGCTGTAATGGAACCATGAGCAACAACATGTACGGCGGCTACCAACAGCCTGCCAATATGAGCAATCCCGTGCCTCCTCGGCACGACAAGGTCGACCGTTTCTTCGCCTGGATCCGCGGCAGCGGCCTGATGCGCGGCAACAACCGCTGGATCGCCGGGGTATGCGACGGCATCGCGGTGCGCTACGGGCTGAGCCCCGTTTTCGTGCGTGCCGTCGTCGCCGCCTCCACGCTGGCCTTCGGCTTCGGCGCGGCCTTCTACGCGGCGGCGTGGGTGCTGCTGCCGGATTGCCGTGACGGCAGGATCTCCGGCGAGGAACTGGTGTACGGTCATTGGCAATGGTCATTGCTCGGCCCGATTATCTTCATCCTTATTGCGGTCGTCTCGCCTGGGGTCGGCGTGTTGCTCGCCCTCATCGCCGTAGCGGTGCTGTTGATCATGATCAACAGTCTTGCCAACAAGGCGCAGCGGCAGCGCGGAGCGACGTTTGTTAACAACGGTCGGGAAACGCAATATCAAGGCCCGTGGCAGCAGCCTTCGCAGGGCCAATATCGTCAGCCGGGGCCGATGCCTTATAGTCCATCCGGCAACGTAAACCAGACTTTTTATGCGAATGCGCAGCCCTCTCCGTATGCGCCACAGCCTACCGACCAAAGCCAGAGCAACGCGCGAACCCAATCCCAAGGAACCAACGAGGCGACGTTTCGTGAATCGGAAGGCATGAAGTCGGGCGACCGTTTTGACGGTGCTGCTGGTGCCAATGCTGCTGATGCCAATGCGTATCAGAACGATTTCGGCGTGAATCTGGATACCTCGCGAGGCACGGCCGGTGATGCCGGTTCCTCGCGC
The DNA here is from genome assembly GCF_029395355.1 of Bifidobacterium sp. ESL0800. NCBI lineage: Bacteria > Bacillati > Actinomycetota > Actinomycetes > Bifidobacteriales > Bifidobacteriaceae > Bifidobacterium > Bifidobacterium sp. ESL0800. Next base: position 198,166 of record NZ_CP113913.1, read on the forward strand.
CGGCCGACTTCGCCTTTTGCCAGCGGCCCGTCGCAGGCTTATGCCGCGCCGCCCACGTATATGGCCGAGTCGGCGAAATCCTATCGGGAAAACATCGCCCAGAACGCCGCGAAAACGTGGGGGTCGAGGCGGGCGAAACGCAAGCCGGCCGGTTTCGTGGTCGTTCTGCTCGCTCTTGGCGGCATCCTGCTCTCGGGTGCGCTGGTTGCAATACAATGCTTCAGCAACGGCGGATACATGGGCACGATTTTCCAATACGGAACGTTCTGGATCGGCGGGGTGCTGATAGCGCTCGGCGTGCTCATTGCCATACTCGGCTTGGCCGGGCATCGTGCCGGAGGTCTGCACCCGATGGTCTGGATTGCCGCGTTTGTGGCGGTGGTCTTCCTTATCGGCGATATCGGATATTCCGCGGTACTGACCGGTTCGGAGCAGCAAAGCCAGGGCTATCACCAGATTGATGTCAGCGGTTTCAAAGCCATCGATGCCAGTAACGACCGACAATTGAAAAAACTGGCGCAGGGGACTGCGGTTAAAGGCCGCCGGCTTGACGACGATGCGGTGAACATCGACTTCAGCGATTACGCCAAAACACATGGCAAGCACGAGGTCACGTTGAGAGACGGCAGCACCGTTCAGTCCGGTTGCCCGACCGGGACCATTCACCTGACCGACAGGCAGGCGACGGTTTTCGTCACCTTGCCTGCGGGGTGTTCCTACGAGCTCAGCCATGAATCCGACGCAAGAGTCGATGGCAGCGTGATGGGTGTTGATGTGGATGACGGGGAAATCATCATCAACGGGGTGTATGCAGGCAGCGAAATCGGCACAAGATCGCTGGGCAGTGGCTATGTCGCCATCGGCCGAAATATGCAGGTCGGCATCGGTGGGATGAGCTATCAGCGCATCGGTTACGGCAGCGGCTATGGCAACGATCAGGACTACCAATGGTTCGCTCTCAACAAGAAGATGCCGAAGAACGGGCCGGAACTCACGATTGACGCCCCCTATATCATCGAGGGGCGCGTCACGGTGCAGTATCCCGCCGAAAGCACGGTGCCGAGTTATGCGCAGTTCGTCAAAGGCAAGACAACGGGAGCGTGGATGCGATGACAATGAGCAGCGAATCGAATGCGAACAGGGAGAACGATATGACGGATTCTGCAACCGACAACGATATTACTGAGACTGTCGCTATGCCAGCCCAGAATGCCAGCGCTGACGTTGCTGCCGCCGATACCGAAGTCATGCCGAATCAGAGGGCTGATAATGACGTGACAGAGGCCATCCCGGCTTCGGTCAATAGTCTCGATATGGCTGAAGCTGAAGATGATAATCACACAAACAGGGATAATCCTGCAAATGATGCGTCGACGGCGGCAGAGACTGAGACCGAAGACGAAACCGGGGCTGGCAGCGAGGCCGGAACGAAAACATGGACAGGAGCCGGGACGGAAGCTGGTGGCGCTACCGCGAAGATGCCGCGACAGGGCGGATACGTGCCGCCGTCGAACTTCGCCACCGGTGGTTCCGCTCCATCTGGCGCCTACGTGCGTGTGCCGCGCGACGTGCCGCCGCAGATGCCGAAGCCGCAGCCGCCGGCCGGGCCGAGCAAGGCGACCATTGTACTGAGCCTGCTGCCGCTGTTTTTGGGAGCGTTGATGCTGATTGTCGGCTCGGCGTTTCCGATGGTCTTCGCGCCGATACCCGGGGGCGTCGATGTGCGCTCGCTGATCGCCATCGGCATCGTTGCGCTGGGCGGGTTGCTGATTGCGCTGGCGGTGCTGCTCGGCTTGGCGTCGCTGATTCATCAAGGCGCGGCAAAATGGAGGGCCAGAAGGCGGCGATAAGTCGTGGTGAATCAAAGCCGATATATTGAATGCCGGTGCAGCGAGGGTGACGTTGCGCCGGCATTTTGTGGGTTATAGGGCATAAAGCCCGAAGAACGCCATCAGTATCAGTGAAGCCGCCGATGCGATGACGCACAGAGCTGCGGCGACGAAGTGCGCGGGAGTCCAGAAACCTTGGGGCTGTTCGTCTCTTGGATCCTTGCTGCCGTGCGAACGCCACAGTTCCATGATCAGCCAGGTGACCAGGGCGACGTTGACCAAGGCGATGATTTGCAACAGCACCCAGCCCCAGCTGAGCAGCGTTCCGCGCGAAGTCAACGTCAAGGCCGATTTTGCCGCGATCATGACGTACGTGAAAAAGGCGGCGATTGACAACACCGCGCAGCAGTCATTCAAGGCCAACGCTGCTGTGAGCTGATGCGGGAAGCGGCTGCGGGCGGTATCGCCTTGAGAGGGTCGAGCCTCGGCGGTTTGCCTCGAAGATTGGTTGGTAATATTCCTGTCGGTCAGGCTCGAGGAATCTCGCTTGGCGCGTTTGTTTAAATTCCTCAATGCAATACAAATACCGATGATTCCTGTCATGGCAACGCACAACGCAATCACCGTCAACAGCGTCAATATCGTGCCCAGCGACCCGATAAGTCCTGGCTTGACGCTGGATGGAACGCCGAAGCGTTGTTGTGGTTGGCTTCCGGCGATCTGTGGCGTAGCCCAATCGCTCGCTTTGGTGCCGGCGGCGATGGCGTTGGTCCAATCCTCGAGGTCGTGTGTATAGTGCGTGTCGAGCGGCAGGCCAGGCACGGAAGTGTGCGCGCCGACGCGCATCTGGTGATTGGCGTGGTAATAGCGCACGAGCACGTTCTTGTTGCCGGCGGCGCCCGCGCCGTCGATGATGTCGGCGGCTCCCTGCTCGATGGGCATGGAAAGGTCGTCGGTGCCGAAGCTGATAAGCAAGGGCATCGTGAGGTCCTTCAAGTAGCGTTCGGCGGGAAAATCGGCATATTGCAGCCCGAGCGGGGCGAAATCGAGACTGACGAACTTGTCGACGTCGCGGTTGAGGCCCTTGGGTGCGCCGATATAGTCGACGTAGGTGTTGGCGGCCATGGCCATCTGCCGGCGCCCCGAAACCGCCGGCGGCGAGGTCAGCATCATGAAGGGGATGGCGCCGGGGTGGCGGTGCGCCATGGCCTCGGCGACCCACGTGCCTTCGGATTCCGCGTAGACGCCGGCGTGCGTAGGGTCCACGTCGGGTTGCGCGCGCAGAGTCTTGAGCGAGGTCATGTAGTCTTCGGCCATCGCATAATAGTCGCGGTGGAAGGTGGTGTAGGTGTCGAGGCGTTTGTCGGGCACAAGCGTGACGATGCCCGCCGAACTCATGGCCGAGGCGATGTCGCCGTAGACCTCGCTGGCTTTGCCGGTGCCTGCTCCATGGATGAACAATGTCGCTGGCCGTAAACCGGGTGCACCGATGGGGGAGCGCAGGATGGCGTTGATGGTCACGTTCGGGGCGAGCCTGATGCGCAGGTTTTCGGCTTTTACCTGATAGGTGCCTTCCTGATCGGTGTTGAGAACGTTTTTGGGATCGGTGCCGATGCCGGTTTTCCCGGCTTGAATATCAGTATTGTGGGCGTTGCCGGTATCTTCTGCCAATGCGTTCGCTTCTGCCGTGTCGCGGGCCTGTATGGCGGAATCTGCCGAAGCCACCTTGATATGCTGCGTCAACGGTTTCACGCTCCACGGCGTCGTCATTGCGGTGCCCAGTGCCGTCAAAACGGCGACAAGGGCGACAAAGACGGCCAGAGAGGGCAGGAATCGTTTCAGCAATCGCATGCGTGCCACTCTAACGCACCGCTCATATCTTTACGCCTACTGTCGCAACCCGCTCCATGCGGCTCTGTGCCACGCTTACTGCTGCAACGCTTCGGCATCGTCGAGCGACTTGAATCCGCCGAGCAGCACGGTGTTGCGGATGGTCTCTTCGGTGAGGTTTCGCTTGGCCGTAGCGAGGCTGGTGATGAAGTCCTGATAGAGGCCGAACGTCTTGTCGGAATAGGTGCCGAGCTCACCGCGCAGGTAGGTCTCGAACGACGTGTTTTCGTGGGTGTCTTCGGCCGTGCGCAGCACGCGCATCTCACGGCCGAGCTTGGGGTAGCGGCCGCGGAAATCGTCGGCCCACGCCACTTGCTGCGCGATGACCTTTTCCTGAGCCGCCTTGCGTTCGGCGGAACGCGCAGGAATGTACGGCTCGATGTTGGCGTGGTATTCCTCCGGCCAGGTCGAAATCATCATGCGGCCATATTTTTCGGTGATGAGGTTGCGGCCGATGCGATCCGCTTCGTCGAGATCGTCGGCATAGCTTTCCAGCAGTGGCACCGGCCAGGTGGCGAACTGGCTGAGACGCATCTGGTGGAAGGTCGGCCAATTGCCTTGGCAGGCCGCGCGTCCGCCCTCGTTGTCGGTCTTCTGGAACTGGTTCCACTCGTGCTTCACCACGCGTTCCATCAACTCGATCCGAGCCTGATCCTCGGCGGAAGTGTCCGTCGGCGTCTCTGGCCTCGTTGCGTTTTCAGTCATCGTTGCTCTTTTCTTCGATATGTCCGTCTCACATATCGTTGTTGACTCATTCATTGATGTGCTGCCATCAACTCTAGTGGTTTTACAATGTATTGCGTTCAGCGCGTTTATGGGTTTACAGGCTGTGCAGCACCGGATTGTCGCTGCCGATATGGGCCTCGACGTACGGTCGCTGCCATTCCAGGAACTCCTCGTCGCTGTTGGTCAAACCCTCGGCCTTGAGCTCCGCGACGATTTCGGTGCAGATGTGTTCGACAGTGCTCTGCACCTGCTCTTGCGCAGGAGCCGAGCCCTTGCCGCCTTCCCCGAATCCGGCGCCACCGAAGCAGGCTGCCGACGAAAGCCGCAGGATGGTTTCAAGCTGTTCGCAGACGTCCGGCAGCACGGTCGACATACGCCCGGAAAGCCGGCGTAGCGCCGCGAACTGCCATTTGTAATACGGCATGTATCCGGCGCGGATTGGCTCGTTCAAAAGGAAGACGAACGAGCAGACGTTCGTCGTGAATTCACGGATGGAAAGCCATGCCGCCGCGCCGTCGCCGCGCCCCAGCATGCGGGGGAGGTTGTACTGCCCGGCTTGAGCGATCATGCCGAGGCGGCGCGAAATCAGCGAAAGCCGCACGTCGTCGGGCATCATCTTGAAGCCCTGCCGCGTCTTGGAGACGGCACCGAGCGGGTCGGCGAAGATCTCGCCGTTGGTCGCCGCAGCGAGCGTCGGCTCGTCGAGCAGCAGCCATTCGTGCGGTTTGCTTTCGCTGGGGGCTTGCGGATAGCCCGTGATGGACGCGAAGAAATCGCCGATGCGGAAGACGCCGGTACGCCGTGAACCGCCCTGCGCGCGTGCCGTGGATTCACGCGGCCCGAAGCCCATGAACTCCTGCGGCAACGCCTCGTAGTCGGCCTGCAACTGTTCGCCGATCGCGTCGTAATCCTCGTCGGTGAGCCACAGGCAGAAGCCGGGGCCGAAATCGTGGTCCTGCGAATACTGGTCGTCGAATCCATAGCATTCCGAGCCGTGACCGACCAGTCCTGCGGCGATGCGTCCCTGATATTCCGGGTATTTCTGCGCGATCATCGGCTTGCCGCACTGCTCCCAGTAGGCACGTGCGAGCTTGAGCCCCGAGATGGCCGGCTTGGTTGCTGCGGTGGTGCCGCCAAGGGAGGTCGATTGGTTGTTGCTTGAAGTTGCCGGGGCTTCTTTTTCGGTCGGCGAGGTCGCTGTGGGAGGAATGGTGGCATTGGCATTATTGGCAGTACTGCCGGCCATATCAGAATCTCCCTGCCGACCGGCGTTGTTATCGGATTGTGATTCGTCGCTCTTTTCGGCCGTTTGCTGTGCCGCGCGCGCGGTTTCCTCCACCTGGGCGAGATTCCCCGCGGTGATGCGGTAATAATCGGTGTCGGTGCCGTAGCATTCTTCGATGACCCTGAGTGCCTGACGGTAGGAGTCGATGGACTTGTCGAACAGCCCTGCCGCGAAGCAGGTCTGCGCGTATCCAGCCAACGCCGAGGCGAAATGGGCGCTGTGTTCAAGATGTCCGTTGCGGTAGATTTCCAGCGTTTTCAAGGAGTGTTTCATTGCTTGGTCGAGGAGTGTTTCGACGGTTGTGGTCGAGGCTTTGTCGGTTTGTGATGAAGGCTCATCGGTTTGGGTCGAGGTCTTGTCGGATTCCGGCTGATTCTGCGTCTGCCCGTCCTGCGCCGCTTCACTCGCCCGTTGCAGCAGCACCAGCGCCAGATTGGTATGCGTGGAGGCCACGTCGATATCGGTTTCCGGATCGGTGCTTGAATCTTCGAGGATGGAAAGCGCCGTTTCCAGCTCGTGCTGCGCCGCCTCCAGCTTCCCGGTCTTGCTATAGAGCATGGAGATGTTGTTGTGCAGCGCCGCCATCCGCCGGTCGGTGGGTTTGAGCGTCTTCTGTGCCGATGCCAGCGCCTGTTTGTACAGGTCCTCGGCCTGGTCGTACTGCTTGGCCGCGCGCATCCCGGTCGCCGCGTTGATCAACGTGGTCGTCCAGGCCTCGGTACCCTCGATGCCCATCTTCAGCCCGAGTTCCAGCGCCCGCTGGATGACCCACTGGTTCTCCTTGTGCTTGCCGTGCGAACGGTAGAAGCCCATGGTCTCGTTCAAGACGGTCAGCAGCCCCGCATCATCCCCGGCGTTCTCGGCGTCCGCCATCGCCTGCTTCAGGTATGGTTCGGCCTTGTCACGTGCCTCATGCGCGTCGAACAAGGCATCGAGCCCCTTGAGGAATTCGTCGGTATCGAATGTCGCGTTGGTTGCGGGCGCGGCGGCGTTGTTCAGGTCGCTTGCGTCGTTTTCCTGCTGGCCGGGAATCGAGGAATGTGCCTCACTGAAGGCCTTCAACAGGTCTTCTGGCGTCGTGCCTTGCGCGTTGTCGTCCATGACTGCTCCTTTGTCGTGTGCTGGTTCCCAGTCTATTGCCGGTTGCGATATCCACAGGCCTTGTTTTGATGTGAGCTATGTCACAGATATATCGGGTTTTCGTGTAGCCTCGCCAGGCGCTGCAATTTCCGGCCGGTCGAAAGCGCGGGTGAGGTGTCCGATGATATTTCGACAAACCGGCACGCTAGACTGACCATAGATATTCGATAGGTTTCGGAGTGGCAATAGCCGATACAGCGTAGGGGAGCAGCGGTGGAAGATAAGGTGATCGGTCGTTCAGTCGATACGTCGGCGATGCGAAAAGTGACCGCGGGCGCTGCAACCGGCTCATGTGCAGGTGGTCCGGATGATCGCGGTGCCTTGCAGCTCTCGTCGTACACGGCCGAATCAAAAGGCGGCGGCGTGTGGCCAAAGCTGCGAGTCTTCCTGCGTCCTTCGAAAACCGGATTGCTGATTCCCGCTGTTCTGGGATTTATGGTTGCCTGCTCAAGTCAGGCCGCACAGTTCGGCTGGGTTCCTTTCGACCACGTTTACCTCTATCTGGAGGCGATCGGCTATGCCGTGCTTTTTGCATTGCTCTATATGATCGCGTTCCGTGGTGTTCAATTCGCGAGAACCCGCGTATTCGATGGTTCCAAGGTCAATGTTGCTGGCGATGAAGCGGGTTCGACAGACCTTTCGAATGTCGATGATGGCAGCGATGATTCCGTAACTGCGATGACTCGAAAGCCTGCGCTTGCCCGCAAAATTACTTCTTGCGAAGGAAGACTTCGTGGGAATCCCGAGAATCCAGGTAATGCGGATGTGGCATCGACCTCCTCTGCGAACATGTCGCACAGACGTTTCGCCGCTGTCCGTCGTTATTTCCATTTCCGCTACGTCGAACGTCCCTCCGCCATCGCCGCCGACGCCTCGATACTGTTGTGCTGCTGGCTGCCGTATATCGTTCTGCTGTTTCCGGGCGTCATCCATTTCGACACCGGCGACCAGATCGCCGAATATTACGGTATGCCGCTCTATGGCATGAACGCCGGCAAGATCTGGGACCATCACCCCTTCCTCGATACCTACCTTTACGGCTGGTTCGCGGCGCTGGGCAAAGCGCTGTTCGATAATTACAACATCGGCATGTATATATACGCTTTGCTGCAGGCCATAGGCTTTGCGTTCGGCATAGCCTGGCTGCTCGCGTATCTCGGCCGGACCGACCTCAACCGCAAGATGCTGCATGGTTTTGCCGCGTTCTTCTGCTTCTTCCCGGTGGTGCCGATGTGCGTCATGTCGGTCGCTAAAGACACGACCAGCGCGATGTTCTTCGTTCTATGGGCGGTAATGTATTGCAAATTGGTCGATACCAGACTCGACCTCCTGCGCAACCCTTGGTTCGTCACCGCGTTCGCGCTGGACGGGCTGCTCGTGGCGCTGACGCGCAAACTCGGGCTTTATATCATCGTGCTCTGCCTGCTGGCGCTGGTCATCGGCAGGTTTGCAGCGAAATTCAAGGCGGCTGCCGTGGCGTTTGCGGTGGTGCTGTTCGTCATCGTGGACATGGCGATACCGAAATTCGCCTACCAATATATCAACGTGGTGCCGGGCACGCCGGAAGCTGCGCTGGCGCTGCCCATCCAGATGATGGCACGGGCCGCGCATGACCATCCCGACGATATCGGCGATGCTGATCGTGCCGCCGTCGACAACTACCTTGAATATTCGTGGGATCGGATCGGTCGGGACTACGACCCGTGGCTTGCGGTACCGGCCATCGGCTGGACGGTGAAGGGCAAGGTCCCGGTTTCGCGCCTTGCCAAGGCCTGGCTCGACGTCGGTCTGCGCCATCCCGATTCCTATTTGCAGGGTTTCTTCTGCCTTGAGGCGGGATGGATGACCTTCGATGCGTTCAGCGTCAAATACCAGCCGATTCCCAAGCCGGTTTCCGTGGTGATGCTGCCGATGACCACTTCGGACACGGCTGCCTACACCTACGGCGTGCTCCAGCCGCACACCCCGCCCACCGAGGCCAGCGAGACGGTCAAGCAGCTCTACCGCACGCTCGTCGATACGCCGGGCGTCAATATTCCGTTCTTCATGGCGCTGTGGACGTCGGTTTTGCCCGGATTCATATTGTATTACCTGTGGCGACGCAGGAAAGAACGCCGGCAGACGATTCTGATGATGAACCGGAATCGTCGTACTGACAGTGACGCTCGCCTTGGCCAGGCTGTGCAAACCGACCGGACCGTCGGAACCGATGGAGAGACGAGCCGGTTCAACGCAATCGACACAGATGACCTTGCTGATAGGCCGGCCGCTGATCTCATGGCTCGTGCTTCCGCCGCCGGTCGGAACCTGTTGCTCAAATGCCTACCCTGGCTGCTGAGTGCCGCCAGCCTCTATGTGTGTGCCGAAAGCCTGTCGCGCCCGGGCCGCCCTTCGCCCACGCGATTCGTCTTCCAGCTGATGCTCTTGACCCCGATGGTGATCGGTTTCCTGTGCTCTTCTCGAGGGCCTCAGACGTCAATTGACGAAGATCCGGCTGAGGTATAGCGCTGATTTTTTGACGGAAACAAGCCGGTAGATTTTTGATGCTGCTGATGCGACCTTATGACCTTAAACATTATGCGATGCTCGGCTCGTTGATCTGGCCTGAGATATGACGATATATACTCCGATATTTTCCTTGAGCAATTAGGGAATGCTGTTGATATCCTCACGCGAAGTTGTTATCCGGTTTGTTCCAACGGCCGGCTATCGACCGGTTTCAAGAGGATTGATGCCGGCGAATCTCAGACGTCGACCGGCTGCAGACGCTCGAAAGCCGAGGTGCGGGTTTCGTAACGCAGCGAATACACGGCAAGCAGGATGGTGGCCGCCAACGCGAAGGGGATGCCGCCCAACGCGGGGAAGTGGTAGTTCATGTGCGAGATGGTGAGCATGCCGCCGCCCACCGCCGAACCGACTGCGTTGCCGAGGTTGAACGCGACCTGCACCGCCGCCCCGCCGATCAGTTCTCCGCCGCCTTGGCCGGCTTCGGCCATCAGCAGCTGCTGCGGGGTGTTGATGAAGAACAGGGCGAAGGCGATGATAAAGGTGAAGACTGCCGTGTCAAGCTTGTTTCCGGGCACGAAAAACACCAGAACCAAGCCGATGACGCTGAAGCATTGGCCAAGAGAGGCCGTTCCTGCGGCACGCCAGTGATCGGTCAAGTGCCCGCCAAGAAGTCCTCCGATCACCATCGCATAGCCCGCGAGCATCATCAGCAGCGGCACCGTGCCGGAGGCGTAGCCGCCGACTTTCTGCAGCCACGGCGACACATAGCTCCACCAGGTGAAGATGCCGGCGTTACCGGTGAACACCGCGATGAGGATGAACCAGGGCCCAAGCTTGGTCAGGAACCTGAACTGTCCGAGAATGCCGGCGTCCTTGACTGGCGCGATGTGCGGTATCCATGCCGCCACCAGCACCACCGTCAGGGCGGCGATTCCTGCAAGGATCAGGAAGGCGAAACGCCAGGAAAAGTGCTCGGCGATGAAGGTGGCGGCCGGCACGCCCAGCATGTTGGCCACGGTCTGCCCGGTCATGCTCAGCGAGACCGTTTTGGCTTCTTTTCCCGGTTGCGCCAACGTTTTGGCCACCAATGCCGCCGTGCCGAAGAACGCGCCGTGGGGAAGCCCGGAGATGAAACGGCCGATGGTGAGCAATGTGGCGGTCGGCGCGAGCGAGCTGAAAAGATCGCCGGCGAAGGCGATGACCATGAACATGACGATAAGCTTTTTAGGGCCGGCCTTGCGCCCGAAAATCAGCATCAGGGTCCCGACGCACACGCCGATGGCATAGGCCGAAATGAAGTTGCCGGCTGACGGGATGCTCACACGCATGTCCCGCGCCGCCTGGGGCAGGACGCCCATCATCATGAATTCCGCGGCTCCGTATGCGAATGCGCCGCAGGCCAGGGCAATGATGCTTTTCTTCAACTTGGTTCCTTGCAAGTCGGTTCCGTTTCTTTCGTGATGTCGTATCGTGTTTTCGGCGTCCGGTGAAGACGCGCGTTCTGAGACTCCCGCTTCTGCTTAATACCATGGTAATAACATAAAAATGCTTTTTCAGTGTCTCAGACATGACGAAACCCCTTGCAAAACAAGGGGTTTCTAGTTGGTCGGGCTGGCGAGATTTGAACTCGCGGCCTCTTCGTCCCGAACGAAGCGCGCTACCAAGCTGCGCTACAGCCCGATGAACAACAGAGATATGATACAACGAACCCGGGGACGAGTCCAGCGTGCGTGTCGAATGTGAATATCGCCCGTCGCTGTTGTCGAGTTCTCACGGAGAATACTGCAGATGGTTACGATGTCGGCTGATTGGTCTCATTTTGCGTTGTTTCCAGCACTAGGCAGTGTATATGTGCTGGAAACAACGTATTCAGCGCTGCAGGATGCGTTCTTTTTAGCATAAATGTGTGTGGAGTGCTGGAAACAACGCAAAAAATTCCGTAAGAATGCGTAACGTGTGTATCGGCTGCTCGGTACACTCATTAACTATGAGCGAAACCAATGAGACCGGCGAAAACCGGAATGAAGAAGAGGCCGAGGCCCCGGTAATGTCCACCGTCGAGCGTGCGGAGCTGCGGCTTAAGCAGGACGAGGCCATCGCAGAGAATATCAATGAAGGCAAATCCTTCGATGAGGCCATCGATCCGACCAACAAGCAGTTCGGCCCGGAAGGCCAGCCCGAGCAGGTGCAGATGCGCGTGGCCAAGCGCGCCCAGATGTTGAAGGACGGCGTTAACCCGTATCCGGTCGTCGTCCGCCCGAGCGATACCATCCCCGCCGTCCGCGCCAAGTACGACGGCAAGCTCGAGGCCGGTCAGGAGACTGAAGACGTGGTCTCCATCGCCGGGCGCGTGCTGTTCCTGCGCAACGGTGGCGGCCTGTGCTTCGTGCAGCTTTCCGCCGGCGACGGCACCAAGATCCAGGGCATGATCTCGAAGAAGGAGATCGGCGCCGATTCGCTCAAGAGCTTCAAGCAGTTCGTCGATCTGGGTGACCACCTCTATCTCAAGGGGCGCGTGATTGCCTCCAAGACCGGCGAGCTCTCCATCTTCGCCAGCGAGTGGAAGATCGCGTCCAAGGCGCTGCAGCCTCTGCCGGCCCTGCACAAGGAGCTGACCGAGGATACCCGCACGCGCAAACCGTATATCGGCATGATCGCCGACGAGAAGATCCGAGACATGGTACGCAAGCGCTCCAAGGTCGTCTCCTCGCTGCGCAACACCTTCGCCCAGGATGACTTCCTCGAGGTCGAGACCCCGATGCTGCAGACCGTGCACGGGGGAGCGGCGGCCCGTCCGTTCACCACCCACATGAACGCCTTCGACATCGACCTCTACCTGCGCATCGCGCCGGAACTGTTCTTGAAGCGCTGCCTGGTCGGTGGCATCGAGCGCGTCTTCGAGATCAATCGCGACTTCCGCAACGAGGGCGTCGACGGCACGCACGCCCCGGAGTTCACCATGCTCGAGGCCTACCAGTCCTACGGTAACTACGACACCATCGCGGACCTGACCAAGAAGCTCATCCAGCGCGCGGCCATCGACGCCTTCGGCTCCACCAAGGTCACCCTGCTCGACGGCAGCGAATACGACTTCGGCGGTGAATGGAAGAAGATCTCCATGTACGACTCGCTCTCCGAATCGCTGGGCGAGGAGATCACCCCGGAGACCAGCGTCGAGCACCTGGGCGCCATCGCCGACAAGCTCGGTGTGGAACGCGACGAGGTCGAGAACCACGGCAAGCTGGTCGAGCATCTTTGGGAGCACTTCTACGAGGCCGATCTGGGAGCCACGGTGCCGACCTTCGTGCGCGACTTCCCGGTGGAGACCAGCCCGCTGGTCAAGGCCCACCGCTCCAAGCCCGGCATGGTCGAGAAGTGGGACCTCTACGTGCGCGGCTTCGAGCTGGCGACCGGCTATTCCGAGCTCAACGACCCGGTGGTGCAGCGCCAGCGCCTGGTCGACCAGGCCAAGGACGCGCTCGCGGGCGACGTCGAGGCGATGGACATCGACGAGGACTTCCTCGAGGCCCTCGGCGTGGGCATGCCCCCGACCGGCGGCATGGGCATGGGCATCGACCGTCTGCTGATCGCCCTGACCGGCGCGACGATCCGCGAGACCATCACCTTCCCGTTGGTCAAGCCGCTCAACTGATAGGTCGTTGATTTGAGAAGAGGCATCAGGTCGGTCATCTAACCTGATGCTTCTTTGTATGGACGCTGCATTCGCGGGAACCGAAAAGACAAGGAAGCAGGAGTACAGGGAATGAAGAACATGTCGTTGTGGGTTAACGGGCTGCGGCCCAAGACGTTGCCGGCGTCTATCGCGCCTGTGCTGGTCGGCATCGCCGCAGGTTATCCTCTGCTGGAAGCGCAGGCAGCCAGTTGCAGCACCGGAGCAAAAGAGCTGGTCGGCTGTGTGGCGGAGCCCAGCGGTTTGAGCGCTTCGCCCGCAGGTGTGTCATGGGGGAAGTTCGTGTTGCTCGCGGTGCTCTGTGTGGTCGTCGCGCTGTTCATCCAAATCGCCGCCAATTTCGCCAACGATTATTCTGATGGTATTCGTGGCACGGATGCCGGGCGTGGGGACGCGGAAGTGAAGACGGCCAAACCGCAACGTCTCACCGTCTCCGGCCTTGTCAAGCCCGGGCAGGTGCTCGCTGCCGCCGGCGTCAACGCCTTCATCGCCTGCGTGGCGGGCCTTGCCATCACCATCATTACCGGTCACTGGTGGCTTATCGCGCTCGGTGTGCTGTGCCTGCTTGCCGGATGGTTCTATGTCGGCGGCAAACATCCGTATGGCTATGCCGGTTTCGGCGAGGTCGGCGTCTTCATCTTCTTCGGTCTGGTGGCCGTTTTGGGCAGCGAATATGTGTTGGCCGGCCGCCTCGATATCTGGGGTGTCTATGGTGCGGTCATCTGCGGGCTTTATTCCTGCGCCATTCTCATGGTCAACAATCTGCGTGACGTCGACGAAGACAAGGTCAGCGGCAAGATGACCCTCGGCGTGCGGCTTGGCAAACGCGGGGCCAGAAGTGTGCTGCTGTTCGTCTATTTCGTGTGCTTGGCGGCGACGGTCGTGCTCGGCTTCGTGGGGTTGATCGATCTGTTCATCGCCACTCAAAGCGTTCATTTTGCCGGCATCATACTGGCTGTTTTGGCGCTTGTTCTTGCGGTTCTGGCGGCAATGGTCGGCTTTGGCATGATCAACGGCGTGCTCGCCGGCAACTTCGTCAAGGCATTGCCGATGTGCAGCATGACCTTGCTGGTATTCGCCGTCCTGTTCGTCATCGTCAAAATTGAGCAGGTCCTGCTCGGCGTTTGAGCGACGAAAGGGAATACGCCGCAATCTGCCGCAATGCAAGCGGTTGCCGGTAGCCATGATCGTTGAAGAACGTTTCTTGGCCTCTAGCCGGTGTCTGGTGATAGCCGCGATCGACGATCCGTTGCCACGGAGGGTGAGACAATTGGCAAATGGTATATTGTGAGCGTTCACAATATTACCGTCCGCCCGTCTTATTTATCGCCTATCATTGAATTATGTCTTATAGATTAGTATTGCTCCGGCACGGCCAGAGCGCATGGAATAAAACAAACCAGTTCACCGGCTGGGTGGATGTTCCGCTCACCGATAAGGGCGTCGAGGAAGCCAAGCACGGCGGCCAGCTGCTGAAGGAGAAGAACGTCCTTCCCGACATCGTCTTCACCTCGCTGCTGCGTCGCGCAATCAACACCGCCAACTACGCGTTGGACGAGGCCGATCGCCTCTGGATTCCCGTCAAGCGCAGCTGGCGCTTGAACGAGCGTCACTACGGTGCGCTGCAAGGCAAGAACAAGTCCGAGATCCGCGAGAAGTACGGCGACGAGAAGTTCATGATCTGGCGTCGTTCCTACGGCACCCCGCCGCCGGACATCGATCCCAACGACGAGTTCGCGCAGAACAACGACCCTCGTTACGCCGGCGATCCGGTGCCCGAGGCCGAGGCTCTGTCCAACGTCGTCAAGCGCGTCACCCCGTACTGGAACTCCGACATCGTCCCTGAGCTTCGTAGCGGCAAGACCGTTCTGATCGCCGCGCACGGCAATTCCCTGCGCGCCATCGTCAAGATGCTCGACGGCTTGAGCGAGGAAGAGATCTCCAAGGTCAATATTCCGACGGGCATCCCGCTGGTCTATGAGCTTGACGAGGATATGAAGCCGATCAAGCCTCGTGGCGAGTACCTCGATCCCGAAGCCGCGAAGGCGGGCGCTGCCGCTGTGGCTGCGCAGGGTCAGGCCAAGAAGTAAGTCTCGACTTTACTGTTAACGGCAAAAGGCGAACCGCGTGATGTTGCGGTTCGCCTTTTCGTATCTTCATAGCTGATATGTCAGTCGCGGAATGCTGTATCTTGTGATGACATATCTTGGTATGACCTATTTTGCAATGGCGGTTTATGCGGGCCGGTTTATATGAACCGGCAAATATTCGAGGCTCAGTCCTCGTCCAGGTCCCGGGGCTCCTTGCTCGGGTCGAAGCCGGAAACGATATAGACCACCTGACGGGCCGTGGAAACGGCATGGTCGCCGAGACGCTCCATGAACCGTGCGGTCAGCACCACGTCGATAAGCTGCTGTTTCGTGCCTTCCCATGAGTCGTCGAGCACCAGTTCGAAGCTTTCCTGGTGCAGCTCGTCGAGTTTGTTGTCGTCGGCGATAATCTGCTGGGCCAGCGTCGTGTCGCGGTCGGCGAGCATTTCCGGCAATCTGTCGGCGGTGACGTCGAGCAGGGCGCGCATGCACCAGAAAATGTGACGCGTCTTCTCGTCTTCCGGCAGCGCCGAGGCGGGGTAGGCCCGGTACGCTGTTTGCGCGATGTGCTGGGCCAAATCGCCCATGCGCTCGATGGTGGAGGCCAGGCGCAGCGTGGCGACGACCACGCGCAGGTCCGTGGCCACGGGGCTTTGCTGGGCCAACAGCTTGACGCACTGGTCGAGAACCTGCTTTTCCAGCGCATCGATGGCTGCGTCGCCGTCGATCACGGATTTGGCCGCGTCCGCGTTGCGGTCCATCAGGGCTTTTCCGGCACCGTGAATCGCGGCGCAGACACCGTTGGCCATGCGCTCCAGATCGTCGGCGACCGCTTTGAGTTCCTCGTTGTAGATGACGCGCATATGAGCTTCTTTCGTAGTGGTTGGATATGCCGGGTATGCGTTGGTGTTCTTAAGGCTATTGGTAAGTGTTGATTATTGGTAATTATTGATTATTGCCAGTCGATTGAACGCCGAATCAGTGTCTAATTTCCGGGATCCAAAAACAGTCCAATTGATCGTATGGTGGCTTCAGTTGGCTCCGAGCCTGCGATAATCCCAGCGGTCAAAATGCTCCCAAATCAGCATCAGTACACCGATGATGACGCCTGATGAACACAGGATGATCGCCTCGACGACGTGGAATCCGCAGACGAGCAATACGGCGCTGACCGCAAGGGCGATGAGCCACCAGCTGGTGATGATCAGAAACGTCTTGCGCAAATCGACCTGAACGGGCTTCGGCGCGGGCTTACAGACATCCGGGTTGATGATCGGTGCGAACTTCATGCGTCCGATTTTAGTATCCGGGGTTAACCTTAAGTTGGCTATACGCTGATTCTGTTCGCGAATCGGTATGAGAGCCGTGAGAGCATGGAGTCAACGTTACCTACAAGGAGTTTTGCAAGTGTATTCGATCCACCCGGTTGTCAAGCGGTATGCCTGGGGTTCCTATACCCATTTGCAGACGATGTTCGCCTCCCAGCTCTCGTCTCAGGACGCGCCTTCGTCTTCGGAAAGCGAGAATCCCGCGTCTCGGGGCGGCGAGGGGCAATCATTCGTCGGCGAAAGCCGGCTGCCTGCAGCGGGAGCCCGGCGGCCCTGGTCTGATGCCGGTGCGATCAACGATGATGGCCCGCTTGCGGAGATGTGGTTCAGCGGTCACGTCCAGTGGCCTTCGCGGGTGGATCTGAATCCGGAACAGGCCTTGGAAAATTGTTCTGAAGGTAAGAAGCATAAACGGGACAAGGCGTTGGCGAGGTTGCGCAATTCGTGTGTCGTCGGCACGCAAGCGACCGGGGAGCACCATGATTGGATGACGTTGACCGATCTCATCCGTGCCGACCCGGAAGACATGCTTGGCGCTCGCTGCTCCGATACATTCGGTCCGGTTTTGCCGTATCTTCTGAAAGTCATTTCCGCACGTATCCCGCTTTCCCTGCAGGTCCATCCCGTCGATTTCCAGGCGCGTGCGGGTTTCAACGCCGAGAACGCGGGGCGCGTGCCGGTTCAAGCGCCGGAACGCTCTTTCAAGGACCCGGTGGCGAAGAACGAGATGGTCGTCGCTCTGGAGCCCTTCGAAGCGTCCGTCGGTTTCGCGACGCCGACGTTCATGCTTTCCAATCTGACGTTGGTGGACCATCCCGTCGCCCGGCGCATGGTGGAGGCGCTGACCCCGCAGCCGCACCACGGCATGCATGTCATGGGAGGCATGCACGGCATACATGCAATGTTCAACACGTCCCAGCGTTCGCCGGAATCCGAAAACGACGATTTCGGACAGGCCGATGCGTTGATGCCCATAGCCTCCAGGGTCTGGCAGCCGACCCATAAACGCATTTTCCGCGCCTTCCATGCGGCCGTTTCGGCCGGTCCCGTCACCGGTTTGCGCGAGGCCTTGGCGAATGCGGCTTCCCAGGTTTCCAGTGAACACTCCAGGCTGGCCTTCCACCACGCTCTTGTCGCCGAAGAAGCTTTTGGGGGCGATCCCAGTGTATTGGCGCTGTTGATGATGAATCCTCTTGCTTTGCAGGAAGGCGAGTCCGTCTTTATCCCGGCCGGAACCCCACATGCCTATATCCATGGCACCGGAGTGGAAATCATGACCAATTCCGATAATGTATTACGTGCTGGCATGACGGTGAAGCACAAGGACATCCCCGACTTCCTGCAAAGCCTTGATTGCAATTCGTCGCTGCCTGTCGACCCGAGCGTCAGCTGGATGGCCGATTGGGGGGCGGTGTTCGGCAACCGGGTCATCTACCGGCCGAAAATCGACGAATTCATGTTGAGCTATGGCAGGGTCGGCACCGGCCAGCGTCCTTGGCCGATGATGGAGAGGCTGTCTCGCCGATACGGCAGGCTCATGACCGGGGTGACGCTCACCAACAGGCATGTTGGTCCAAGAATCGTGGTGTGTATAGAAGGTGCGGTAAAGGTCGTCACCTCGTACGAGTCCAAGGTCCTTCATCAGGGCGAGGCGGTTTTCGTTCCGGCTGCCGACGGCCGTGTGCGTCTGGAGGCGGATGGCGAGGCAGGCACGTTCATCATGGCTTCCACACAGGTATGAGCCTTGCCGTTTCGTTGATTTTGCAGGGGTTTGCGGCGGATGCTACGGCTTGGCCGGCGTGTGGCGCCGCCTTGGAATCCGGCCTGTTTCGTTGGTATGTTTTTGTGAAGGAAATGTGACACGCCGACAAACCGATAGGATTCTGCGGTTTTTATACAGTATCTGTTTGATTGTGTTTAAAAAAATCAGGGCTTGAAGTATTCTTGTAGCAGAAATTAAGAAATGGTAGATGCGTTTTGCGATGTCTTATTGATACGGTGTTGTACCTGTAAAGTTCGTTAAGGCATTTCTGCTGGAATGTTGTCCGCAAGGAGTTGGTTTATGGTTCGCGCTGCGCACAAGGCACGGAGAGGTATGAAGCGGTCTGTCGCCGTTTCGTCCCTTTTCGCTCCCGCAAAGGGGACGCACTCGTTGAAAGCGGTGCGGCAGGCGCAGGCTGTGGCAACCAATGGCGCCATGGTCGGATTGACCCCGGAGGTCGTCGACAAGCTCAACGAGATCGCACCTGAAACGCGTCGTTCCATTCGTCTGGCCCGTGAATCAGAAAACCGTCGGCACGCCGCCGTCGTTTCGGCTTCTCTGGCGGCATTGGTCGGTGCCACCGCCACGGCTGTAATGGCCGGCAATCCCAGCAGGCCGAGCTTGGGCGCGAGCGAGGAAACCACTACTACCTCTACGTTGAAGCCTGTTCATGCCGCTTCGCGTTCCGAAGACCGCGTTCCCTTGCGGTCTGCCGGTTCGCAGGGCACTTGGAACCTTGGGGAATCGAATACCTCGCTTGACGTTTCGGCGATGTCGAAATCCATCGCCAACAACCCGCAGATCGCCAATCTGATGGATCAGGATTACAAGGCATTGCCTGCCGGTTTCAACCCGAACCATGCGACGGGGGACGCCGGCAATGCCTATGAGTTCAGCCAATGCACCTGGTGGGTCTATGTGCGCCGGCATCAGCTTGGGCTTCCTGCAGGTTCGCAGATGGGTAACGGTGCCCAGTGGGCGGATTCGGCTCGCGCTTTGGGTTACTGGGTGGATAATTCGGCCCGTCACGTAGGCGATATCATGGTCTTCGCACCCGGCCAGGATGGCACCGACCCGAGCTATGGCCATGTCGCCGTCATCGAGCAGATCAATACGGACGGTTCCGTCGTCACTTCCGAATGCGGTTCCGTAATGCAAGGCAAGACCTATTCAAAGACCTATTCGGCCAGCCAGGTCGCCGCGCACCAGATTATTCATTACTGAGGCTGCGGTCTCTTTTTCGGTTTTGCTTTCATAGAAATTTGTGAAGATTACACAGGCGATGACTACGTTACGATTTCCTGCGATTCGTGCTGTAATCGAGGAAATCGGTTCATTCACTCAGGCTGGGATTCGGTCGGTTTCATTGTTCCGACAGGTTGTCGCCGATTCATAATGTAGAAGTTTCATGGTAATCTGATAGACATGATAAAAGCTTCGAAGATCTGTGCATCATTGGCTGCGTTCGCATTGAGCGCCTCGGCCCTCGCTGCATTCTCTCCATCCGCCTTCGCTGCCAATGAAGGCAACGATCCGGTCACTTCTTCTCGTTCGTTCCGCAAGGTCAATACCGTTCGCAAAGACCTGCTGAAGGAATCCACCTCCACCAGTGTCGACGCCAAGTCGGATTGGGGAGGCATCGAATCGTTGGATGTTCCTCAGACTCAATCGCAGGCCGAGAAGGATGCCGCTGCCGCCAAGGCACGTGCGGATCAGGCTGCGGCCGCTTCCCGTTCCGCTGCGAGGGATTCTTTGTCGGCACCCCAGAATTTCACCGTCACGCCTCCTAACGGGCAGTCGGTTTCCAGCCTGCTCACCTTTGCCAATCAGTTTATCGGCAAGGTTCCGTATGTGAGCGGCGGCACCTCTCCGGCAGGTTGGGATTGCTCGGGGTTTGTGCAGTATGTGTTTGCCCAGATAGGCGTAGCATTGCCGCGCACCTCCGGCGCCCAGGCGACCGCCGGCAGGCCTGTGGCCGACTTGAGCCAGGCAATGCCGGGCGATATCATCGCCAATGCTGGTCACGCGGCCATATACGTTGGCAACGGCATGGTGGTGAACGCCCAGCTGAACGGAACGCAGTATGATTCGGTGCCGGTCGTGTTCAGCGGTGGTTACTCCATCCGCAGGGTTCTCTGATACCGCTTAAGGCAGGGTCAAAGAAAGCCGTGTTCAAGATGCGCTCCTTCGGGGGCGTTTTCTTATATAACGAAGAATTCGGCAGCTGGCTCTTAAAGCTGGTATTCTTGAGGTAGAGCCGTTATCAACGGTGTCACGTATGTCAAGGAGGTAGTCATGGTAAACGACAAGGCTATTCTGGTAGGTGTGGATGGTTCGCAAGCCAGCTACAAGGCGACCTGGTGGGCCGCAAACTATGCCAAGCATGCAGGGCTGATGTTGCAGATTGTCTGCGCCTATTCGCTGCCAAGCTATGCGGCGGTCTCGTTCGATTCCACGTATACTTCCATGGGCGATGACAACGCGGCCCATATCGACGCGCAGGAGATTCTTTCCAAGGCCAAGGCCATCGCCGACGAGCAGGGCGTCGAGGCGCAGACCTTGATCGTCACCGGCGATCCCTCTTCGGTATTCGTCGAGCTTTCCCGTAACTACAATCTGATCGTCATCGGCAACCGTGGCAAGGGCGGCCTCGCCGAGCGCCTTCTGGGAACCACCAGCTCGTCGCTGCCGGCCTACGCCTATTGCCCGATCATCGTGGTGCCCTATACCGACGACGACGGCAAGACCATGCATCTGAACAACACCATCAAGCGCGTGGCCGTCGGCATCGACGCCAGCGCGTGGGGGCTGAAGGCGCTGCAGATCGCCGCGGATCTTTCCGCGGACCGCGGTGCCGAGCTCGATGTCATCGACGCGGTGGCAGGCTTGCAGGGCGTCAGCGATGAGGACGGCGTTTACGATTCCTATATGGAAGACCTCGAAACGCAGATCGCCCCTGTTCGCGAGGCTCACCCGGATCTCAAGATCACCAAGACCATCGTTCCGGAATCCGCTGTCAGCGCCTTGACCAAGGCCAGCTACGATCACGACATCGTGGTGGTCGGTTCCCGCGGCAAGGGAGGGTTCACCGGTCTCTTGGTCGGTTCCACCAGCCAGGGGCTTATCCAGCACGCGGCCGGCCCGGTCTATGTGGTTCCGCGCAAGTATGTCGAAGCCGAGAAGTCCCGCTCCGACGGTGCCATCGAAGGCATCGAAGGCGTCGAGCAGATTTCCGTGAAGACCGCCGACAGCTCTGCGGCCGAAGCCATCGAGTCCTCCATCGATCCGGAGCACGAGGCCTGAAAGTTTTTATGTAAAATGCGGGTGTGAATCCCATTCAAGGGTTCACCCCGCATTTTTCGTATCCGTGCCAGCGCGTCTGAATTCGTTGATTTGTGCGGTATTGTATTACACGCATGATGGATTACTATAGACATCAGATTTTGAGTGTTGTAGATGTGCGGTTGTCGCTGCCGTTGAAGCGTGCGGATATGAAAATGTGGTGCATTCCTTGGGGAGCGCACCACATTGTTTATTTGTAATGGAATCACCTTTACTTGGTGAGTACCTTGATTTCCATCGTCACCGGCGTGGCGCGCTCATAGGTGTGCATCACCGTGCAGGACTTCTCGATGTGCTTTTCCACACGGTCCTTGAGCTTCTCGACGTCCTCGCCGTGGATGCCGGCGCTTTGTGCGTCAACGACCACCTGCTCGTGGAAAGCGGTGTAGACGTTGGCGTTCGGGTCGGAGTCGCCGTCGACGACGATCTTCGCGCCCTTGCCCTCGCCGAGCGAATTCTCGATGGTCATCTGGCTGGAAAGCGCGCCGCAGGCCGCCAGCGCCACTTTCATCAGGTCGCCAGGGTTGAACTGGCCCTTGCCATGACCGAACTTCAAGTGCGCGCCCTCGTCGCTGAACGCGTCCCAGGAACCGTCCTTGTTGCGCTCCACCCACAGTTTCTTTGCCATTGTGTACCTCCTTGCGTACGGCCTTGCGATAATCCAAGGCATATCCCTACCAATCTATCCCAGAGTCCCGCCGAACGTATGAAACATTGCAGTCCGTATCCTCTGATTCTAGAAAAAGTACCTTCAAATTGGTGTTTTTGGCCCTACTTGGTGCACCAAGTCCTCGTTTTATCTTCAAATTGATGGTAATTCTGTATTTTTTGGCGGTCTTGGTGCACCAAGTACCCCCTTTTTTAAAGAATGAGGAAGAATTTTATCAATTTTGCCTCACTTGGTGCCACCAAGACCGCCGAAATCCGAACATTATCTCGTGGATGAGTGGAGAGCAGCCATGAATATTACGGAAAGTGGTTCGAAGGTTTAATGGATATCGGGATTCGACCCGTTATCGCGTTGTGCCGTGCAGAAGAAGATTGGGTTTTACGGTATTTCCCCTCTATGAAGAAATCGCTGAGGTTGCTAGAATGAATGATTATGCTGAACCAAGAACAACTTGAAGACATTCGCCGTAAGATTCCCGCGCGTCCGAACACCGACATCCCTATGCCTTACGAGGATTTGGTACGTGACATCCTCACCAACGGAACGCTCAAAACCGACCGTACCGGCACGGGCACGATTTCGTTGTTCGGCCGACAGATGCGATTTGACCTTTCCAAGGGTTTTCCGCTGCTGACCACCAAGACGGTCTATTTCAAGGGCATTGCCTACGAGCTGCTGTGGTTCCTCAAAGGCTCCAGCAACGTGCGTTGGCTGCAGGAGCATAACGTGCATATCTGGGACGAATGGGCCGATGAGAACGGGGACTTGGGCCCGGTTTACGGCGTGCAGTGGCGTAGCTGGCCGGCACCGACCAAGGACAACCCGAACCGCACCATTGACCAGATCTCCAATGTGCTGGGCCTCATCAAGACGCATCCGGATTCTCGTCGGATGATCGTCACCGCATGGAATCCCGCGGAGGTCGAAGAAATGGCCCTGCCGCCCTGCCATGCGCTCTTCCAGTTCTATGTGGCCGACGGCAAGCTTTCCTGCCAGCTCTACCAGCGTTCCTGCGACATGTTCCTGGGGGTGCCGTTCAACATCGCCTCGTATTCTCTGCTCACGTTGATGATGGCTCAGCAGACCGGCCTTGAGCCGGGGGAGTTCGTCTGGACCGGCGGCGACTGCCACGTCTACGACAACCACATCGAACAGGTCCTGACCCAGCTTTCGCGAGATCCGTACCCCTATCCGCAAATCGAGATTAACAAGGCCGCCTCGATTTTCGACTACCGGTACGAGGATTTCAAAATCGTCGATTATCAGCACCATCCGGCCATCAAGGCGCCGGTTGCAGTCTGAGGCGGACTTCTGGTAAAAGTGCGGATAAGCGATGGATTCGGCACGGATGTCTGTCTGGTCAAGGCTTGCATGTCCGTGTTAGACCTGTATTCGTAGACATTCCCGTTCGCGTTCTTATGGTTGCGTATACCTTTGGATTTGTTCTGTTTCAATCGGCGCGAAATCGCGTCTGAGGCGTTCGTTAGACTAAAAATATTGCCTAATTCAAGGAGTACATGAAATGGAGCATGACAGTAGCCGAACCGGCTATCACGAACCCGAGCCCGGACCTGCCGGGCAAAAAGTCACCGAGGACTGGGGAGACGATGTCGTCAAGACGTTCTCGGTCAATCTCATCTGGGCGTGTGCGCAGGATATGCAAGGCCGTCCTGATGCGATGGGGTTCAAAGGCGGGATGCCATGGCATTTGGCCGAGGATATGAAGCGTTTCAAGGAACTGACTGTTTCGCACCCGGTCATTATGGGGCGCAAGACATGGGATTCGCTGAATCCGAAATATCGTCCTCTTCCCAACCGCGACAATATCGTCGTCTCGCATGACCCGAACTGGCATGCTGCCGGGGCGACCACGGCCAACGACATCGACGCGGCGCTTGATTTCGCGCGTCAGGAGGCCATTCCCGACGACGGTCTCGACCGCAGCGAGATCTGGGTGATCGGGGGAGCGCAGCTGTTCCGCTCCATCATGCCTTTTGCCAACAAGGCCTATGTCACCTATATCCGCGGTCGTTTCGACGCGGACACGTATGGGCCCGATATGGATGAGCTGGTGCGTGCCGGGGCTTGGAACGTGCAGGACGACGGGCCGTGGATGTCGCCGCGTAAGCGCGAAGGCGCCGTCGAGGCCTATCGCTTCGTCACCTATCAGAAGAATCGGTGAAGTCAGGTAAACGCAATCGTCGACGCAGATACAGTTATACAGTTGTTTTAGCTGTGTCTGCGTTATTTTTTAAGTTGCGGCGATACCTGATACCCGTTTGAAATCTATCCGATTGGTTATGGACGATCGCCGTGCCGGTTTCGTTTGCTTTGTTTGCATTGCCGGCAATGTCGCTATTTGGTTGTCGGATCCGGGCCAGTTACGGCCGAGTCGTTATGATGGCTGTATCGATAGTTCCATTGTTATAGAGGAAGATACTGCAACCATGTCCAACCACCTGTACACCGTCATGACCGTCTGCACCGGCAACATCTGCCGTTCCCCGATGGCCGAGATCATTCTGCGTGCCAACTTCGAAGAGCGCGGGTTGGGCGACCGGGTGCGCGTGATGTCCAGCGGCGTCAGCGACGAGGAACACAGCCACCCGATCGACCCCCGCGCCGTGCGCGTGCTGCGCCAGCGTGGCTACGAGATTCCCGAGCATCATTTCGCGCATCGCATCACCGCCGAGGAGATCGATGAAAGCGACCTGTTCCTGCCGATGACCGCATCGCACGAAAGGGGACTGCTGCGCCTGTTGCCGGCCGATAAGAAGCCCGAGGTCCATCTCTACCGCAGCTTCGACCCGAACCTGCCCAAGCCCGCGCCAGGGCACGAGTCCGACATCGACCTGGTTGACCCGTGGTACGGCGGCCCAAGAGATTTCGACATCGCCATCGACCAGATCGACGGCGTCGCCCCGTATATCGTCGATTGGGTAGCCCAGCAGCTTTAAGTGCCGATAATAGTTGAAGCAGGCTTGGCGCGGAGCCAACCAGGCCAAGCCCGCTTCCTGCCAAATCCGCTGGGTAAACGCTGGGTTTGGACGATATCCACTTGCCAGCGTGAAATGAAAAAGCCTCGAAACCATTACAATTACTTGGTTTCGAGACCTGAGTGGTGGCTCCGAGCGGCATCGATCCGCTGACCTAACGATTTTCAGTCGTTCGCTCTACCAACTGAGCTACAGAGCCATGAATAAATCAAAAACCCGGCGAACCGGGCTTAAGACCATTCGAGCGACTCCGGCCAGACTTGAACTGGTGACCTCCGCCGTGACAGGGCGGCGCTCTAACCAA
Source organism: Bifidobacterium sp. ESL0800 (assembly GCF_029395355.1). Lineage (NCBI taxonomy): Bacteria > Bacillati > Actinomycetota > Actinomycetes > Bifidobacteriales > Bifidobacteriaceae > Bifidobacterium > Bifidobacterium sp. ESL0800. The sequence continues at coordinate 223,727 of NZ_CP113913.1, forward strand.
CTGAGCTACGGAGCCGTGGCTTGCTTTCATCAAGCAGCCGAGTGTTAATATTACTCAGAATCAGGCAGAGCGCAACCCTGCTGCCGTTTCAGCGTGTCGCCACGAAAACAGTGCACCTGATGGAAGCCATCGTAGCGCCGAAATACCAACGCTTGCATATACATCCTAGCCATGGTGAAAAGGACAATCCGAAACGAAAAGACGGTTGAGTTTGTTGTCTGAGTTTCAGGATTTATTCGCACATGTGATCGGCAGAAGGCCTATGCTGCGGGCCATGATAATGGTCCATCATCCTCCATCCCTGGCGAGAGTGATCGTGGCCTTCACTTCCGAAATCGTCACAACGGTAATAGGTGTCATTGTGGTCCTTGTTTTGATAGGACGCGTTATCATTATCGTCGTCGAAGGGATTGCCGTACTCGCCTTCCGGATTGTCTTCGTCATCCGGATCGTCCGGGTCATCGCCGTCGTTATCGAATGGATCGGAATAGCAGTCCGAGCCGTGGCATTCCGGATAATCCGAATCCATATGGTTGAACGCGTAACCGAATGCCGAAACGATGGCGACGGCGACGATGATGTCCAATACCGTCAACACCGCGCCGATGGCGATTCCGGCAATGGACATGCCCTTGCTTTTTTCGCCGCTTCGATTGATCTGTACCAGCGCGATCACGGAAAGTATGAGCCCGATGAACGGCATAAAGAAGGAAAGCGCGAAACCGACGATGCACAGGGTGTTCCATTTCTGGTTCGGAGCCGGCGCGTAGTAGCCCTGAGGGCCCATGGGCGGCATTGGACCTGGGCCCGAAGGAGGCATTGGACCTGGGCCTGAGGGCGGCACCGAACCGGGACCTGCGAAGCCGTATGGTTGGTAATTCGGCGTCTGTGGGTTTGCGCCGCTGTATTGGTAGGGTGCCTGATTCGGGCTTGCATTGAAATCGTTGTCGTTCATAGCCAACAGTCTACGCGGGCCGGGTGAAGGTTCCGGGGTTTGCCTTCCGTTAGACTTGGGGTTCGTGCAGGAAAACGACAAAAGAATCCATCATGTGCTCTCATACGTCCGGAGAAAGGGGCGTCTCGATGATCGCTACAAGCGGGCCTGGCAGCGGTATTCGCCGGATTTCCTGCTTGACGTCAACGCGGGGGAGGGCTCGCTTGATTTGAGGCAGGGATTTGTGTTCGACCGTGATTTCGTGCGCAAGACCTGGGGTAACGACCATCCGTTGGTCATGGAAATCGGCACGGGGCAGGGCGAAAACATCATCGCCGCTGCGGGCGAACACCCAGAGGTCAATTTCCTCGCGGTTGAGGTCTACGACCCTGGTGTGGCCCATACCATGCTGCGTGCCGGCAAACTCAACCTCGCCAATCTGCGCGTCGCCCAGATCAATGCCCCGGAGCTTTTCGGCGCGTGCGAACCGGGTGTGGCCGCCGAAGTGTGGACGTTCTTTCCCGACCCGTGGCCCAAGATGCGCCATCACAAGCGGCGTATCGTCCAGCCCGCGCTCGCGTCCGACATCCGCAAGGCGTTGGGCGAGGGGAAGGTGTGGAGGTTGGCCACCGATATCGAGGATTATGCGCTTCACGTTCATGAGGTGATGGATAGTCGCGCTGATTTCGCCAATATCGGTACCTTGACCGTTTCGTTGCCCACTGAGCATGTCGGCAAGGGTACGGCGGATGAGGCCGAGTCATTGCCCCACGCCGATTTCAGGGAATCGGAACGTTTCGAAGGCCGTGTGCTCACCAATTTCGAGAAAAAGGGCTTGGCCGCGGGTCGCGTGATTCACGATTTCACTTACCAAGCTGTTTGAAGTTCCTGCTGTTTGAGGCTGCGGGAAGCGAAGCCGAGGCGGGATGCCTCTGATTCGCTGTGTCTTTTCGATGTTCGGCCTATGTCGCTGCCCGCCTGTCTCTGCTTTTCAACGGTTGAGCCGCATGGGATGGCCCTGCGTGACTTGCCGTTCAGTTTAAGGCATTACAGTTTTGTGGATTCGCAAATGTTTGCGTATTGCAATTTATTGAAGTTTGCCAACACGCCGAGGCTTGCTCGAGTCGAGTTCGTATTTTATGATGAATAGGTTGTTAGCCCCCCTCGTCTAACGGTTAGGACACCAGACTTTCAATCTGACAACAAGAGTTCGACTCTCTTGGGGGGTACTTTTTCAAGGTTTCTCAAACATCAATCAACAGTAGGCTCAGGCTTATTCCCAATTGACGTTTCGGGGTGTTCGGCACCGTTGCTGTCTTCATCGTAATCACGCCAAATCATCATGAATAATCTCAAGTCGAACTCAAAATGAACCCGCAGTGACTCACCGTGAAACGCAATGATGTCGAGCTTTTAGGGAGGATATGAAACGACGAGCTTTCAGCAAATTGTCATCACGATAGTTGTTGACGGAGCCGCGTTCAGCATACTGTGTGCGCTGAAGAGAAGTGAACGATTGCCGGTATGACTGCTGCTCCGATATGCCCCGGTTCCGTCCCTGTGCCGTAAACCGCTCTTGAACATCTTATAGGGAGGATTGCCGGCCGGTGCCGGGTGAACGCTGTCTGTCTGATCGAACGAAGGCAGTCGCTTTCCCGGTTTTTATTTCGTCACACTTTGTGAAATATGTCATATTGGGTAGTCGCTTCGTGCAGAAATGTATCTGATTCTGCAATTTAAATCGTTTTTCATTTTTTAAAAGGATAGTTTTAATTTTGTAAGTATTGGACGAGGGCTGATACGCAATGTATGCGTATTTGCCCTTACTATGATTCCCAACGAAGGGGGTTTACGATGACTGCAATCGTTATTATTGGCGCAGGTTACGGCGGAATGCGTACGGCGAAGCAACTTGCCAAGTCCAACGTCGACGCCGACATCATTCTGGTCAACAAGAATCCGTATCACTATCAGTCCACCGAACTGCACGAGGTCGCCGCAGGTACCAAGGAACCGGACCAGATTTCGTTTGACGTGCGCAAGGCCGTTGATCCCAAGGTCAAGGTGATCATCGATGAGGTCACCAAGGTCGATCAGGACGAAAAGAAGGTCGAGCTGAAGAATTCCAACCCGCTTTCCTACGATTACTTGGTCAACGCGTTGGGCTTCGAGTCCGAGACGTTCGGCATCAAGGGTGCGGACGAGAACGGCTGGCCGATCATCGACATCGATACCGCGCTCGCGGCGCGCAAGCATCTTGAGGACACCCTGAAGAACTACAAGACCAGCCACGACGAAAACGACCTGCATATTGTGGTCTGCGGCGCCGGCTTCACATCCATCGAATATTTGGGCGAGCTGGTCTATCGTCTGCCTGAGCTGGCCAAGGAATACGATTTTCCGCTTGATTTGGTCAAGATCGACTGCATCGAGGCGACACCGAAGATTCTGCCGATGTTCGATCCGAAACTGGCGGATTGGGGCGTCAAGTACCTCGAGGACCACGGCGTCACCTTCCATGCCGGCACCCCGATCACCGAGGTCAAGCCCAACGCCGTGATGAGCAATGACACCGCCTTCCCGGCCAACACCATCATCTGGACGACCGGCGTGCGTGGCAGCCACGTCATCGCCGATTCCGGATACGACCAGAAGCGCAACCGCGTGGTCGTAGAGGACGATCTGTCGGTCAAAGGCCATCCGGAGGAGTTCCTCGTAGGCGACGTTTCCGCCGTCCCTAACCCGGACAACGGGCGTCTCTATCCGACCACCGCCCAGATCTCCATCGCCCAGGCCGATACGGCCGCCGATAACATCGTGGCGCGTATTGCGGGCAAGGAGCCGAAGAAGTTTGTCTACAAGTCACTTGGTACGTTGTGCTCGCTCGGGCCCAAGACCGGCATCGCCGAAGTCGACATGGGCGGCCATTGGAAGCTCAAGGGCGCCAAGGCGTCCGTCGCCAAGAAGGCCGTCGCCGATCGTTCCGTCACCGAACTGACGGATGTCTCCGGCATCATGAAGGAGTAGTCGTCTCTAGTGTCGATGCCTGCTTTTTGCTAGGCGTCGGCACCAGACTGGCCTGTGGCGTTGGCAGGCGGCAATATCGAAAAGGATATGAGCAGGCGCTGGCCATGTGCAAAAGGCCAATCGGAAATCTTGAGGGTGTATCGGGAGTGCCAATCTTGCGATACGCCCTCGTTTTGTTTCAAGGTACGCGTATCGAACGATATTTCGGACCATAGGCCATGCCCCGGTCGTAACGAACTCTTTTTGGCTTATAGGCCTGTTTTAACATTTTATGCGACAAAATAATTGCTCTGCGTCGCGAAAAATGCTGTTCCATAACAAAAAGCGTCTTGAGAAGTGACATATGCCATAAAAGAGCGGGAAAATGCTTGTTTAGCCTATTATTTGCAAGGTTTTAATCGTTTTTTGTTCAGCTTTTCATATATTGTTGAAGTGTGTTGGCAATGATGAAGTCCGATAAGACTTCATCTTTTCTGTGATTAAGCTATAAGGAAAAGTGATTGGAATGAAGAGAATCGTCGTTCTTGGAGCAGGATACGCCGGGATGCGTATCGTCAAGAAATTAGCTGGTTCAGGCGTGGATGCACAAATCGTGCTGGTCAACAAAAACCCGTACCATTACCAGTCAACCCAGCTCCACGAAGTCGCCGCAGGGACCAAAGAACCTGCGGATATTACCTTTGACGTCAGTCAGGCCTTCGCCGGTAAGAACAATGTTCAGGTGATCATCGATGAAGTGGTCCGCATCGACCAGGACGCCAAGAGCGTCGAGCTCAAGGACAATGCGCCGCTCCAATATGATTATCTGGTCAATAGTCTGGGCTTCGAGTCCGAGACGTTCGGCATCGCTGGTGCCAACGAGAACGGGTGGCCTATCATCGATATCGATACCGCACTGGCGGCCCGCAAGCATCTTGAAGACACGTTGAAGCGCTACAAGGCCAGCCACGACCCCAACGACCTGCGCATCATCGTCTGCGGCGCCGGCTTCACCAGTATCGAATATCTCGGCGAGCTCGTCCACCGCCTTCCCCGTCTCGCCAAGGAATACGGTTTCCCTCTCGGCGAAGTCAAGATCGACTGCATCGAGGCCGGGCCGAAGATCCTCGGTATGTTCGACCAGAATCTGGCCCAATGGGGGGTCAAGTATCTTGAGAAGAAGGGCGTCACCTTCCACGTCTCCACTCCCATCACCGAAGTCAAGCCCAATGCCGTGATGAGCAACGACCAGGAGTTCCCGGCCAACACCATCATCTGGACCACCGGTGTTCACGGCAGCCATGTCGTTGCGGATTCCGGCTATGACCAGAAGCGCAATCGTGTGATCGTCGCCGATGACCTGCGCGTCAATGGCCAGCCCGATCAATTCCTTATCGGCGATGTCTCCGGGGTCATGAATCCGAGCAACGGGCGTCTGTACCCGACCACCGCCCAGATCTCCATCGCCCAGGCCGATTGCGCGGCCGACAATCTCATCGCGTTGATGAACGGGCAGCCCACCAAGAAATTCGTTTTCAAGGCTCTTGGCACGGTTTGCTCGTTGGGACCGACTGCAGGGATTGCATCGATTGACATGTTTGGTCACTGGAACCTCAAGGGTTGGATTGCCAGTGTCGCCAAAAAGATGATTTCCGATCGTGCCGTCTTGGAGTTGACCAATATTGGTACTATGCTGGAAAGTGATTGATTCCGTGCTTTTATGAGTAGGGAATACTTGGGAAGAAAGGATTAAAATGACTGTTTTAGGGTTATCGCGATTCCAGTTCGCGATGACGACGGTCTTCCACTTCTTCTTCGTACCGTTATCCATAGGCTTGGCATTTACAGTGACTGTAATGGAAACGTTATACGTAGCGAAGCGGAAATACATTTATAAGCGTATGGCACAGTTCTGGGGGAAGATTTTCCTCTTGAGCTTTGCTGTTGGTGTAGTGACCGGCATCATCCAGGAATTCCAGTTCGGTATGAACTGGTCGAACTATTCGCGTTTCATGGGCGATATCTTCGGAGCTCCTCTGGCCATCGAGGCCCTGCTGGCGTTCTTCATGGAGTCCACGTTCATCGGTGTCTGGATGTTCACCTGGAACCGCTTCAAGCCGGGTGTGCATGTGATCTTCATCTGGCTGACCTGGTTGGGCTCCACGGTTTCCGCCATCTGGATTCTCGCGGCGAACAGCTTCATGCAGAACCCTGTGGGCTTCGGCATCAACAAGAAGACGGGCCATGCCGAGATGACGAATTTCGCTGCTGTCATCAGCAACCCCCAGCTTTGGCGTGAGTTCCCGCACATCGCTACGGGCGCGTTGATGCTCGGCGGCATGGTCGTGGTCGGCATGAGCGCCTTCGGCTTCATGCACAAGAACGCCGACCGCGCCTTCTTCACCCGTTCGATCCGCGTCGGCGCCATCATCGCGCTGATCGGCTCCATCCTCGTCATCATCACCGGCGACCTGCAGACCCTTGAGATCATCAAGGATCAGCCGATGAAGTTCGCCGCCACCGAAGGCATTTATGAGGACCTCAAGAGCCCGGCGCCTTGGATGGTCGTCGGCTTCATGAACGAAGGCAGCCACACGGCCGCTGGTCTCGAGATCCCCGGCATGCTCTCCCTGCTTGCTTTCCACAAGCTCTACGGCGGAACCATTCAAGGCATGAACACCTTGAACCAGCAGTTCCTCGGTGAGCGCGGCAAGATCATCAAGAACGGCATCGAGCATCCTGAGATTTCGAACTACTACGTGCCTGCCAACGTGCTGTTCTGGAGCTTCCGCTTCATGGCCGCCGTCGGTTTCGCCGTGCTGATTCTCGCCATCTGCGTGCTGTGGTTCACCCGCGCCTCCAAGAACACTCTGGCGGACAGCCGCTGGAAGCTCTGGGTCCTGGGCGTGTGCACCTATCTGCCGTTCATCGGCACCACCGGTGGCTGGCTCATCACCGAGCTCGGCCGCTATCCGTGGATCGTCTATGGCCTGCAGACCATCGCCGACGCTGTCTCGCCGACGGCTACCGTGACGAGCCTGCTGATCACCAATATCGTCTACTTCCTGCTCTTCTGCCTCATGGGCGGCGTGATGATCTTCTACTCCCGCCGCGTGCTTCATCAGGGACCGGAGCCGGATGTTGAAGGTTCTGCACAAACGGCTACCGCGGGTGCACATGTTGGCGCCCATGCGGCCAATAGAAAGGTGGCGTTGGCATGACTGAATTTCTCGCTAAGCCATTGATCGATGGCAACAATTTCCTGCAATTGCTGTGGTTCTTTGTGATTGCTTTGGTATTCGCCATCTTCCTTTTCCTTGACGGCATTGATTTCGGTGTCGGCATGGCCACCCGCGTGCTGGCCCATAACGGCGATGAGCGTGCGCTGTACATGCGTGCGGTCGGCCCGCACTGGGACGGCAACGAGGTCTGGCTCATCACCGGCGGCGGCGCCATGTTCGCTTCCTTCCCGCTGTGGTATGCGAGCCTCTTCTCCGGTTACTACCTGCTGCTCTTCATCGTGTTGGTCGGCCTGATTCTGCGTGGCGTCTCCTTCGAGTTCGCCGCACACGCCATCACCGATCGTGAGCGCAACGTGTGGCAGTGGGCCAACTTCGCCGGCAGCGTCATCGCGCCGTTCGGCCTGGGTATGATGCTCACCAGCGTCATCCAGGGCGTTCCGATGGATGCTCAGGGCAACGTTCACGCCGGTTTCTTCGACGTGGTCAACCTGCTCTCCATCGTCGGTGGTGTGGCTGTGGTGTTCTTCAGCTTCCTGCACGGTCTGCACTTCCTGAGCCTCAAGCTCGACGAAGCGACGTCCGAGAGGATGCTCAACACCTCCAAGAAGACCTACTGGATCGCCTACCCGGCGCTCGTGATCTTCGTCATCCTGGCGTTCATCTTCACTGATTTCTATCAGCGTCGCACCAAGTCCACACTGCTGATCACCGTGGTCATCCTGGCCGCGACGATCTGTGGACATCTTGCAGCCTACAAGAAGCGCGGAGGTTTCGCCTTCCTCGCTTCCGGCGTCACCCTTGCCGGTATCATCGCCTTCATCTTCAACGGGCTTTTCCCGAACGTGATGATCGCGACCGATCCGTCCAAGAGCCTGGCTGTGTCCACCGCCTCGTCTTCGCAGTACACGCTGGAAATCATGACCATCGTGCTTTGCTGCCTCCTGCCGATTGTCCTGATCTACTTCAGCTGGTCGTATTTCATCCAGCGCAAGCGTTTGCTCACGGACAACTCGCCAGAAGCCATCAAGGCGGCTTTGGCCGAGTGACGGACTGATGTTCGTTCTTTCGCCTGAAAGTTAGATCAATGCCCGATGCTCTTATCCCGCAGCGATGAATGTGCAATAATGTTCATTGATGCGGGGGAGTATCGGGCTTTCTTTGTCTTAAAAAATATCCGTTAGTAGTTGGGACTGGTCGTGATCGATAAAAGTCTATTCAGGTTCGACGGGGTGCGGCAGCGTATGGGGCTTTTGGCCTTGCTTTCGCTTCTGCAGGCGCTGTCCATCGTCGGCCAGGCCCATGGCTTGGCGCGGGGACTGGTAGAGATATGGAAGCTTCATGCGGTTTCCGCGCTCATAGGCCCGTCTCTGGAATTTCTCGCTTTCTATGCCGTGCGTCATTTGTGCGATGTGGCCAAGCAGCATATTTCCAGCAAATACGGCAAATACGTGGCAGGGCAGATACGACCTCAGCTCCAGCACAAGATCTTCCGGCTTGGTCCGCAGGCGCTGGCTTCACGCGGCACCGGTTCGACGGTGACGATGCTCATCGACGGCCTCGACCAGGTCGAGCACTATATCGAGATCCTCCTGCCGAAGATGACCGACATGATGTTGATCTCGTTGGTCATCCTGATCGCCGTATGGTGGCAGGACTGGGTGAGCGGCCTGGTGCTGCTGCTGATGTACCCGCTGATCATTTTCTTCATGGTCATTCTGGGACTTGCCGCACGTGACCGCTCCAACAAGCAATATGCCCAGTTCAATATCCTCAACACCAAATTCGTCGACAGCATCCTCGGCCTGCCGACCCTGAAGATGCTCGGCGTCGACAAGGAATACGAAGGCGAGATCTACAGCGTCAGCGAACGGTTCCGCAAACGCACCATCGACGTGCTCAAGGTCGCGATGACCTCGACCTTCGCCCTCGACTGGTTCACCACGCTCGGCATCGCCATCATGGCCGTCTTTCTCGGCCTGCGCTTGGTCAACGGCACCATGCCGCTCTTCCCGGCCATGTTCGCGCTGATCATGGCCCCCGATTACTTCCTGCCCGTGCGTCAGTTCGGCGACAACTACCACGCCACCCTCGACGGCAAGAACGCTCTGCACGATATCATGAGCTTCATCGACGGCCCGGAGACCCCGCAGGACACCGAAACCAAGTGGGACGGCTGGAAGGCCGACAGCGAGCTCAAACTCGAAGACGTCGACTTCGCCTATCCTGCCGGTAGCAAGCCGGAAGGTGAAGACGAAAGCCAGAGTGTGGCAAGTCACAGCGTCGCGATGAACGCTGTGGAACAGCAGCGCGAAGGTCAAGGCGATCAAGACACAAAGCAGGCTCAAGCTGAAACCGGCATTTCTGGAATCCAGGCGGCCGCCCAGCCGGATGCCTTGCATCATGTCTCCATGAGTTTCAGAGGCTACGGCAAAATCGCCGTCATCGGCAAGTCCGGTGCCGGCAAGTCGACGCTGATCAATCTGCTCGCAGGATTCAATATTCCCCATGCTGGTTTCATCGAGCTGGATGGCAAGCCGTTGAAGAATTTCAACGTCGAGGCATGGCAGCGCCATATCAGCTACATTCCTCAGACTCCATACATTTTCAGCGGCTCCATTGCCGACAACATCCGTTTCTATGTCAACGATGCCAGCGAACAGGACGTCAAGGCGGCCGCCCATGAAGCCGGACTCGACGAGTGGCTGGACGAACTTGCCGAGGGGCTCGGCACCTTGATCGGGGAGGGCAACCGCGGCATCAGCGGCGGGCAGGCCCAGCGCATCGCGCTTGCACGAGTCCTTCTCGACCAGTCGCGCGAGGTACTGCTCTTCGACGAGCCCACCGCCCACTTGGACATCGAAACCGAATACGACTTGAAGAAGACCCTGCTTCCGATTATGGACAACCACTTGGTCATCCTGGCCACGCATCGACTGCACTGGCTTGCCAACGTCGACCAGGTGCTCGTCCTCGACGAAGGAAAGATAGTCGAATCCGGCACGCCCAAGGAATTGATCGGTGCCGGTGGTCCCCTCGACCACCTCATCAGCGAGATGGGAGGCAACCAGATTGACCAGTACCTCGACTGAAACGGCAAGTAAAGCAAGTATCGACACAACCGAAACCAAGAATATGAACGGTTTGAGTGGCACGACAATGAGTGAAACCGACACAACCAGCAAAGCCCCCGTTTCCGCCTCCGATGTTCCAAGTTCGCAGCCGGGCGGAAAGAAAAGCCTGCGCGACTACCTCAAGATATGGGACAACGACCATTGGTTCTGGCCGTACCTGAAGGAGAACAAGCGCACGCTCGCCCTGATCTTCTTCCTGGGGTCCATGACCTTCGTCTGCGCCGCCGCCCTGATGTTCACCGCCGGTTACCTCATCAACCGCTCGGCGCGTATGCCCTATAACATTCTCATGGTCTACGTTCCGATCGTCCTGACGCGTGCTTTCGGCATCGGCAGACCGGTCTTCAAATACGTCGAACAGCTCAAAAGCCACGACTGGGTGCTCCATGTCATCTCCAAGTTGCGCGTGCAGCTTTACCGCACCCTCTCCAAGGACGCCGCGTTCCTCAATGAACACGAACGCACGGGCAGCGTGTTGAGCCTGCTGGCGGACGATCTCGATCACCTCGAGAACTTCTACCTGCGCACCATTTTCCCCACGGTGGTGGCCTATATCCTCTGGATCGTGGTCACCATCGCCATGGGCATCTTCTCCTGGACCTCCTCGCTGCTGCTGTTCCTGATGCTCGCGCTGGTGCTGATTCTGATTCCGTTGGTCTCGTTGAGCTTCTCAACCGGCCATTTCGAGCTGGAAAAGCAGCAGCAGGCACAGGAATACACCAAGGTCACCGAAAGCTACCTCGGCCTGAGCGACTGGGTGATCACCCACAAAGACAAGGACTTCGTGGCCATCGGAGCGGACGAATACCGACGCATCCAGGAGAGCAAGGACCAGCAGAAGGCCTTCGAACGCTGGCGCAACTTCGCCATCCAGATTGTCTTCGGTGTCATCGCCATCGGCCTGATGGTCGGGGCCGGGCTGACCATGACCGGGTCCAAGTCCATCGCCGACTGGTCCGCTTCCATCGTGCTGGCGGTCTTCCCGCTGGTCGACTGTTTCATCAACGTGGCTCAGGCCACTGCCGAGATACCGCTGTACAGCGATTCCCTCGAGCACCTGAACGACCTCACCAACCGCGTCGAAGCGCGTCAACAGGCCCCGGTGGCGCAGCAAAAGCTCGACGGCCTTATCAAATCCATCGATTTCGACCATGTCACCTTCGCCTACGGTCCCGGCCAGCCGACGCTGCTCGATGACTTCACCCTGCATATCAAAGTGGGGGAGAAGGTCGCGCTGCTCGGGCCCAGCGGGGAAGGCAAGACGACAATTCTCCAGCTGTTGCTGGGCGATCTGGTTCCGCAGCAGGGCAGCATCACCATCAACGGCATTCCCGTCGCGGCGCTGCAGGACGAACGTGCCCGCGTCTTCGGCTACCTGAACCAGCAGGCCTTCCTCTTCAACTCCACCATCGCCGAAAATGTGCGTCTGGGCGCTCCCGACGCCACCGATGACGACGTGTGGGCGGCGCTCAAGGCCGTGCAGCTCGACGAGACGGTCGCCGCTCTTCCCGACGGCATCGACACTTCAGTGGACGAGGCCGGCCAGCGCTTCTCCGGCGGCCAGCGCCAACGCATCGCCCTGGCGCGCATCGTTCTGAAAGACACTCCGGTGATCCTGCTGGACGAACCGACCATCGGCCTTGACCCGATCACCGAGCGCGAGCTGATGTCGATGATCTTCTCCGCCGCCGGCGAGCGGACGATGCTCTGGGTCACCCACCATCTGCAAGGGCTCGAACAGTCCGACAAGGTCATTTTCCTCGACAACGGCAAGATCGCCATGCAAGGCGCTCCCACCGAACTTTACCGCACCAATGAGCGATTCCGTGAGCTCTACCGCCTGGACGTCGGCGAGCTGGAAACGGCGCGCTGAACGACAGCAAATAACAGCAACAGGTCGGAGGAGAAACGTCCGGCAATATGGGGCTCGAATATAAGCCTCTATGCATTTGACGGGCGGATGCTTACCAAGCATCCGCCCGTCAAATGCATTGCCATATGTTGTATGCGAAATCGCTGATTCGGAATTCAGATGGTCTTGATGAACCTGTCGATGACGTCGGTCAGCGCCTTGGCGGTGCCTGCGTTGATCGGCGGGTAGGCATTGTCCGTGATGGCGGCCTTTGCGGCCTGTAGGTGATTGCGTGCCTCGTCTTTGGCACCCTTGATGAACTGCGGATGGGCCTTGAAGTAATCGAGCACTTGCAGCGGGTCGTCGCGTTTGACGATATCCGTGAACGCCGGGTCGGCCGCAATCGCCAGAATGACGGGCAGCGTGTAGATGCCGTCGCGAATGTCCTCGAGCTTCGGCTTGCCGGTGTCGTGGGCGACGTTGAAATCCTCCACGTCGTCGAGAATCTGGAAGGCCATGCCCAAGTGCAGTCCGAATGTCTTGGCTTGCTCCAGAGCCTGCGCTGTAGGCTCGCTGACGCTGAGTTTGATGCCGGTGATGGCCGCCAGGCGGAACAGAGCCGCTGTTTTGCCCGCGATGGCCTTCTCATAGTATTCCTTGGTGGTGCTGGTATCGTGTCGCGCGCATTCCTGCAGCAAGTCGCCGCAAACGATCTCGTTGACGGTGTGGGCCTGCTCGGCGATGAAGGCCTTGTCCGGAGAGATGATGGACATGATTTCCATGTAGCGCGAAAGGATGAGGTCGCCCAGATAAATCGCGGCCTTGTTGCCACGTACCGTTTGCACCGTCGGCTGATTGCGTCGTACCGAGGCGTTGTCGAGCACGTCGTCGTGCACCAAGGTGGCCAGATGCAGCATCTCGATGGCGGCCGCCCCCGTGACCACGTCCTTGGCTGCGGGTTGCGGGCTGTCCGATTGCGTGGCGTAGGAAAACAGCAGGACCACAGAAGCCCGGATCATCTTGCCGTGGTTATCGAGCAAGTGACGGTAATCCTCGCGATACGGGGTGACGTTGTCCTCTTCGGAGTGCAACGTTTCCACTACGCGTTTCAGATCATCGCGCAACAGGAGCCCCTGTTGATTTGGCATACCCAACCTGGCCTCTCGAAAATTTAGTAATCAGACGAACGTACCCAATATAGCATCTGTCCGATATTAACCCATCACGGTAATTGCCGATAGTGCCAGATGAAACGATCAGGAAGGGACTATCGGCAGAACGTCAATCGTTATTATTGATTCTTGTGACGGAAATCACTCCGTCGATATTGCTCAGGTCGCCGATCAGCTCCTTGCTGTCACGTCCACGCACCTCGAGGTCGGCTGAAACCACATGACCGCGGCTGCCAGGCTCTTCGTCATCGTCGTCCTTTGATTTTCTGGTGGAAAAGCCTTCGACGGAGACACTGTGCTGGGCGCACACCGAAAGAATCGAACGCAATATGCCGTGTCCGTCGCGATACCTCAAACGTAGGATGTCATCGTTGCCGATTCCGGGCGCGATCAGCCTGGTGAGGAAAGGCAGCAGCGTCACCGCCAGGAAGTAAAGGGCCGTGCAGGTCAGTGCCGGCACGAACTGGCCGGCACCGCAGGCCGAGCCGATGGCCGCGGTCATCCAGATCGAGGCGGCCGTGGTCAGCCCCCGGACGTGCGAACGCTGGGTGAAGACGACGCCCGCGCCGATGAAGCCGATGCCGGAGACGATCTGAGCGGCCACACGTGCCGCATCCACTCGGATGTTGGGTGAGGCCGTGAGCACGTCCAGGAAGCCGTACTTGCTGATGATGACGAACAGCGCCGAGCCGACGCCCACCAAGGCGTGGGTGCGCGTACCGGCGTCTTTGTGCTTGGCCTGGCGCTCGAGACCTATGGAGGTCGAGAGGACCAACGCCTCAAAAAGATAAAGGGCCTGCCAGCCCCACGCCACCAGTTGCGTTTCCATTTGCACTCCCCATCTTTGGTATACGATCCATGGCTATCTGCAATGCAGCATCTGCAGTAATCGCCGTTGTCGTGAGGCCAAGGGTATATTTCGCGACCATGCTACTGAGCTACTGAAGATGCAAGCCATACAGCTTACACCCTGACGGCGAACTTTTTGATTGCTCGGCGAAATACATTCAATTCAGCGGTGGTTGCTTATTTCGTGCTGTTCCTTGCTCCAGATGCGCCGTGCCGGATTGACGTTCCTGTGATTGAGGTATTTCTGATAGACCGGGTAGAAGGCCCGCAGCGCCGGATAGAGCGCGTACAGCGTCCGTTCGGTGTCGTGCGCACGCGTATGGTTCGGGTGGGCGTCGAAGGTGTTCTGAAAGCGCTGCATATACTTGCGAAATGAAGAGAACGAGGTGTCCATGCGACGTGCGCTGACCCCGGTGATCATTGCCTCGCAGTAGACGGTTTTCAGCCCTTGGTCAAGCAGATGCAGGGAGATGTCGATGTCCTCGTGCATGATGTCCGCCTTGTCACGGCACACGTTGTCTTTGATTTTCTCCCACGCGCTGGCCCGCACCGCCATATTCGAGCCGAACAGCAGCACCTTGTCGTCGTCCGCGCGATAGGTGACCTTGCGTACTTTGTTGTCGCCTTCCAATCCGAGTCGTTCCGCGGGCATGTCGTAATAGACCGCAGGGCCGGTGGCGCCCATGGCGCTCGGGTCACGCTCGAAGATATCGGAGACGACCTCCACCCAGTCCGGTTTGAGCATGCAGTCCGCATCGATACGGCCGTACACATCGCCAAGCGCCGCGGAAAAACCGAAATCGCGCGTGGGAATAAGCCCTTGTTCCTTGTCCTGGTGGACTAATTTGACCGGCGAAGGGCTGGGCTGATGGTCAATGAAGCGTTGCACCAGTTCACAGGTTTTATCGCTTGACTTGTTGTCGACGACGATGACCTCGTAGGGTGCAACGGACTGGCAGACGGCATTGCTCAGACAGCTGACGATGCGCTCCTGCTCGTTGTACGCGGGTATCACGATGGAAACTTTGACCATGATATATGAGGATATTCCAAGTCGTCTACACATGGGGCGGGGTAGGATTGAAAACCATGAAGAAACGTGGACAAGAAACTGGTGGCAGCGAAAGCCAAAAGATAGATTTCGCCTCGGTTTTCCCGCAGAAGGGCGATTCCCGCAGGCCGCCGGACTGGTGGGGCCGCGCCTTGCTCTATACCGCAATAGCCGTGTTCGTCTGCATCTTCATCTTCAGGTCGTGGGGCAAGGTCGCGTTCATCGTCCTCGACATCGTCATCTCGATTTTTGTGGCACTCGCCATGGAACCCCTGGTCGTTCGTCTCGTGCGTCACGGATGGAAACGCGGGG
Source organism: Bifidobacterium sp. ESL0800 (assembly GCF_029395355.1). Classification (NCBI taxonomy): domain Bacteria; kingdom Bacillati; phylum Actinomycetota; class Actinomycetes; order Bifidobacteriales; family Bifidobacteriaceae; genus Bifidobacterium; species Bifidobacterium sp. ESL0800. Next base: position 239,276 of record NZ_CP113913.1, read on the forward strand.
CCGCGGCAGCCGTGTGCCTCATAGGACTTATCGTCATCGTGATCGCATTGTTGGGTCTGTTCGGCAACATGTTCGTCGTCCAGATGATTTCGATGATCAAAGGCATCCCCGATCTCTACGCGCAGGCGCAGCATCTGGTGGCCCAATACACGGATTTCAAGCTCCCGGAGATATCCAATCTGGGAAGCGAGATCGCCAAGAACGTGCAGACCTCCTGGGTCACCGATTTCGCCGGACAGGCGTTGAGCACCACGATGGGCGTGTTCAGCGCACTGCTCAACGTACTGACCATTGTCATGGTGACCTACTACGTCTCCGCCGCCGGCCCCAAGATGCGCAGAAGCCTGTGCCAGTGGCTCGGGCCGGTCACCCAGCGCCGCTTCCTGCTGGCCTGGACCATCGTGCAGGACCAGATCTCCGGTTTCCTCTTCTCGCGCACCATCCTCGCGGCGTTCAACGCCTTCTTCACCTCGATATTCCTGATGGCCATCAAGGTGCCCAACTGGCTGCCTCTGGCTCTCTTCTGCGGCATCGTCTCGCAGTTCGTGCCGACCATCGGCACCTATATCGGCGGCGCGCTTCCGGTCATCTTCGCCTGGAGCTCGCGCGGGTTCGTCTACGGGGTGGCCGTGGTCGTCTTCATCGTCATCTACCAGCAGATCGAGAATCTGATCATCTCGCCGAAGGTCTCGCAGCGCACCATGGACCTGAACCCGGCCATCGCCTTCCTTTCGGTGCTGGTCCTGGGGGCGGTGTTCGGCGCGCTCGGCGCCTTCCTCGCTCTGCCCATCACCGCCAGCCTGCAGGCCCTGTTCAAGGTGTATACCAAGCGATACGAACTGGTGGAGTCGCCGTTGATGAGCGACCCGGAGCCGGTCAAGAAATCCAAGGTCGTCGCCGGGGCCGAGGCGTTCAACGAGCATGTGGTTCAGCCGGTCGCCGAACATATGCCGCGTGCCGCCAAAGGCACGAGCGCACGTGTCCCCGTCGACGACAACCTGCGCAACCTGCGCGACGAGATGTATCGCATCTCAGTCGAGTCCAATGCCAAAGCCACCAGCCACGACCTCGACGAATCCGAGACCATCGCCATCCCCAAGGGAGTGCTTGCCGGATCCGAAAAGACCAAGCGTAAACCGCTTAAGGGCAGCGACTCGGATGGTGCCGACGACCTTGACACCCAGGAGCTGCACCAAGACAAGCCCAAGGGTGCGCGCGATGCGAAGGGCGGGAACCGTGTGCCGAAAGGCAAGGGCGCGACCTCGGGTAAAGTGGTCAACGATACGGTAGATGACACAAAAACGGATAACCCGAGGGTCAGGTGGCGCTGAAATGGTATTGCTCAATATCCTGGACATCCTGATGTTCATTCTGGGTGCGGCGAGCCTCGGTTATCAGGCGGTCTGCATCGTCGCGTCGTTGTTCCATCACCGTATTACATTTCCTGAAGCTCCGATGGACAAACGCTATGCCGTGTTGATTTCGGCGCGCAATGAGGAAAATGTCGTGCCTCATCTCATCGATTCCATCAGAGCCCAGACCTACCCCTCGCGTCTTGTCGACATCTGGCTGGTGGCCGACAACTGCACCGATAAAACCGCCGAAGTGGTACGGGCGATGGACTGCCACGTCGTCGAACGCCACAATCTGCAACAGGTCGGCAAAGGCTACGCGTTGACCTACCTGCTCGATGCGATGATCGAGCAGGGCGTCGCCGGCGACTACGACGCCTTCTTCGTCTTCGACGCCGACAACCGGCTTGACCGGCACTATATAGAGGAGATGAACAAGGCCTTCCAATCGGGTTTCAAGATTTTGACCAGCTACCGTAACTCCACCAACCTTTCCGACAACTGGGTCTCCTCCGGTTCGGCGCTCTGGTTCATCCGCGAGTCGCGCTTCCTCAACAACTCGCGCATGCTCTTCGGCTCCAGCTGCCACGTCGGCGGCACCGGATTCATGTTCTCGCGCGAGGTGATGCAGCGCAACAACGGCTGGAAATTCCATCTGTTGACCGAAGACCTCGAGTTCACCATGGACTCTGTGCTGCACGGCGACCGCATCGGCTACTGCGGCACCGCCATCCTCTACGACGAGCAGCCCGATTCCTTCGGCCAAAGCTGGAGGCAGAGGCTGCGTTGGAGCAAGGGCTTCCTGCAGGTATTCCGCTATTACGGCCCCCAGCTGATCCGCCGCGCAGTGCGCGAACGCGATTTCTCCGCCGTCGATTTCACCATGTTGATCTGCCCGTTCACGGTGCTCGGGGTTTTGCGTGTGCTGCTCGGGCTGCTGTTCGCCGCGTTCGGTTTCGTCTCATGGCCAAGCCAGCTCAATTCGCTGTCCAGTTGGCTGGTCGGCGGCGGTCTGGGTCTCTTGGGCATGATGTTCCTGGCGGCGCTCACGGTCTTTGCCGAGCGTGGCCAGATCGGCGCTTCCAACAAGGAGCTTCTGGCTTATGTGCTGAGCTTCCCCATCTACATGGCCAGTTACGTGCCGATCTCCTTCCAGGCCATCTTCTCGAAGGCGCAGTGGAAGCCCATCGAGCACAAAGGCTAGATTGGCTTTTGGAGCATAGGGGAGTAGCAAGTGGATACTGCGCAATCATCTCATCTTAGACACGGGGCGCACGCGCGCAAGATGGTTCATGTGCAACGCAACCGTGCGTGGCGCATCGTCGTTTCCGTATTGGTGACGTTGCTGGTCGCGGCGGGCTATTTCGCCGCTGACATCAACGGGGTGATGCCCGGTCCGCTTACGATACTTCCCGCAGGCAAAACGTCTCCTGCCTTTTCCGGATCCATCATTGACGCCAAATCCATCGCAGGCCCGGCGGATTTGGACAAGCCGATCGACAAAAACGCGACGGAGGCGGTGATCAACGCCTTTGCTTCAACCGCCGGTCTGGGAAATGATTTTTCGCTTGCCGTCGCCGACGCCGACGGCAAGATCGTCGATTCACGCGCCCCGGATACGCCCCGTGAACCGGCTTCGACCATGAAAACCCTGACGGCTTTGGCTGCTTCTTCGAGCCTCGATATGGGTTCGGTCTTTCATACGGACGCCCTGCTTGAACCGGTATCCGCCGGCGCGGGCGATGCCCGACAGACGACGTTGACGCTCAAATCGGACGGGGATATGCTGCTGGGCGCAGGGGCAAGCGACCCCAACCACATCAACGGCAGAGCCGGTCTCGCCACCCTTGCCGACCAAACCGTGGCCCAGCTCAACAAGCGAGACATCAGCCGGATTCATCTGCAATACGACGATACGCTTTTCGGCGCTGTTCGTTCCCCGGCTGCCATCGCCTCCAACAATGTGGGCAACACCAATTTCACCGGCATCTCCTCGATGGCCGTCGATGGAGGGCGGCAATGGCAAGGCGCAGAGCACGACCCTGACCTGTACACTGCCTATCCGGAAATGTCGACCACGCCGGCCCACGATGCGGCAACAGTGTTCGCCTCCCTGCTCGGCCAACGCGGCATCGGGGTAGAAGACGATATAACAGCCGGGAAAACGGCGAAGACCGCCAGACGCGTCGCCACGGTTGCTTCGGCGAGCCTGGCCGAGGTGATGGCCTTCACGCTGCGTCATTCCGACAACACCCTGATCGAGGAGTTCGGCAGGCTTCTGGCCCTCAAAAACGGCGAGGCCAACAGCCCGGTTGGTGCGACGCAGGCCGTCAAGGCCAGACTCGGCAAGCTCGGCGTCGATACGACGAACCTCACTATGGCCGATTGCTCAGGTCTCTCCGAAGGCTCTTCGCTTGAGGTCAAGACCCTGGTCGAAGTGCAGACCCACAATCTCAAAGCCGGACCTGGGGCGGCCGCCGCCGAAGGGCTGTCCGTTCCCGGCTTGGTGGGTACTGCCAAAAACCGTCTTGAAGACCCGGACGCGGCAGGTCTGCTGCGCGTCAAAACCGGTTCCCTGGATCAGGTCACGTCAATCGCCGGCAATGTTTCGCGTAGGAACGGCGGTGTGCTCGCCTTCGCGGTCATCGTCAACAACCCGCAGGACTATCTGGCCGCCAAAAACGCGGTGGATGCCTTCATCTCGGCGCTGGCCGGGCTCTAAGAGAGGGGAAGAGGATGGCATATTCGGCGATGATGAAAAAAGCCGTCGGTCAGGTTCGCGGCGCCCTTGCAGAGGCGGGAATCCGGCGTCAGGATTCCCGTTTCGCCGAACACGGCGAACACGCTCCCGCCGCCGACGCTCCGACGGTCCTGGTGGCGTGCTCGGGCGGACGGGACTCGATGGCGCTCGCGGCCGTAAGCCATATCGTTTGCGCGATGTTGGGCGTGCATTGTGGGGCCGTCATCGTCGACCACCGGCTTCAGCCCGGTTCAGGAGAGGTCGCCCGGCTCGCGGCAGCGCGTTGCAAAGGCCTGGGACTCGACCCCGTCATCGTGCGGGTCATCGACGTCAAGGCAATCGAAAGCGGCAGAAGTGTCGAGGATGCCGCGCGGCAGGCGCGCTATGAGGCCATCGTAGAGGCCGCAAGTGATCTGCACGCTTCCGCGGTTCTGCTGGCGCACACCCGTGACGACCAGGCGGAAACGGTGTTGATGGATGTATTGACCCGTTCGGCCGGTATCGACGCGCTGGCCGGTATGCCTTCCGCATTCGTGCGCGGCGACATCCGTTTTATCCGTCCGTTCCTTGACGTCACACGTGCCCAGACCACTGCTATCTGCAGGGAACTGGGAATCGAATGGTGGGATGACCCGACCAATGGTGATGCCTTCGAAACGGATGAGCCGTTGCCGCAGCATTACCCGTTGCGCTCCCGCGTGCGACACACCCTGATGCCCTACCTGTCCGGATTCTTCAACGGCGACGTCCCGGCCCATTTGGCGCAGGCGGCGCGCGTGGCAAGCGCAGACAGGGATTTCCTTGAGCTTGAGACCGACGATTTGTATCGTCAGGCCGTTCGTTTTAAGGTCGATGGGGCGGCAGCCGTGATGCGGGTCGATGCGTTGTTTGAGGCCCATTCGGCGATTCGTCGTCGCACCATCGCCCGAGTGCTTGCGCGGCTCGATGTACCGTTTTCCTTGCGGCACGTATTATCGATCGAGGCGTTGGTGACCGACTGGCACGGGCAAGGTGCTGTTTCACTTCCCAGCGGATATTCAGTCAATAGGCAGAAACACGTCATTCGCGTGTGTAAAAATGGTTTTTATGCAAATTGCGGATGTACAGGACAAGATTGATCATGAACTGGTGTCAAAAGCACAGATCGAGCGCAAGATCAAAGAAGTGGCAGCGCAAGTGAGCAAAGATTACGCAGGCAAGGATCTCTTGCTTGTGGCCGTGCTCAAGGGGGCTGTCAACACGCTGGCAGCGTTCTCACAGGCTTTGAGCATCGATGCGCAGATGGACTTCATGAGCCTTTCCACCTATGGGGAGGGGACTGAAAGCAGCGGGAAGATCACCGTCCGTCAGGATTTGTCCTGTGACGTCAAAGGGCGCAACATCCTGATCGTCGAAGACATCATCGATTCAGGCTTCACGCTGCACTGGCTGACCAATGAACTCAGGGAACGTGGGGCGGCGAGCGTCGAGGTGTTTGCGCTGCTGGAGAAACCATCCCGCCGAGAGGTCGAGGTGCCGCTGAAATATAAGGGTTACGAAGTACCAGATGAGTTCGTGGTCGGTTTCGGGCTTGACTATAACGAGCATTTCCGCAATCTTGATTCCATCGCGGTTTTGAAGCCGTCAGTCTATGAAGGAGCAGCAGTATGAGCTATCCTCAGAATCCCCGTAATCCCTTGGGGCCGATGGGCAACCCAAATGGGCCGAACAACAATAACAACAATCCTTTCAACCCCTTCAACAGGGGCAACAATCCCAATAACGGCAACAAGAACAACAACCGCAACAACAAAGGCGACCGGAACCCCAACGAGAAGCGGCCGTTCTGGCAGTCACCTGTGCTCTGGATCGTGGTTTTGGTCATTCTGGTGTTCGCGGGTTTCGAGCTGTTCAACTCCAACAGCACGCAGACCATCGATACCAAGGACGGTATGGAGCTCATCCAACAGGGCAGCACCAACCGCATCCAGATCATCGACAACAAACAGATGGTCAAGTTGAAACTCGACCAGAACTTCACCAAGACCGACCCGAACACCAAGTCCAACCACGATTACGGCCGTGACGTCCAGTTCTATTACACCTTGGCCGAAGGGCCCGAGGTACTGAAAACCGTCAAGAAGGCCGATCCGAAGAACGGCTGGAGCGCGGACATGCAGTCCGATTCGATGATGGCCTATCTCATTTCCACGTTGCTGCCCTTCGTGATTCTGCTGCTGCTGTGCTGGTGGCTGTTCAGCCGGATGAGCGGCGGCATGAACGGCATATTCGGCATGGGCGGCAAGAAAGACAACGGCAAGCTGCTGGACGGCAAGACCCCGACCACCAAGTTCTCCGACGTGGCCGGTGAGGAAGCGGCCGTGGCCGAAGTCGAGGAAATCAAGGACTTTTTGAAGGATCCCTCGAAGTACAAGGCGCTCGGCGCGCGCATTCCGCGTGGCGTGCTGCTCTACGGCCCTCCTGGAACCGGCAAGACCCTGCTCGCACGAGCCGTTGCCGGTGAGGCGGGCGTGCCCTTCTATTCCATGGCTGGTTCCGACTTCGTCGAGATGTTCGTCGGCCTTGGTGCCTCGCGTGTGCGCGACCTCTTCGAAGAGGCCAAGAAGAACGCCCCGGCCATCATCTTCATCGATGAGATCGATGCGGTGGGCCGCAAGCGTGGCTCCGGCATGAGCGGCGGTCACGACGAACGCGAGCAGACCCTGAACCAGCTGCTCGTCGAGATGGATGGTTTCGACAACGACACCAACCTCATCATCATCGCCGCCACCAACCGTCCGGATGTCTTGGACGAGGCGCTGCTGCGCCCCGGCCGTTTCGACCGTCAGGTGGCCGTCGAGGCCCCCGATTTGGAAGGCCGCGAGGAGATCTTGAAGGTGCACGCCAAGGGCAAGCCGTTCGTCCCGGACGTCGATCTGCACACCGTCGCGGTCCGCACCCCCGGCTTCACCGGTGCCGATCTGGCCAACGTGCTGAACGAGGCGGCGTTGCTCTGCGCCCGTGTGGGAGCGCAGCTGATCGACAACCGTGCCATCGACGAGGCCATCGACCGCGTCCAGTCCGGCCCGAAGCGCCAGTCGCGTGGCATGGCTCTGGACGAGATGCGCAACACCGCCTATCACGAAGGTGGCCATGCGCTGGTCGCCGCCGCACTTCACCACACCGACCCGGTGACCAAGGTGACGATTCTGCCGCGAGGCCGTGCCCTGGGCTATACCGCCGTCATGCCCACCCAGGACCGCTACTCCCAGTCGCGCAACGAGCTGTTGGACCAGATGGCCTACGCCATGGGCGGGCGCACCGCTGAGGAGATCGTCTTCCACGATCCGACCACCGGCGCCTCCAACGACATCGAGAAGGCGACGCAGATCGCCCGCAAGATGGTCATCGAATTCGGCCTGTCTTCCAAACTGGGAGCCGTCAAGTGGGGCGATTCCGAGCACGGCGAGGATTCCGCCAACAACTTCATCCACGATTATTCCGAGCGTACGCAGGACATCATCGATGAAGAGGTGCACGGCATGCTCGAGACCGCGCACACCGAGGCGTGGAAGATCATCACGGCCAACCGTGACGTGCTCGATGAGCTGGTACGTCAGCTGCTCGTCAAGGAGACCTTGAACGAGAAGGAACTGAAGGTCATCTTCGCCAATCTGAAGATGTCTCCGGAACGCGGGCTCTGGCTTTCCGACGCGTCGCGTCCCGATTCCGATATCCCGCCGGTGCCGATTCCCGACTCGCTCAAGCGTTCCGTGGGTATGAAGACGGAAGAATCCGAGTGAGCTATGTCGGATTCGTTGATTGATGATTCGCAAGGGTCGAGGGGCGTGACAGCTGATGGCACGCCCCTCGGCGTAGGAGCGCGGCTTTCGCTTTCGTTCGACGAGACAAGAAGCGAGGATGTCGCGGCCGGCGCCGAGGTATGGCAACGCTTGCTTGAAGCCGTCGCCCAAGGCACGGTACATGCCGAAGTCACGCTGAAACTCGAGGATTCGGCCGATACACAGGATAATGAGGTCGAAAACGAGGACGATAAAGCCATAACAAGGCTTACCATCGCCGATGTGCCCGTGACGGTTGGTACGGGCGGGACTTCCGAGGGCAATGATACCGCGGTGACGGGTTTGCTCGGCGGTGCCGCTCCTACCAAGGCCTCGTTGGCGGGCGCGACGATAGGTGAGCAGCAGCGCCAGGATGAAGCCCAAAAGTCACAGGCTCTCCAGCGAGACCAAGCCGAGGACGTCTACGCGGTCCCGCGACGTGCCATCATCGCCATGCGCAGCAAAACCAGCGATGCAGCCAAGCGGTTCCGCGCTGTTATCGTCTCGCTTGACGCGGTGCCGGGCAATCAGATCGAAGGGATCTCACCGCTCTACCATGTCATGGGCGTCGACAGCTCCGACGCCAGTGCAGCGGTCATCCAACTGACCACCAAATTGAAGCCGCAGGCCATCGTGTCGTTGCTCGATTCTCTTTCGGCAGCCCACGAAGGGGCCGTCGCGTTGCGTTTGGTCGATGTCGAGGGCGAGACCATGAGCCTCAAGGACGTAACCGGATCAGACGGCGGCGGTGCGACTGAAAGCGCCGCCGAAGACACTGCCGAAGCCATCGCACATGCCATCGAACTGCCGTTGGCGGCGGCGAAAAAGCAGGCCGAGATCCTCGCCCCCTGGCTTGATATGGATCCAGACGCGAGGCTCGACGGCGACCCGGTCTCCTTCCTGCTGGCCATGGCACCCGATGCAGCGCGCGTCGGCAAGGTGGACGACCGCTGGATCTTGGAGGAGACGCAATGAGTGCGCGACGAACCCCATGGTGGTATTACGTAATAGCAGCGTTGATCGGTCTGCTTTTCGGTGCGATGCTGGTCAAATCCGATGAAGTGAGCGGGCTTTCGCTGATTGGCGCGCCTTGGTTCGTCGCCTTCATCCTGGTATTGCTCGGTGCGGTGGTTCTGATACTGGCCCTGCAGGTTCACCAATATGCCATCACCGACCCGGCCAGGCGCAAAAGCTGGATCGACCCCACCAAAGCCGTCTACACGCTGGTGCTGTGCAAGGCGCTCGGCATTGCCGGAGCCGGGCTGGCCGGCTGGTATTTTGCACAGTTTCTGTTGTGTCTTGGTCATTGGGGCATCCCGTATTTCCAAAACGTGATCATCCAATGCTCGGTGACCACGATCATCTGCCTCGCCGACATGGTGGTTGGCATCATCGGAGAATGGCTCTGCCAGCTGCCGCCGAGCGAAGGCGCGGAGAACCCGAAGATCAAGGCCGCCAAGCGCCGTGAACGCCAGCGCAAGCTCGCCGCCGGAAGCTCCATGAGCAAAGACGATATTTCCAAGCAATAATTATTCTTCGGTAATTCGAACATTTCTCGTTGTTTCCTGTTTTCTGGCAGTACTATGTCTTGTGTCAGAGCTGTTAGATCTACTCCAAAGGTGGGGCATATGGCAGGAAATAAGGGAATGGAGCAAACTCGCGCTCAAAAGCTGGAAGCGGGTTCAAAGACCGGCGGGGTCATGCTCATCGCGGCCTTGATGACAGGTTATTCCGTGATCTACATGGACAAGAACATGATCTCGACCGCGATTATCCCGATTTCGTCGCAGTTCCATTTGGACACCGGCCAGACCGGGCTCATCATGTCGATGTTCTTCCTGGCATACTCGATTATGCAGGTTCCCTGCGGCTGGCTGGCCGACAAGTTCGGTGCCAGGCGGGTGCTGATGGCCTCCATGGTGTTCATAGCCATTTTCTCCTACCTTTTCGGGGCCGTCAGCGGTCTTGCGCTGTTCATCGTCATCCGTTTCGGCGCCGGCCTCGGCCACGGCGGCTATCCGCCTAGCTGCTCGAAGGCAATAGCCGAGAACTTCCCGCGCAAAAAACGCACGTTCGTCCAGTCGCTGATTCTGTCGACAAACGGTATCGGAGCCATCCTCGCTTTCACGCTGGGAGCCCATCTGGTGGTCCGCAACTGGCGTGTGGCCTATGCCGTTCTGGGCAGCCTTTACCTCGTCGCGTTCCTGATGATATGGATATTCGTCACGGACGGCAAGAGAGAGGACGCAACCGAAGTCGAGAAAGCCGATGCGGTCGATGAAGTCGAACAGGTCGAGCCGGGCAAACAGACTGCGCAAGTTGCTATCGCGGAGCCGGAAGAGAAGCCGAAATTCACTCAGGTCATCAAAAACCGCAACGTCATCGTGTTGTTCATCGCCATGTTCCTGGTCAACGTCATTTCCTACGGCAATATCTCCTGGCTGCCTTCCTACATCACCAAGACGTACGGCATGTCTATGGGCAAGATGGGCTACATTCTGGCCTTCAATGCGATTTTCACCACCGTGGCCACGATTTTCTCGGGTACGCTGCTTTCCAAGTTCTTCCTGCACAAGGAACGCCAGGCGACCGTCGTTTCGGCTCTCCTTGTGGCCGTGCTGATCGTGGCGTTCGTGCTCTCGAAGAATCTTGTGGTTTCCATCATCATGCTCATTCTGCTGAGCATGATCTGCGCTTTGGTGTTCACGAGCATCTTCACCTGGCCTCATAAGATCATGGACGCACGCGTCATCGGCTCCGTCATCGGCATCGTCAACACCGGCGGCACGCTCGGAGGATTCGTGGCGCCGGCGGCCATCGGCTACCTCGTCAAGGCGATGGGAGGCTCGTTCGTCCCGGCCTTCCTGTTCCTCGCAGGCGTGGCGGTCTGTGTGGCGATCACGGTGCTGTTCGTGAAGGTCCCGGAGCAGAAGAAAGACTGAACCGTCGCGATTGGATAGTGAGGATTTCGGTTTTCGCTGTCGATGATCGCGTATCGCTTTTCGGTTTGATTATCGTGCGCCGACTTTGGTCTCAGATAATCGGGGCATCGATTCCCGGCTTTCGTGCAACAAGGCACGGATACCGATATTCAATGATGATTTGTGGTAATTATTAGAAAGGAAATGTCATGGTTGACACTGACAAGCAACGCATCATGGACATCGTCGACGAAAAGAAAGACGAGTTCATTGCGGCGTCCGATCATATTTGGGAGACCCCGGAAACCCGGTTTACGGTTCCCAAATCCGTAGAACAGCACTATCAGCTGTTGGAAAAGGAAGGCTTCAGGATTCAGAAGGGCGTTGGAGGCATGGATTATGCCTATATCGCCACCTACGGATCAGGCAAGCCGGAAATCGGCATCACCGGTGAGTATGACGCCTTGGGCAATTCCAGCCAGGAAGCCGGCAATCCCAAGCGCAAGCCCGTGGTCGAGGGCGGCCCCGGTCAGGCGTGCGGGCACAACCTGCTCGGCATGGGCGCCGTGGGTGCCGCCGTGGCCATCAAGACGTTCATGGAAGAGAAAGGCATGAGCGGAACCATCAAGCTCTTCGGCTGCCCGGCCGAGGAAAGCGGTTACGGCAAGGCGTTCCTGGCCCGTGCGGGTGTCTTCGACGGGCTGGACGCGGTGTTCACCTGGCATCCGCAGGATGTCGGCGGCATGGTGGCCTGCGCGACTCTGGCGGTGATGCAGGCGAACTTCTCGTTCAAGGGCATAGCCGCCCATGCTTCTTCGGCCCCTGAGCAGGGCCGGGATGCGCTTGACGCCGCCACGTTGATGACGGTGGGCGTCCAGTTCCTGCGCGAGCATGTCATCGAGGAAGCCCGCATCCATTACGCCTACCTCGATTCCGGCGGCGAATCCGCCAACGTGGTCCATCCCACTGCAAAGCTCTATTTCTTCGTCCGCGCGCCGAAGCTCAGCCAAGCCAAGGATATCTACGAACGTGTGGTCAATATCGCCAAAGGCGCCGCGTTGATGACCGGTACCGAAATGTCGATCGATTTCGATTCCGCATGCGCCGATTACCTGCCCAACCATCCGCTCACCGAGATGATGGACAAGAATCTTCGGCTCGTCGGCCCCTTGCATCTGAGCGATGAGGAGGAGAAGTTCGAAAGAGCTTTGACCAGCAACAACGCGCCGAGCATCAAACAGAATGTGATCGCCCGCAACAAGGCCGCGTTCCCCGAAAAATCCGATGAAGAGATCAAGCGGATTTCCGAGGCGGGGGTGTGCCCCGAAATCAGCCCGATCGTCTACACCACCAGCACCAAGGGCATCGGCTCCACCGATGTCGGTGACGTCAGCTGGTGCGCGCCCACCGCGCAGTTCGCCTATGCCTGCGAACCGCAGGGCTGCTCGCCGCACACCTGGGAGTGGGTCGCCAACGGAAAGTCTTCGGTCGCGCACAAGGGTCTGATCAATTCCTGCAAGATCCTCGCGCTTACGATCTACGACGCATTGACCGATCCCGAACTGCTGAAGCAGGCGCACGACGCCTGGGTCAAGGACCTCAACGGCGAACATTACGAGTCCGTGATTCCGCCCGAGACCCAGCCCCACGGCTAACGTTTTTCGGTTATCTCATACTGCTGCTGCCGGCGCGATTGACTGATCGTGCCGGCAGCATTTGTTTTTCGTTTTATCGTCGGGATTGGCCGATTGCTTTGGCTTGGGCTGTTCCGTCCGCCGAATTGCCGGATTACCGGTCTTGCCGGTCGGCAGGATTTATTTCTTTTTCTCGTCTTTCTTTTCGGGCACACGGATGGTGGCTTCCTGTGTCATCGCGGCGAGCATCCTGCCGTCGACGGAGTAGACCTTGGCGACGCCGAGGGCACGGCCGTGACCGGCGACCGGGGCGTCCTGCACGTAAAGGTGCCATTCGTTCATATCGATATCGTCGTAGAACCACATCGCGTGATCGATCGAAGCATAGAAAATGCCGGGCGTGGAAATGCTCAGGCCCGCGCGGCGAAGGTCCGGTTCCATCATCACCTGGTCGCATTCCAGCGCCAGCAGCGCACGATGGACGTTGCGCGAAGCCGTGACCGGGCTGGCCATGCGCATCCACACCATCTGTTTGCCAGAGTCGGCATTAGCGCTCTCCTTGTCGGGGGCGAGCATGACGGTTGAGCCGATGTGACGGATGTCGAACGGCGATTGCGAAGCATAATATTTGGCGAACCCGGATTTGTCGGCGTAAGGCTCCATCAGGTCTTTGGCGCTGGTCAGCGTCTCCGGGTCAGGAAGGTTGCCTGGCATCGCGTCGCTGAACTCAACGCCCGACTGGCCGGCCTTCTGCAGGCTTACCGTGGCCGTGAACAGCAGTTGTTCGCCCTGCCTGGCGTCCACGCGGCGGGTGGAGAAGGAGCGGCCGTCACGCAGCGATTCGACCTCGTATCGGGTCTCTTCGTCGAGCTTGCCGACCTTGATGAACGTGGCGTGGATGGAGTTGACGACTTTGCTTTCGTCGGTGGTGTCGGCCGCGGCGATCATGGCCTGTGCGGTCATCTGGCCGCCGTAGATGCGTTCGGTGGGGTAGTAGAGGTTCGTGGCGTCGCGGAAGACGGTGCGTCCGCCCTGCTCTTGACCGGCATTGAGCTTGAGTGCTTCCACCGCCTGCTGTGCCGCGTTGCCCGCCTTGACTTCCGCCATATCACTCCTTATTTCTGTCGAATAAACGCTTATGCGAGTCTATCCGCGCCGCCGAACTTTTCGCCCCCATTTTTTTTATCCGCTTATTTTTCCCTAGGCTTATCGGATTTTGATATATCTGCAAAGCCGTCTACATGACGTATGGATGGCGGGGATATACAATGCTTCGGCACCCTCCAGGCCGGTAGGCCAAGCTTTACGCCTCAGCATCGCATATCCCCGCCATCCATACTCAACGGGACGAACTCGCTAAAGAGAGACTTGTTCATCAGCGCGACTTTATCATTAGAAAGGTTGAGTGGTGGGGATGGGGATATGCGATGTCAGACCGTAAAGACTTGGCCTGAGCGGCCCGGAGCGTGTCGGACATTGTATATCCCCATCCCCACCACGTCAATAGGAATGAAACGACCGATTAGTTTCTCTACCTTGTTAGCTTGCGATGGATGCGGTGGGGGCGGGAGGCCTCTTCGCCCAAGCGCTTGACCTTGTCGTCCTGGTAGGCCTGGAAGTTGCCTTCGAACCAGTGCCACTTGGCCGGATTGTCGTCGTCGCCCTCCCACGCGAGGATATGCGTGGCGATGCGGTCGAGGAACCAGCGGTCGTGGGAGATGACCACGGCGCAGCCAGGGAATTCGATGAGCGCGTTCTCCAGCGATTCCAACGTTTCGACGTCGAGGTCGTTGGTCGGCTCATCGAGCAGGAGCAGGTTGCCGCCCTGCTTCAGGGTGAGTGCAAGGTTCAGACGGTTGCGTTCGCCTCCGGAAAGCATGCCGGTCATTTTCTGCTGGTCGCTGCCCTTGAAGCCGAAGCTGGCGACGTAGGCGCGGGTCGGCACTTCGACGCCGGCGACCTCGATGAAGTCGTTGCCGTCCGAAACCGCTTCCCAGAGGTTCTTGTTCGGGTCGAGGCCCTCGCGGTTCTGGTCGACGTAGGAGATCTTGACCGTCTCGCCGATGGTCAGCTTGCCGCTCGTGAGCGGCTCCTTGCCGACGATGGTCTTGAACAGGGTGGACTTGCCGACGCCGTTGGGGCCGATGATGCCCACGATGCCGTTGCGCGGCAGGGTGAAGCTCAGGTCGTCGATCAGCACGCGATCGCCGAAGGCCTTGTGGATATGCTCGGCCTCGAGGACCTGAGAGCCCAGACGCGGCCCCGGCGGGATGACGATCTCGGAGAAGTCCAGCTTCTTGGAGTTGCGCGCCTCGTTCTCCATCTCGTCGTAGCGTTCGAGCCTGGCTTTGTTCTTGGCCTGACGCGCCTTGGGCGAACTCTTGACCCACGCGATTTCGTTCTTCAATCGCTTCGCGAGCTTGGCGTCCTTGGCGCCTTGGATCTCCATACGCTTCTCTTTGGTCTCCAGATAGGTGGAGTAGTTGCCCTTGTAGGGGTAGAGGTGGCCGCGGTCGACCTCGCAGATCCACTCGGCCACGTTGTCCATGAAGTAGCGGTCGTGGGTTACGGCGATGACGGCGCCCTTGTAGGTGTGCAGGAACTGCTCGAGCCACAGGATCGATTCGGCGTCGAGGTGGTTGGTCGGCTCGTCCAAGAGCAGCAGGTCGGGGGCTTCGAGCAGCAGCTTGCACAGCGCCACGCGACGGCGCTCGCCGCCCGAGCAGACCTTCACTGGGGTGTCTGGGTCGGGGCACTGCAGCGCGTCCATCGCCTGCTCGAGCTGGGAGTCGATGTCCCAGCCGTTCGCCGCGTCGATCTCCTCTTGCAGCTTGCCCATCTCGGCCATCAGCGCATCGTAGTCCGCGTCCGGATTGGCCATTTCCTCGCCGATCTGGTTGAAGCGGTCGACCTTGTCGGTAATCTCGCCGAACGCGGCCTTGATGTTCTCGCCGACGGTTTTGGTGTCGTCCAGCGGCGGTTCCTGCTGCAGGATGCCGACGGAGTAGCCGGGAGTCAGCTTCGCTTCACCGTTCGAGACGGTCTCTTGACCTGCCATGATTTTCAAGAGGGTGGATTTGCCCATGCCGTTGGGTCCGACGACGCCGATTTTCGCGCCCGGCAAAAAGCTCAGGGTCACGTCGTCAAGGATCACACGGTCGCCATAGGCCTTGCGAGCATTGATCATCTGGAAAATAAACTCAGCCAAGTATTCGTTCCTTCGTTGTTAATGTGTGCTTTGTCTCATTGCGTTTCAACCATTCCGCCGGGTTTGACCAACCCGCGGATTCAAGCCAATTTTGGCATATCGAGTAGACGTTTGAAGGTTTCTCGGCTCTCCGTTTAATGTCGCTTTTGTGCGTTTTGTCTAGAAATGACGTTCAAGCGGGAACAAATGGACTCAGCGATATGTTGGGTCTGGTAATGTGCTCATTTCAACCTGCACGTTGTGACGTCATACGATTATGCTTGATTTGATTAAGCCGACCGCGACTGGCGGATTGAAAAGTATTTGGAAACCCTTGAAGGGAGCGGCGCGATGGAAGCGAATATGACCAACTTGCCGGCTGGTCTGCCGGAGGCTTTGCCTATCGAGAACCCGCTGAGCTCGGCCGATGCCCGTGTGCCGGCCGAAATCGAGCAATCCTCGGGTCTGCTGTTGCAGGGCAGGCGCCTGCGTTCGTTCGCCTATACCACCGATGCCGCCGTGATCCACAACACCAACGCCGACGCCATCCTCGCCGTCTACCCGTTCACCGGTCAGCCGGTCATCAATCAGGCCGTGCTTTCCGTGGCTCAGGCCCCGGTTTTCGTAGGGGTTGGGGGAGGTACCACCACCGGTACACGCGTGCTTGAACTCGCTGTGTTCGCCGAGATGCAGGGGGTTGCCGGCGTCGTGCTCAACGCTCCCAGCGAGGTCGAGATCGTGCGCGAGGTCGCCATGACCGTCCACGTTCCCGTCATGGCGACTGTGGTGCAATGGGGCGATATGGTGGCGCGCAAGATCGAAGCGGGCGCGAAGATCATCAACGTTGCCGCCGGCAGAAACACCGCCGAAGTGGTCGCACACATCAAAGACCGGTATCCCGAAATCCCTGTGGTCGCCAGTTCCGGCGGGTCGGCCGAATCGATACGCGAGACGATAGAGGCCGGTGCCAACGCCCTTTCCTGGACGCCGCCGAGCGCCACCGACCTGCAGAAACGGATGATGGAACGTTACCGTCGCGGCGAAACCGGACATCCCGATGGCGCCCCAAACGCCCCCAGCTCGCCGTTGCCCAATGTCAATGCAAATGGCACGACGAAGAGCTTCTACACGTCCACGGCCAGCATGGGCCATCCATACACGGATGTTCCTCAAGCCAAGCAGCCGAGCCCGCGCCACAAGAAGCAGACCCCGCCGAGCGGTGCCGTCGTGGAATCGAACTGAGGAATCGTTTCACGGATAATGTGGGGCGCGTCTGATATACTGAATTGTCCATTATGAAGCCGGGGTCCGCAACTATAAACGACAGGTCGGCTTCAATCTTTTGAAAGGCTATTGTGCCGAAGCGTCGTACTCATAAAAATAATTCAGACGACTCTGCCGATTTTAGCGGCGAGCGGCATGCAGAATACGAAATGAATAATCCTGATTCCCATAATTCCAAATCGAAAAAGGCCGAAGAAGCGGCCGAAAGCGCGGCTGCGTACGCCAAGAGCGGAGACCAGCCCGAGCGCACTTTCGCGCAACTCGGTGTGCCGGGTCCGCTGGTAAGCGTCCTCGCTCGCGACGGCAAGAGTGTCGCTTTCCCCATTCAGGCCGACACCCTCGGCGACTCGTTGGCCGGGCGCGATGTGCTCGGCCGGGGCGAGACCGGCAGCGGCAAGACCTTGGCGTTCTCGATTCCTCTGGTCGCTCGTCTAGGCGAAACGGGCGAAGGCGAGGCGGTGATGCGCGATTTCGAGCGTATGGACCGCGGCGACCGGAACGCCCGCAAGCGCGCGATGCTGCCGCATCCGCACGGCATGATCCTTGCACCCACACGTGAACTGGTCAACCAGATCAACGAGGTCGTGGCTCCGCTCGCCGCCGCCTACGACATGCAGACCGCCACCATTTACGGCGGCGTCAAATATAGCCGTCAGATCAACGAGCTCAAGGCCGGTGCCGAAATCATCGTCGCCTGCCCGGGCCGACTCGAGGACCTGCTGCGTCAAGGCGCGCTGTCCATCGAGGACGTCGAGGTGGCGGTGCTCGACGAGGCCGACGAAATGGCCGATATGGGCTTCCTGCCGTCCGTGCAGCGCCTGCTCGAACAGGTCGACCCGAACGGCCAGCGTATGCTCTTCTCCGCGACGCTCGACCACGGCGTCGACAAAGTGGTGAAGCAATTCCTACACGACCCGAAGATCCACGAGATCGCGCCCGCCGACGCGCAGGTCGACACCATGACCCACCACGTTTTCGAGGTCTCACAGGGCAACAAATACGAGGTCATCCGCGAGCTCGCCAGTGGCAAGGGCAAGCGCATCCTCTTCACCCGCACCAAGTACCAGGCCAAGAAGATGGCCGACAAGCTTGTCAAAGAAGGCATCCCCGCCGTCGATCTGCAGGGCAATCTTTCGCAGAACCAGCGTGACCGACACCTCGCGGCCTTCACCTCAGGCGACGTCAATGTGCTGGTGGCCACCGACGTGGCCGCGCGCGGCATCGACGTCAGCGACGTGGAAATGGTCGTGCAGACCGAGCCGCCGGAGGATCCGAAATCCTTCCTGCACCGCTCCGGCCGCACCGCACGTGCCGGCGAATCCGGCGACGTGGTGACCCTCGTGCTGCCGCAGCAGCGTCGCGACGCCCGCCAGATGCTGCGCCGTGCCGGTATCAAGGCCAAGAGTCAGCAAATCGTTCCGGGTGCTCCCGAACTCGAGGAACTGGTGGGGGAGCATGCCCCGCTGGTCGAAGGCTGGACGCTCACGGTGCCGGTGGTCAACCGCCGAGCCGGACGTACCGGTCGTGGTGGACGCAACGAAGGCCGTGGAGGTCGAGGTGGCTACGGTCGTAAGGACCGTGGCGGACGTCGTGACCGCAACAACCGTCATGAAGGCGCGCATCGTTCCCTCGATAAACGTGATCGCCATGAATCCCGTGACGATTTCAACGAGGGCGGCTACGACGGCAGACGAGGAGGTGCGCGCAAGCATCGCGATTTCGACGATGTGTCTTCGCACGGCTTCCGCGATTCTCGCCGTGACGGACATCGCGGCCACGGCAATCCCCGTTACGATGACGGGCAAGGCCCCATCGACGGACGTTCGTCGCGCGGCCGTCGCGATGACCGCCGTTCGCGTGATTTCTACGATGACGGTTATCGCAAGAACGGCGGCAAGCGTTCGCGTCATTCCGATTTCGATGACCGCGGCAAGCGTGGCGGCAAGAAGCACTATGGCGACAAGCGCTCCGGCGGTCGCGACGGCGGCTATGAGGGTGGATATGGGCGCGATGCCTACTCCTCCCGTGGAGATCGACGTCACAACGGGCACGGCAAGTCCGAAGGATACGGACACGGCCATGGCCGCAACGAGGGCTATGAGGGCCGTTCCGACAACCGTGGCCAGCGCTCGCGTAAGGCCGAGGGCTTTCGCCACGGGCACGGCAAGCGTCATTCGACCCCGTTCCGCCGTTCGCGCTGAAATACGCAAGATGGCGTGAGTGACGAGTCGAATGGCAAATAGCCGTTGGGCTCATCAAAGGCATTAGTCAATGGTGTCGCGGATTATCGCGGCACCTTTTTTGTATTTCATCGCCGTAGTCTGTTCAAATGTGAACAGCTAACGAATCTGCGCCAGTTATGGAGCTTGCTGGAACCGTGCACTCGTCTAAAACGCACTTTTTGCACATCAGGGTGAGAAAAGTGCGAGTAACGCGTCGTATATGGCACTTTTTACGTGTGCATGTGCGAAAAGTGCGTTAAGCGCGGCGTAAAACGCACTTTTTACATAGCCGTGTTAGGGCGCGGCGAATACAGTGGGTGCTATGAGTGATAGCGAAGGCATGAGTGATATTGACGTTGGGAATTCTTCTGTCCCGCAGGCTATCGAGGTGCGCGGTGCCCGCGTACACAACCTCAAAGATATCGACGTTTCGATTCCTCTGAACGAGCTCGTCGGCATCGCCGGGGTCTCAGGTTCCGGCAAATCGTCGCTGGCGCTGGGTGTGCTTTACGCGGAAGGCTCCCGTCGCTATCTCGACGCGCTTTCGACCTACACCCGTCGGCGTATGACGCAAGCTGAGAAACCGCAGGTCGACTCGGTACGGTTCATTCCACCGGCTTTGGCTTTGCGTCAGAGGCCTGGCGTTGGCGGCATGCGCTCGACCTTC
This sequence comes from Bifidobacterium sp. ESL0800, assembly GCF_029395355.1. NCBI lineage: Bacteria > Bacillati > Actinomycetota > Actinomycetes > Bifidobacteriales > Bifidobacteriaceae > Bifidobacterium > Bifidobacterium sp. ESL0800. The sequence continues at coordinate 259,104 of NZ_CP113913.1, forward strand.
GGTACTTCTACCGAGACCTTGAACGTGCTGAGGCTGATGTTCTCACGCCTCGCCTCGCATCGCTGCCCGAACGGGCACTACCAGAAGCCGACACTTGACGTCGCCGCCGAGATTCCCATCCATTGTGCGGTCTGTGGCGCACTCGTCGAACCGCCCAGCGCCGAGCAGATGGCCTTCAATTCCACCGGTGCCTGCCCGAAATGCCAGGGGACCGGGACCATCCACGAGGTCAACGATGCCGCGTTGGTCCCCGACGAAAGCCTCACCATCGACGAAGGCGCCGTCGTGCCGTGGCGCACGTTCGGCTTCAACGTCCAGCCCGATATCGTCCGCGAATTCGGGGTGCGCACCGATGTGCCGTTCAGGGAACTCACCGAGCGTGAGCGCGACATCGTCTTCAACGGGCCGGAAGAGAAGAAACCCATCACCATCACTTCGATCAAGGGCGTGCACCATCTCGATTTCACTTTCCGCAACGCTCGTCTGACCGTGACCAAGGAACTCGACCGCGCCAGTGACGAGAAACGCATGGCCAAGGTCTCGAAGTTCCTGGTCGAGCGCGTCTGCCCGGATTGCGGCGGCTCGCGGCTGAATGTCGCCGCGCGTGCCCCGAAAATCGGCAAGTACAATCTGGCCGAAGTCACTTCCTGGCCGCTGCGCAAGGTGCTTGAATGGGCCAAGGCGGTTCCGGATTCGTTGCCGCAGGACATGCGCCAGATGGCCAAGAGCCTGGTCGACACCTTGGAGGATATGGGACGTAGGCTCATCCAGCTTGGTTTGGGCTACCTGACGCTTGACCGTGCCAGCGCGACGCTTTCCACCGGCGAACGGCAGCGTGCCCAGCTTTCGCGTGCCGTACGCAACGAGACCACTGGCGTGCTCTATGTGCTCGACGAGCCTTCCACAGGCTTGCATCCGGCCAATATCGAAGGGCTTATCGGTGTGATGCACGATCTGCTGGCTTCCGGCAATTCGGTTGTCTTCGTCGACCATGACGTCCATGTGCTTGCCGCCGCCGATTACTTCATCGAGATGGGGCCGGGCGCCGGTAGCCGAGGTGGGAGGATTCTCGCGCAGGGCTCACCCTCCGAGATACTGCACAACCCGAAGTCGCGCATCGCCGGTTTCCTCGATAGTTCCCAGCCTGTGGTGGTGCGTCAGCGATTGGCTTTGCCTCCGGTTGCCGATAGTCTGCGCAAGTTTATGGATACCTCGCGTTTGGATGATGACAGTGTTCTTCTTCATAACAGAGAAGAGGAAAAGCCTTCTTCCTTGGGTGATGAAACCAGGTCTTTGAAAAGTAATATAAACAATGCGGATAAAATGGTTTCGGATTCAGAAGGGGCCGTTGCCGGCAATTCCCAGTGGATGATCATGAGTACTGGCCCCATCCATACCGTGCACCCGCTGCATGTCGCGATTCCGCGTGGGCGGATGACCGCTGTCACCGGCGTTTCCGGTTCCGGCAAGACCACGATGGTTCTGGAATCGCTGATTCCCGCGTTGCAAGCGCAGGAAAACCATGAGCTTTTGCCGTCCCACGTCCGTGCTCTCGATGCCGCCGGCGTCACGCGCGTGCGTCTGGTTGATTCCACTCCCATCGGCATCAACGTGCGTTCGACACTCGCCACCTATACCGGCATCATGGATATGCTGCGCAGGGCCTTCGCCTCGACGGCCGCAGCCAAGAAACGCAAGCTCAAGGTTTCGGCATTCTCCTACAACACCGGATCGCTGCGCTGCCCGCAATGCGACGGCACCGGCCAGATCAGTCTCGACATCCAGTTTCTGCCCGATGTCACCATCACCTGCCCGACCTGCGAGGGACGGCGTTATCGCCCGGAAGTCAACGATATACGGCTTGCGACACCGACGCATCCGCAAGGACTGACGTTGCCGGAAGTGCTCGATCTGGAAGTCGACGATGCGTTGGACGTTTTCGCACTCGATGAAGATTCCAGCTCAACCCATGGTTCATCTGCACACGGTTCCGCCAACCGTCGACAGTCCGGCATTTCGGTAGGTTCCGTTCGTCATAACCAGCTCAGCACCTCGGTAGGTTCCGGAAATTCCGCTGGATCGCTGGGCCAGGTTGAATCCGGCGATATGATTACCTCTTCTCTGCTCAAACGCATCCATAAGGCACTCGAAACATTGCATGACCTTGGCCTCGGCTATCTCACGCTCGGCGAGGATACCCCGAACCTGTCGGGCGGCGAGGCGCAGCGCCTCAAGCTTTCCAACGAACTCGGCAAGAAGCAGGGCACATCACTGTTCGTGCTCGACGAGCCAACGACCGGCCTGCATCCGCTTGACGTGCGCACCTTGATCGACGTGCTGCAGCGATTGGTCAGCGGCGGCGCCACGGTGGTCTTCATCGAGCACGACCTCGATATGATCGCCAACGCCGACTACGTCATCGACATGGGCCCGGGCGGCGGAGAGGAAGGTGGCAGAATCGTCGCCACCGGCACGCCCGACGAAATCGTCGACAATCCCTCCAGCATCACCGGCCGTTACCTCGCCAAGCATCTGAAAGGCTAAAGGACGCGCTTTGACCGAACGTCCTATGGAGAACCGAGAATCGTTGGAATAATACGGATTTTGGTATCAAAAAGCGGTATGGATATCACAGTCATCCATACTGCTTTCATATAGCAAAGGCCTCGGTCACAATCAGGATGATTTGGGCCGATCGGTACCCGCTTCGCTTGCGTACGGTTCACTGGGCCTTATCAAGCAAAGGCAGATACTTGCCGTAGCCCTGCGCTTCCATCTTCTCGCGCGGCACGAAACGCAGCGAGGCGGAGTTCATGCAGTAGCGCAGTCCGCCGCGATCGCGCGGTCCGTCGTCGAAGACGTGGCCCAGGTGGATTTGCGTGTCGGCGGTGCGGATCTCGATGCGCGGCCGCCCGGGAAGCCTGGTGTCGCGGTGCTCGGTCAGCGACGAGCCGTCGATCGGTTTGGAGAACGCCGGCCAGCCGCAGCCCGCGTCGAACTTGTCGGTGGAGAGAAACAGCGGTTCGCCGCTCACCACGTCCACATAGATGCCCGGCTCGAAGTTCTGATCGTACTTATTGGCGAACGGGCGCTCGGTGGCCGCCTCCTGCGTCACCGCATACTGCTCCGGGTCGAGCCGCCAGATGCTCTCGATATAGCGCTGTCGCTTGCCCACGTTCATCAGCTTGGCCACCGAAATATGGCAGTAGCCGCCCGGGTTCTTGTCGAGATAATCCTGATGGTAGCCCTCCGCGGGATAGAAGTTGCGCAGCGGCTCGACGATCACCGCCGCCTCGCGTCCCTCGCGCGCGGCGAGCTGCTGCAAGGCCTTGTCATATATGGCTTTCTGCACCTCATCGAGATAGAACATCGCGGTGCGGTATTGCCTCCCGGTGTCGTTGCCCTGCCGGTCCACGGAGAACGGATCGATGACGTCCAGAAAGAGCAGCGTCAGCGTCCGCAGGGTCACACGCTTCGGGTCATACGTCACGCGTACGGTTTCCGCCGCGTCCGTCGCTCCGCTGCAGACTTCCTCGTAGCTCGGGTTCTCCTTGCGCGACTGCGCGTAGCCGACCTGCGTGTCGGTGACCCCGTCGACGCCTTGGAAATACCGTTCGACGCCCCAGAAGCAGCCGCCCGCGAAGTAGGCGGTCTGCGTCTTAGCTCCAGATTCGTAGCCGTGCGGATTTTCGTTTTGCCCAGTGCCGTTTGTGGTGGTGCTGTTGTCTGTGTTGGTATTCAAAGTCCTGTTCTCCTTGTTTGTCGGATTGTCTCTGCTGGTCATGTCCGCTGTGTTCGTTTTCTGTTATATCCGATTATTCGCGTGTTGTTGACAGTGTCCCACAAACCCGCGCAAAAGGCCGCAACGTTCAGCTAAGGCTGAAAGGTTGCGTTTCGTGGCATATCATAACGCTCCATAATGTTTTCTCGTGTTGGTTTCCGTGTTGGTTTCCGGATTTTGTCGGCTTGTCGATTTTGTGTCCCGTGTTGATACCCGCTGACCCGATATTCGTCCGATACCTGATTTCGCTTTCAATGATCTTTCTCTGGACCGATTCGGCAGCCAGACGAAACGGTATCTCGCCGAATTACGAAAAGGGGTAAGATAGAAGTTTGCGGTCTTTGATATCGGAGATATCTGATAATGGTATTTTCGGCATTGCAACCAGCGTCAGACAAACGACAGGATAGCGGCGAAAGCGAAAAGGGGAACGCGATTTGGATTGGCATGCGTCGGTGTATGGGTCGAGGACCGGCAGCTCTGGGGGATTCGGGCTTGGTGCCGGTTCCGGCGACGATACGTTCGGCGGGATTGCTGATCCTGACGGCGGTGTGACTTTCGGTGCCAACGAACCGGCCGTGCCCGAAAAAGTCTTGCGGCAGCGTGGCGGCAAGAGTTTCTATCGTGCTTATGAAGTCATTTCCAGCGGACGGATGCACGATCTGACCTGCACGCCGGGCGAGGACGGCACGCTGTTGGCCGCGTCCGTGGAACCTGCCGACGAATTCGCCGACGATTACGCTGTGAGCGCCCGCATCGACGAGAATCATGGCGAGATCATCGATGCGGACTGCACCTGCCCGGCGTTCGGCCGTTTCGGCGCGATTTGCAAGCATGTCATCGCACTGATTATGCAATACAACGACACGCCGCAGAAGTTCGAGGAACTCGGCAACGGCGTGGCCGCGTCGGGCTCCCGGGGCAATAGCGGGGTAGGCGCTCGCCGGCAGAGAGTCGTTCGCCGCACTTCGCGGGTGTTGCGCTCTTTTATGGAGCAGGAAGATTCGGCGCTCGCCGAACAGGCCAAGAATCGACAGCTCGATCTCTTGAAGGAGGTCAGCAGCCGCGCTTCCGGCGATATCGGCAGTGGGGTGGCCTTGAGCCGCCACATGCCGATCGGCTCAGTTGTGCTGCGCCCGATGCTGGAGAATTCGGCGCGCGACTGGTACCTGCGCCTGCATATCGCGGTGCCGTCCAAGGGCATTTCCTACGTGGTGAAAGATGTGCGTGCGTTGGTCGAGGCCGTGCAACGCCGCGAATTCGTCACTTACGGCAAAAAGCTTGCGTTCGTGCATTCCCGCGATTCGTTCGACGAACGTTCGCGCTCGATTCTGGCTATCCTTGGCCGTGCCATCGAGATCCGCAAAAGCGTTTCTGGCGATTATGAGTTCTACCAGAGCAAGGCGGAAGCCCAGGAAATGCGCCTCTCCGACGACGAGACCGCGGAATTGCTGGATTTGTTCGTCGATGCTGATGTGACATTGGACTACGTACCGGCCCACGGCAGCTTCGCGGCAGCCGTACCTGTTCGCGTGGTCGATGGTGACCCTGATCTGGGTCTGGAAGTCGTTCGTGTCGATGACGAGGGTGACGACGCTGGGAATAGCGGGAATCCGCAGGCTCGGCAATCTTTGGGACAAAAAGATAATAATCAGTCTCAAAAATACGGTTATGTTATCCGTCATGCCCTTAATATCCAAATATTCATTATCGGACGCGGCTCGTCGTTCGTGGTGGTAGGCAGCCCTGCAGCCGGTCATTCTCTCGATTTGGATACTCCTGAAATCCATCGTTGTTCCAGCGTGATGACCACGAACCGCAATCTGCTCGGAGTGCTTTGCGCCGGCGACGAACGCGGGGATCTGTATTTGAGCAGCGATGATATCGAAGAGTTTTCGCGTACGGTGCTGCCCGCGCTCGACCCGGTTCCTGCAGACGGCGGGAAGGGTGGCGAGAAGATCAGCGATGCCGGCCGTGCTGGCGATGGTGACAGCGCTGATAACGCGAATGGTGCAGGTAACGCTGGCGATGGTGATAATGAAGGCGAAACCGGTCATGCCGGAGAAGTCGACAATCCCGGTAGCGGCGTTAACGGTGATGGCCGTGTTAACGACGGTAACGATGCTGACGATAATGGGAATAACAAGAGTTCCGTATCCGACGGAACCGATGCCGGCCAATCGTTGCAAGGAGCGACAGCTGGACCTGTTGCATCTGGTTCATCGCAAAACTTAACAGACGCAATCCCCGGTTCGGCATCCGTGGTGAGCGACGACCTGACGCCGGCCACCTCGCGCGGCACCTCCCACCACGGCATCGCCGTCAAACTGCCTCCTGAGCTTATCAAAATGCGCCGTGTGCCCTGCCATATTGAAACGTATCTTGACCGCGACCGCAAGGGTATCACCTGCGACGTGCAGGCCAGGTACGGCGATGAACGTTTCCATGTCTTCTCCGGCATCGGTCCGAACGAACCGGTCGCCCGCGATCGCGAAACCGAGCGTTTGGCCGTGGAGGCAGTGCGGCAGTACTTCCCGATGCCCGACGGTCCGATAGCGCGCATCGACGAGGACAACGACAAGGCGATTTACAAGCTTTTGAACGAAGGACTGCCCGTTTTGCGCGGGCTGGGAGAAGTGTTCTCCACGCCGAGTTTCGACGGGCTCACCTCCTCGCCGCATCCCGTGTTCAAGATTGGCTTGTCCATCAAATCCGGGCTGGTCGAGATCTCGCCGATCGCCGACGAAATCGACCCGTCCGAAGTACCGGCGCTTCTGAACAGCTATCGCAAGCGTCGCAAGTTCCACCGTCTGCGCAACGGTGCCTTCGTCAATATGGCTGACGTCGACACCAGCAAGCTCGACGAGGTCAGCAGTGATCTGGGGCTGAAGCCGGTCGATTTGGACTCCGGGGCCGTTTCCGTGCCCGCCTACGAGGCCTATTACCTTGATAACGAGGCCGACGACGAAGACAAAAGCGACGAATTCCGCAGCTACCTGAATGATCTGCGTGTCATCGACCCGAAGACCTACAAGGTGCCGAAGTCGCTCGCGCACGTGCTGCGGCCGTATCAGGTCGAAGGATTCCGATGGCTCAATGCCGTGGCCGACAAGGGTTTTGGCGGCATCTTGGCCGACGAGATGGGCTTGGGCAAAACCGTGCAGATGCTTTCATATCTGGTTTCACGGCGGAGTGAACAGCGCCAAATCGGCCCGAATCTCATCGTCTGCCCGGCGTCGCTGGTCTACAACTGGGCTGCGGAATGCGCCAAATTCGCTCCGGAGCTCAACGTGCAGGTGCTGGCTGGCTCCAAGGCCGCCCGTCGCGCGACGCTTAAGAACACCAAAGCTTGGTATGAAGGACGGAAAGCGTCTGGAGTCAGAAGCTTCGGACCGGCGACTGGGGAGTGGCACGGTAAAGCCGATTATTCCGATTCAAATAGCGGTAATACCGAGCTTCTAACTGTTCATCAGAATGTTTCCGGGGCGCAGCAGGCAAGTTTCGATATGGCGATGGATGATGTTGACCTTCTGAGCTGCAATCAGATGCTCGCTGGTTCTGGGGGCACGGAGCCACTGACTTCTAATCTGCAGGTTGCAGGGGAACGGCTGGCCGATAGCTCCTCGGTTTCCGCGGCTCGCGTCGGCAATCCCGTTGTATCCGCTTCGGGTGATGACGGCTGGCAGAGTGCCGATAGCCCGCAACCGTTGGATGACGATGACATCGCTGCTTCACAGTGGGTTGCGCCGGACGTATTGATTACTTCATACGACCTGCTGCGCCGTGATATCGACGATTACGATGGTCTCAAATGCTATTGTATGACACTTGACGAGGCGCAATATATCAAGAACCACGCCACTAAGTCCGCCCGCGCGGTGCGAACTGTGGCCGCGCGGCACCATTTCGCGCTGACCGGTACGCCGATTGAAAACCGGCTTTCCGAGCTGTGGAGCATCTTCGATTTCCTGATGCCTGGCATGCTCGGGGCCTACAAGCATTTCCGCGACCGCTTCGAGATGCCGATCCTTTCCGGAGACGAGAACGCGCAGCGCAAGTTGCAGGCGTTCGTCGGCCCGTTTATTCTGCGGCGCCTGAAGTCGCAAGTCTTGAAGGACCTGCCCGACAAGATCGAGAACGTGCTCACCGTCCAGCTCGAGGGGGAGCAGCGCAAGCTGTACGCCGCGCTCGAGCAGCAGCTGCGCGCCACCTTGAACAAGCAGCGCGACATCGAATACAAGACCGGCAAGATCCAGATTCTGGCCCAGCTCACCCGCCTGCGCCAGGCCTGCTGCGACCCGCGGCTGCTGTTCAGCAATGTCGGTAGCAACGTCGTCAAGAAGGATGCGCACGTCTGGGGCATGCCTAGCCGCGAGACCGAGCGCGCCGACGACGAGCCGATTGACGAGTATATCGACGAGCTCAGCGAGACCGCCGATGCCTCGGCGAACGCGATTGTTGGGAATGGCGGTTTATCCGGAGCGGGTAGAGGCTCAGCCAGTGGTTCGGATGCATCGATGGCATCGAAGACCGATGCCTCCGGCAAAGCTGTTGGTGACGGCGATGCGGCAACTATCACAGGTAAAGCCGCAGGCAAGGCGACTGCCAAACCACGTAAGGTGACTTCCGCGAAGCTCGACGCCATCGAAGAGCTCGTCTCCAGCTGCCAGGACGCCGGCCGCAAGATGCTGATTTTCTCCCAGTTCACCAGCTTCCTCGACCTGATTGCCGAGCGCCTGCGCAAGAACCATGTGGCCTACAACGTCATCACTGGTGCCACCCCCAAGCGCAAGCGCCTCGAGCTAGTCGACCAGTTCAACGCCGACGATACCCCGGTGTTCCTGATTTCTCTGAAGGCCGGCAACACGGGCCTGAACCTCACCGGCGCGTGCGTGGTGGTGCACGCCGACCCGTGGTGGAACGCCGCCGCACAGGAGCAGGCCACCGACCGTGCCCACCGCATCGGCCAGACCCAGGATGTCAACGTCTACCAGATCGTCGCCAAGGACACCATCGAGGAGCGCATCCTGAAGATGCAGCAGTCCAAGTCCGACCTGGCCCACCGTTTCGTAGACAAGGCCGGCACCGGCTCTGCCACCGGCATCTCGAACCTCACCAAGGACGATCTGCTGCAGCTGCTGGGGTAAACGTATGATACCGGGGTACGCGAGCGAACTGCTGCTAGCGTACCTCGTGTTGTTTTTGGAATTTTGCAATTAGCATAAAAACATTAATAGTTGTGTCTAAATATGCCTGAGTTTCTTGTTATTCAGTGTAAGGCCGTTATCTAGATTATAAATTGGCCAGATTTCCTAAGGCAAGAACACTGTTGATGGTGTCTTCGAAGCTTCTGCCGATTGCGTAAGGATTCGCCTTAATATAGGGTTTCCAGATGGCCTGTCGAAGGTACTCCGAGCTTTGAAGCGTGGAGCAGATTTGCCGGTAATTATTGATTTCCGCCAAGGATTCGCGATGGTTGGCTGTATTGGTTATTGCTTGGCGGAGGGTAAGGGGATTGAGGTTTTGGCCATAACGACGATATAGAATGTCCAGATCGTAGAAATCTCGAGCTCGTCCATTCTCTGTGCCACGACGCATGATAGTTTCGAATTTCTCAGCGATAAGGGTTTCGATGGGATAAGCCTTAAGTCGGATTGTCTTGTTCTCGAATAGCGTTTCATACCCATAATCGATAGGTTCGGGAGTAATGGCATCTCCGGTTGTTAGGTCTAATTTCAGAGGTGCGTCAATACGACCGAATTGTGCGCGCAGATGTGCTCTGAAGTCGGCATACATATCCTTCTGTCGAATGGGGTCCAATCGTTCGAACGAGAATGAGAACCCGTCACCCAAGTCAATGTCGCAAATCTCTTTGATGACTTGTGTGAGATGTGTTCTTTCCATCTTGATTCCAAGGATGGTTGCGTCCAGATCCATGGTCGTACGGCTGGAAATTCCCGATAGGGAGGAAACAAGCAAGCCGCCCTTGATGATGAATTTATTCGAATAAACGCTACGGGACAGGCGTTCAAGAAAGTGGTCGAAGATGACCATTTGCAGCACTTCCTGCGCCGACAGATGGTTCTTCTGTGCCAGATTTCGTACTTTGCCGCGTAGGCTGGCGTCCTTGATTTTGGTCATAGCAATACCTCGGTGTATCTATGCAGCTCTTTTTCTACTTTTAACAGTTTCGCATATTGTGACAACTTTTTCATGTTGAGTTTTGGATCGGAAAAGTAACGTTTCAGAGCATCGGTAAAAAGCTGGATGTCAATGCTGTTTGAGTTTCTCGCTTTGAGGGCGTCGCAGATACAGCGTTCTTTGTCATAGGTCGGTACCATATTCCCTGCAGGCGTTTTTGCTTTGCTCAGCCCTATGGAATATTTTTCTTTATTTACTGTATGGAAATTGATATTCGGGAATTCTTTGTGTGCGGTGCGTGGCATATATCCTTCGGGAACGGTCAAATCGATGGTGTGTGGCGTGCGGTCGCTGAGACCATGCAACCAGAGTGCCGTGCCGTAAGAGATGATGCATCGCTTCCAACGTTTGGTGATTGTTGCTAGATCATCGATAGGGGTTTCTGGAATCGACCAGATTCCACGAGTCTCGTTGACTATTTCGCCTTTCTGGGCCAAGTAAGTCAGAAATCCTGGCGAAAATCCGGCGTTGACTATCTCGGAAGTGGAGAGGGTACCGCCTCTGGCGTTCAGCATCCTGAGTAGTTTATCGGTACGTTTCATGAGTTCCTTATTGTAGTTTGTACAAGAATATTTAAAATATATTGTATATACTACAATATCAAATCTACATGATGATGAAATTAGTGTTGGTAACACGGGCCTGAACCTCACCGGCGCGTGCGTGGTGGTGCACGCCGACCCGTGGTGGAACGCCGCCGCGCAGGAGCAGGCCACCGACCGTGCCCACCGCATCGGCCAGACCCAGGACGTCAACGTCTACCAGATCGTTGCCAAGGACACCATCGAGGAGCGCATCCTCAAGATGCAGCAATCCAAGAGCGACCTGGCCCACCGTTTCGTCGACAACGCCGGCACCGGCACCTCCGCCGGCATCTCGAACCTCACAAAGGACGATTTGTTGCAGCTGCTGGAATAGGGATTATCTAAAGGTATTATTTCATTTATGACTGATTCCGACGTTAGTGACAAGCTCATCAAACTCATACCGGTTTTGAAGGCGCATGCGATACCGTTGGCGATAGCTGTTGCCGGCATTATTCTGGTTGTCCTGTTGCTTCGCGAATTTTGGCAGCTATGGCTGAGGGGAAGAGTGCGCAAAATCTGCAACGTTGAAGTGCCTAAAGGAGTGAGAATCAGCCATTCGCGGGACGCTAATGAAATCGGCAGTTTTGTTTTGAATTACCCATTCTGGCGATTCGCCAAGAAGAATGGCACCGCCGATCGGCGGCATTCAAACAATAAAATCTGCAAGCCGAAGAGCACGCTCGAAGTAGCCGGGTTTTCATTCAAATCCAAGAATCCATTGACCTTGTACGGCCTTGTACTCGACATGCGGCGTAACGGGAATTCGATTGGTTATTCGCGTTCGGAATCTTTTAAGCGCCAGCGGGCAGTCCAGCGGGTCAAGGTGCGGCAACGCGCCACTTCGGTTCAGGCGATTGTCGACAGTTTCTCGTCGCAGCCTACCGATTTCGAGCTGTTCTGTGCTGATCTCTATCGGCATTATGGTTACCAGGTTGCGGTTACCCAGTCCAACAACGATGGTGGTTTTGATTTGAAAATGACCAAAGATGGTCACTCATACATTGCGGAATGCAAGTGCTTCGAGCCCTATCGTCATGTCGGTCTGCCGCTTTTGCGCAAGCTTGCAGGTGCCAATGAAATACAACATGCGCAAGGTCTGATTTTCATTACGACAAGCACCTATACCGCCCAAGCTGTCAAATATGCGAATGAAGCCGGTATCCAACTTGTCGACGGCAGCACTCTGGTCCAGATGTGTCAGCAAGCCTGGGGCAACGCTCTCCCACAGCAAGCCATAGATCCGAGATCTTTCGAGCTGACAGAAGGCGATTTGCTAGCCAATATTCCAGCGGATATGCAGTACAAGTTTGCATGACAGCGTTTGTTTGACGTTTAAAATACGCTTTTGCCAATTAGACAGAGATTTTATCAAATTCTTAAAAGATTATGACAGGTTAATATAGAGGAGCTTCGATAATGGCGGAAGATAATGTTCAAAATTATGACAATGCGTCTGATTTGCCTTCTGTAGTGGAGCTGCGAGCTCAAGTTAAAGCAATGCAGGTATTTGAATTATGTCCAGGAAAAGCTGGACGAATTGTCAGGGAAACGATTAAAAACACTGAGAAAAATATTGATGAACTAGTACATTTAGTAGATAAGTTTTATAATCTTCTTGGAAACAGGAACTGGATTTTTAGTGATTCGTTCCCCATCAGTGATGTAAAAGAGATTATTAATACAGATAATCCCGATGTTGCAGAAAAACGATTAATTGATTGGTATTCTTCACGCGAGCATATCGAATTACAACTGAGAATGGTACAGTCGAATCTCAATGTTAGAGAACGAATGCCATTGATTAGAAAAGCAGTAGATGATTTCTGTGATGGCAGATATTACAGTACAGTTTTTATACTTATTTCCCAGGTCGACGGTTTAGTTAATGATACTGATCCTAAAAAGCGGCGTGCCTTGTCGGCTCGTGAAAGTGATGACATGAAAGCGTATGATAGTGCGACTGCGGTTACAGAAGCGTTGCCAAGGATAAGTGAAATATATAGAAAAGGGTTCCATAAATTTTCTGGTGATCAAGTGCATGATTTATATAGAAACGGAATCATGCACGGTGAATTGATTGATTTTGACAATGTTATAGTTGCTACAAAAGCGTGGAATTTGCTATTTGCGGCTACTGATTGGGCTAAAGCTCAAAAAGAGCGAGCTCAACAATTAGCGAAACCTGCTCAAGACCCTGTAACTTTCCAAGATTTAATAAAGCTATTTGAGAAAAGTAGAAAAAATCAAGAGAGTGTGGACAAATGGAAACCCTATGAGACAGGTACTGAGGAGGAAAACCCTGATCCCAGTGGAATTAGGAAAGATAGTCGTTATTTCTTTAGTGGTTGGGAACAGAAAAACTATCGGAAAATAGCAGAACATGTAGCTAATCCTACAGAGAGAAGTATTGGTCGATTGACTTTGGAAGTTAAAGAAGAATACGCGAGTCATCCGATTCAATCGACTCATATTTTAAAAATTGAAAATGTGGCTGGAGCTTCTGCGTTTGTAACTGTGGAGCTTGAACCAGGAAATGGTGATAAGTATCAAACTCGGCTTCAATGGATTCGTGTTAAATCCATAGAGGATTATGATACGGCTTTTCCTTATGAGGATGGCACTTGGATGCTTATTCGTTGGAAAGTCGATCCTTTTAAACCGAATGCAAATATGTGATTAAGTAAAATCTTAATGAATTATTGTTTTACTGGTGTAATTGGCGATATCTTTTAAAGTTATTTTTTACTTTTTTGACGGGATATTTAGCTTTTGTTTTCTCAAGTTTATCTATGATAATTTCATCCATGTCGCAATCCAGCTTTTCGGAGAGGTCAATGCAATAAGTCAGAACGTCGGCCAGTTCCTCTTTGACGTGGTCGATATCAGGATTTGCGACATCCGGCGACCATTGGAAGCATTCGAGCAGTTCGCCGGCTTCGATACTAATGGATTTGGCGAGGCTTTCGGGTGAGTGGTATTGGTCCCAGTCACGTTTGCGATTGAAATCTCGGATTGCTTGAATGGTGAATTCACTGATCATGCTTAACAAGCGTACTCGGTTTGCTTTGGAACGACGACAAAGAAGTCCTGATGGAATTACCTTTTATAAGCTGGCGTAGAGAGTTACGCACATTTTTAAATATGAATAATTCTTTTGCATCGGAGTGTCGCGACGGAAAAGCTAGCAGTATTGCGCAATAATTGATACATGAGAAATGATGTTCAAGAGCCGATCATTGTGAAGTTGCCATATGGCGATGCGGATTCCGAAGATTTCAAAGCTGCGACTGTGCTGCATAAGGATTCTCGCGATTCCATAGTTGAAGGCATGTTTTTACAGCAGAAGCCTGAGCTGATGCACTTCGTGCTTGGATATCCGACGGTTTATGTAGTAAGTTCCAATCCTGAAGACAAAGCCGTCTGGGAGAATAAACACACAGGGAAACTCGAATATACCGTTTACGTAGGTGAGACGAACGACATTGTTCATCGTACTTCTCAGCATCTTAACGACGATCCGAAAACGCGAGAAGATTGGGAGTCGGTTGCCCAGGCTGTTGAGAAAGATAGCGATTCGTATTTGCAGTATGTCATCGGGCATCCGGAATTCAACAAGTCGTTGACACTGGACGTTGAGAATCGTTTCATGCACTATATGTCGAGCACGGATTCGGTTAAAAAACTGATTAATGGACGAACGAATGCACAAGGCGATTATTACACGGAGAAGGATTTCAACAAGTTTTTCTCCAAGATTTGGCTTGAGTTGCATGATGATAATCCGGAACTTTTCCCGGCAGAGCAGATTATCCGTGATTCTGCTTTGTTCAAGGCTTCGCCGTTTCATAAGCTCAGTCATGAACAGATTGAGGCTGAGGAATCAATTTTGGCACAGCTTTCGGCGATTTTGGCGGATAAAAGCGTTGAGGCCCAAGGCAAGGAACAAAAGCCGAAACTTATTTTTGTGGAGGGTGCTGCAGGTACCGGAAAGACAGTGTTGCTGAGCCATTTGTTCTATCGCATTTATACGGAAGTCGAGGATGCGCGGGCTCAGCAAGCCGATGTAGAAAACAAGCAGGCTGAATCACAGCGGGCAGATAAAGACTATCCTGCGTATATTTTGGTAAATCATAACGAACAGGTCACTGTCTACAATCAAATTGCTACCAAGCTGGGTTTGCAGAAGAAGTTTGATCAAGTAGTGATGAAGCCGACCAAGTTCATCAACCGTTTCAGTAAGCCCATGCATGGCAGCAAGGGTCGTGGCGATCCCAATAAGCCTGACGGTAAGGCCGATATCGTATTGGTCGATGAGGCGCATCTTCTGTTGACGCAAGGTGACCAGGGATATTCGGGTAAGAACCAGCTTTATGATTTGTTGCGTCGAGCTAAAGTGGTCATCGCTGTTTTCGACCCGAAGCAGATTCTTCAAGCCAAGCAGAAGATGAATGCCGCGACTTATCAGCAGCTTTTTCCGAAGAAAGAAATTGAGAACGGAAGCCAGACGCATACTGGCAAGATTGAAGCTGCAAAAGTTGTCGAACTCGGGCCGGATGAAGATTTACCGCCTCTGAAAACAGATGTTGCGCATATTCGTATGGAGCATCAGTTCCGTATGGCTGCCAGTCAGGAAATGATTGATTGGATTGACGATTTTGCCGACAACGGGCATATTGGCAAGCTGCCGGTCGATCCAGGTGAACGTGATCTTGAGGCAGAAGCTAAAGCCGGAGATGGAAAGATTCGTTGGAAGCGTAAGCCTTATGAAGTCAAGGTTTTCGATTCGCCCGTTGAACTATTCAAGGCTATTCAAGAGAAGGCCGAGCTGAAGCCCGATGGATGGAATGGTCAGGGTCTTTCACGTGTGCTTGCGACATACGACTGGAAGTATTCGTCTAAATCTCCTAATAGCACCGACCCAAATGGCTTCTGGAATGTAGAAATGTATAGTGACGCTGATGGTCTTTGGAAGTATGGTTCAAAGCCGGGTCTGCCGAAATTCAGTCCGATCGAGTATACCGAAGACACGGATACGTTCACCAAGAATGGTTATTACAAGCATTGGAAAAGCAGAACGACGGAGGATTACTTCTGCCAGCCGTGGAATTACCAGCTCACTGATCTGACCGAGTCAAAGCGAGTGGGCAATGAATTGGCGTGGGCCGAGCAGCCGCACACCATCAATGAGATAGGTTCCACCTTTACCATTCAAGGTTTCGATCTTAATTACGCCGGCGTCATCATTGGCCCGTCAGTAGGCTACAAGGATGGCCACATCACTTTCGATCCAGACGAGAGTGCCAACTACTTGGCGAAGCCCGATCGCAAAGATTTAGGCGATACGTCAGCCGAAAATCTCTTCCGAAATGAGTTAAGTGTCCTCCTTAAGAGAGGTGTTCATGGGTTGTATTTGTTTGCAATGGATAAGTCGATTTATAAGGAATTAAGTCAAAAAATTTAGTGTCGTATTCGTTTAACGGGGAAGGAACTTTCGGTGATGGTCAGAAAAATTATGAATGAAAAGTTAAGTCGTGATGCATGTTTTGTTGTTGGGGCAGGACTAACGTCAGCTGCTGTGGGCAAGGATTCGCCCTTAGCCTCATGGACGAACCTTATTCAAGACGGTATAAACCATTTAGAAAAAATGCGAGACTTAGACAAATCTGGTGCCGCTGCACTTAGAACTCTGCTCTTTGAGGCTGATGACAGCTCGTCTCTATTAGCTGTAGCTGATTTATTAAAAGATTCCTTTAACTCACAACAGGAATTTCGGAACTGGCTTTCAGCATTGTGCAAAAATGAGAAGATAAACAATAGTAATCTCATTGACAAGTTGCTTTACTCGGGAAAGATTATTATTACAACAAACTATGATGACATCCTTGAACGACGGGCAATCGATATTGGAATAGATGTAGTGAGTTTGACTTGGCGTGATGTTGGAAAAGTTAAATTGGCTTTTTCTAATGAAGAAATGTGTATTTTCCATATTCATGGATACTATAAAGATCCTGCGTCAATTATTTTCACTTCTGATGAATACGAGAAATTAGCTTCGTCAAACGGAAGCGAAATTTTCCAATCTCTTTTGATGACACGTCAGTTGATTTTCTTAGCGGTTGGCGAGGGGATACGAGATTTAGATTTTACTTCACAGTTTGAGACTTTCATGAATTTTGCTGAAACCGGAGAAAATAACGATTTGTTTTTGTGCAGTTCTCGTGATTTAGGAAAAAGCCAAATTATATGTAAAGATTATCAACTTCAAGTAGTCCCGTATGGAAACCGTTATACTGAATTGCCTCAATTCATAGATAATTTACTGTTACAGAGTCAGCGTGAACAGCAGGATCTAAATATAGAAAAACGATTAGAAAAAGGTACAGGTGATTATAAAGAGATTTTTTCAATTAAAAATGGGGCTGACTTAATATGTCCTTGTGGGTTTATTCGGAAGCGACCTACGCTTTTTTCTACTGAAAAAGAAAGAAAAAAAGATTACGAAAGTGGTGCTTTTAATCGAATATCTTCGAAGGAAATAATCAAATGTAAGCCTTCGGTAATTCTGATTTCTGCACAAGGGGTTAATTCTGGTCTGACAACAGCACTTTTGACTATTGCAGCTGAAAATCATGATAAAACTAAAAATGACATTATCAATTTATCATACAAAACTTGTTCTAATGATCTTGAGTCAGCGATTAATGAAAGATTGGCAAGGCCTGGTGTCGACCCTAAGTCGCTTCTTATTACAATTGATGATGTATTAACTACCGATAATCAGAAAAAGGCTTCAATTCGTACAGCGAAATCGTTTCTAAAAAGTTTAAAGAGTATCCAGCCTTTCAAATGTTTTCTTGGCTGTAGAGACAGTCAGCTTCAAGAAATTTTTCAGTTATTAAATGAGTGTGGCATCGAATATTCAACATATTATCTAGATTCAGTACGTAAAAAAGATATCAATCGCTTGGCTAAAGTATGTTTGCATGAATCCACTGAAGATGGAGATAACTATGCACAGATTGTATACGACACAATGGGAAGAATGAATCTCCCTAGAACCTATATGAATGCAGAATTATTGTTGTCTATTGTTAAATCAAGTCCAGATATTGTTGCTACTGCATCGTCCCAAGCAATTCTTCTGCAAGCCTTTTGTGATAAGTTAGCTAAACTTGTTGGGGATCGTATTCTAGGGACTAATATAACGCCTAGAGATATTCATAGGGTTCTTGCTAAAATTGCTGAAACAATGATTCGTAAAGATGTACAAGTAATCGAAAAAAGTGAAGTTAATCGAATAGTTGTAGATTTTTTCAAAAAGCAAAATATCGAGACCAATTCAGACGACTTTCTCAGTCTTCTTACACAAGTTCATATTTTTTCAGAGTTTAACGATAAAGCTACTAAACATGACATGTTGCTTTTTTCCAGGGCTTCGTATCTTCTGTTATATGGTGCTCTTTTCGTAAAACCATATAACATAGGTAAATCAGGTGAAGAATTTTTGGATTATTTATTATCCAATAGTTTGCATTATGCAAATGTGATTGAAATGTTCACCGAACTTGATGGCACAAGTAGTAAAGTTCTTAAAAACGTGGTTGTTGAATATGAAAAAGTTGAGAAAGAATATTTGGGGAAAGTAAAAGTTGATTTTTCTGAGATAGCTCCATCTGACATTTCTGATAACGCGGAGATGGTAGATGGTCGTGCAATGGATCCAATAGAGGCTGAAGCCGAAGCTGATTCTTTATTGGATATTTCGAATGGTTCCCAATTTTTAGTTGATCAAGTTTTTCAAGCCTCTGACTCCGATGATTTTAGTCAAAAGGGAATTTACATTTCTACTGAAAAATTTAACGATTCGTTGGAAGATAAATGGTTTTTTGTTCTAAATTTTTTATCTTTGATAACGAAATGGTCAAACTATCTTGATGAACAGGATGACTGCTGGAGAAACGTTGCTTTACAAGAAATTGTATACGGCTGGGGAATGTTCTTTCTGCTTTATCGTAATTCCCCAGAGGCGAAGAGGGCTCTTTTATCTGCTATTAAAAAGATAAGTGCTGATGAAAAACCGATTGATTATACAGATTACCAGCTTTATTCGTATATAGAAGCGTCTTATTGGTCCTTTCTTTGTATGGAGATTTCAAACAACCTAGCTACTGAGAGGCTTGGTTCCTTAATAAACGATATTATCTCTATAAACCAAGAGTGCTCGGATTATAAAACTCGCTGTCCCAATATTCTTTCTTGTTTTATCTTTATACTTGCGACTCGGCCAAATAAATGGAAGGAAATATGTAACTCTCTAATTAAAAGTATGTCTTCCATATTAAATCAACCTATTTTATTTAAACTGATTAAAAATTTATTGTCGCAAATGTACATAACTGGTTTTGATTTGCAGAATCGTTTAATGGATGATCGAGATCTTAACGGGATTCTTTCTCTATTCGATAGTTTGCAACTACCGTCTGATAATGAGAACCGTGGGTTGGATTTGAAAAATTTGAAACTACAAAGGAAGAGATATCAGTCCAAAAAACCTATGGAAGAATGATATAAAATATTAAGAGCAGCTTTCTTCAATAAATGATTATATTATCTATGTCTATGAAAGCATGGAGATTTTACGGGACTAACAAGCCGCTGAAGCTGGAAGAGGTGCCGGAGCCGCGTGCCTTGGCCGGCGAGGTCATCGTCGACACGAAGGCGGTTGGGTTGTGCCACACGGATGTCGGGTTCCTCACCGATCCGGGCTGGATGAAGGGCCACACCGTTCCGTTCACGCTCGGCCATGAGGACGCGGGCGTCATCAGCGAGGTCGGCGAGGGCGTCGAAGGCTTCAAGGTCGGCGACCGTGTCGCAATCTGCCCGACCACTTCGGCCGGCACTCCTGGTGGTGGCTTCGACGGCGGCTATGGTGAGAAGATCGCGATCGGCGCGCAGGCGCTGGTGCCGATTCCCGCTTCGGTCGACTTCGTCAAGGGTGCGGCGGCGACGGACGCGGGCATGACCTCGTACCACGCCGTCGCCACGCGCGCGGCCGTCAAGAAGGGCGAGGACGTCTGCATCATCGGCGTCGGCGGGCTGGGTCAGATCGGCGCTCGCGTCGCGTACTTGCTCGGCGCGAACCTCTACGTCGCCGAGGTCAAGGAATCCGCGTGGCCGATGGCCAAGGATCTGGGCGCCATCGACGTGAAGAAGTCCATCGACGAGTTCGCGGTCGAGGGCGTCAAGTTCGACAAGGTCATCGATTTCGCCGGCTTCGGTACCACCGCGGCCCAGGCGGTCGAGGCGTACAAGACGCACGGCACCGTCGTGCTCGTGGGCATGGGACGGCTGGAAAGCACCATCAACACCAAGGCGCTCATCATGAGCCAGGTCAACCTGCTCGGCTCCAACGGCGGCACGAAGGGCGACATCGCCGGCGTCTACAAGCTCATGGAGTCCGGCGACCTCGACCCGGTCACCACCAAGATCTCTTTCGACGAGATTCCCGAAGGCTTGAAGAAGCTCCAGGCCGGTGATGTCCGCGGTCGCTTGGTCGCGGTCTACGAGTGAGCGAGTTGATTCTTGGTTCCAGGCTCTGCTAAAGTTGTTAACTGATTAAGCTGGGCAGTGTCCAGTTCGCGAAGCCGCCGGTCGATGCAGCCGGCGGCTTCGTGCTTTTTGGCCCGGGGCCGCAGACGGATTAAGGATCTGAGGTTTTATCGGTTAAGTAAACGGCAGTGATTGAGGCAGAGCAAGAGTGCGTTGCGTATCAGACGAGAAATCGATACTCCATTTGTGGTCTATAACACGATTAGTGAAGTATCTAAGAAACATATTCCTCGGCAGATAGTGAGACTGACTTTTTGTAACCTTTAGCGCGACAACTGAAGCACTGAGATAGTGTATTTCGCATCAAATGGTGAAGCCGATACTTCGTTTGTAGCATATAGCGCAACAAACAAACCCTCAGGTGAAGGACATTTAACGTCTAATAGCGCTTATTGATGCCGCATCAGTAACGTATGGCGTTACAAACGCGGCGCGTAACTGATATCACCAAGAATTTGTATGAATTGTTAGTGGGCTTCTCCTACAATAAGAATCATGACCAATTTCTTAGCATTTACCGCGAATCCGGAACCGGCATCACTGACGCAGACCGTTGGCAAGGCGTTCCTTGAGGGCGCGAAGACAAAAGACCCGTCGGCGGGCACCGAGTTCGTCGACCTGCACGCCATCGGGTTCGACCCGACCTATCGCATGTCCGACCGCAAGCAGTACCTCGACGAGGCACCGATGCCCGACGACGTGGCCGCGCTGCAGAAGAAGATTCTCGAAGCCGACGTGATCGCGCTGGTCTTCCCGGTCTACTGGTGCCAGATGCCCGCGATGATGAAGGGCTTCACCGAGCGCGTGCTCTGCCGCCATTTCGGCTACAACCCCGACGGCAGCAAGTCCGCGATCGCCGACAAGAAGTTCCGTGTCATCATGCTTACCGGCAGTTCGGAGCAGTGGTACCGCGAGTCCGGCATCCACGACGCCATCCACAAGCAGGTCATCTATTACATGTTCCACCACTATTGCGGCGTGGACGACGCCGAGCTGGTCTACGTCGACAACCTCGAGATGGGTGACGATTCGCCGAAGGCCCGCGCGGCCGTGGCCAAGCAGATCGAGCATATCAAGGAGCTTGGCGCTTCGATGGCGTGAGCGTCTAGGCGCGCGAGTCCTTTGAATGCATGCCAATAAAGGATATGAGTAAAGGCCGCAGAAAGCTGGATGAATCAGTTTTCTGCGGCCTTTTGTTGTCGAGGTTGCTTACGGTGTAGCGCCTACCGAGCTGTAATCGAAGTCTGCTTGTTGCAGCCGTGACCGCAAAGCTTCGCAAACGATGCTTGTAGCTGTTGTTCCTACTTCTTCTGTTGTGTTTGCTGCTGTGGTTGCGGCTGTTTTTGCGGCGACTGCTGTTGCTCGTCGCTCAACCGCCACTCGTGTACGACATTGCTATCGGCGCCGAGCGAATAGATGATGGTATTGATGCGTTGTTCCTGCTGCGTGTCGGTCTGCTGGCTCCAACAGTAGCCGTCGGGATGGTCGCCCGAAATCGGACACCATCGGTACTGCCCCTGCTGCATATTGGCCGTCGGTACCCAGTCGATGCGGTTGACCCGCCACGTGCCGGGCTTGCCGCGCTTGCCCGCGAACTGGATGCGCGCGCTCACGCCTTGGTTGTTGACCTCGTTGCCGGGGATGTAGGAGGTGACGGTCACCGCGTTGCCGAGCCCGTAGACAATCCACGTATTGTGATACTTTTCGATCGGTTGCGCGCAGTGGCAGCCGGCGCCGTAGATGACGTCGAACGCACCGGTATCCGCGAGTTCGTGCGCTTCCGAGATCTGCCAGGAATCGGCCTTCGTCAGATATTCCTGCACCGAATGCATCGCGATCGCCACCACGTCCGCACCCTGCTGCCGTGCCGCCTTGGCCTTGGCGACGGCTTTCTGGATGTCGGATTCGTGGTTCGGGTCGCCAGCCTCGCGCAGCCGGTCGACTTGCCAGTCGTGGTCGGCGGTCATCCCGTTGAGGGAGACCGTTCCAGTGATCAGCCCGAGCTTGCCGCCGCCGGTGGGGGAGTTGATGACCAGCGGTTTCTTCGAATCCTCTTCGGTCTTGTACGATCCGGTCTGCGCGATGCCGTCAGCAGCCAGCGTATCCCACAGTCGCGCGATGCCGGCGCTGCCCTGATCCCAGGAGTGGTTCGTGCCGTGCGTGCACGCGTTATAGCCTACGTGCGCCGCGGCGTCCGCGACCTCCGGGGGAATATTGAAGATCGGGTAGGCGGAATACGGCCCGCCGCGAGGCGCGATAGGCGTCTCGAACTCACACACCGAGATGTCGGACCGCTGGATATACGGCTTCATATTCGCGAAGAGCGGGTCGAAGTTGAAGGCCGTGCCGTCGGTCGCGCTCGGATTGTTCTGGAAATGCTCCCACAGCCCCTCGTGGAAGAGCAGGTCGCCGTTGACGAACAGGGCGATGCAGTCCTGGTCCGGGCAATCGGGGGAGTTGCCGTGGTGCGTGGTCACCGGCTTCGGTGTGGTTTTCCTGCTGACGGCGACGTTCGACTCCGCGTTGTCGCTGGCCGTCGTGGAGGCGCTGTGGCTGCGCATGCCGAAGAACAACGCCGCACCCACGGCCGCCAGAACGACCAGCACGAGAACGCCCGCCCCCACGAGCCGAAGCACCGATGAGCCTCTGTGAGCTGAGGCGGTGCCTGCAGAACCGTTGATATGCCGTGGACCGTGTCGGGGATTGGACTTCATCGTGTCATTCTCTTTCATCTGCTTGTTACTGCTTTTCTCTGCCTTCAACAATACACTTTCGACGGTTGCACAAGGATCTGCCGTGTTCTGTTATCGGTATTCAGAAGCGATCATATCGATGCGCGGCGTGACGAGCCATCCACGGGTCTGGGGCATAAACGGCGGTCGCAGGCACGCTTTGTCCGTTCCGGTTTTTGAAGATGCCGTCATCGGTTTTGTATATTCGGCTATCCGATATCGCTTTCAAAAAGGCGTTGGTTGCCTCGGTCGTTTCGTATGGATATGGGGTGGTGCACCACGTCGGATCGGCTTCGATGATGATAGGTTCAATCCCTGGAATCGAGAGGCGAGGATTCACCGGTTCTGGGTTTGCTGGCTCGGCGTTTGCCGGTTTCGTATTTGCTGATTTTGGATCCTCTGACTTTCCGTTCGTGCGTTCCGTGTTCCCTGACGTCACGTTTGCCGGTTCTGTATCTGTCGATTCTGCATTTGCTAATTCCGCATTTTTTGCGACACCGCTGGTATTCCGGAATCCGACGATGATACTGGCATTATCCAGATGGCTTGCCTGCGCAGCCTGCGTCGCGAACGATTCGGCAATCGTTCGGTAGGATTCGTGGAATCGCGCGCCGTCGAACACGGTGAGAACGTCGTGGCTGTCTTCGTCAAGAGAACGATGAACGCAATATCCGCAGGATTCCACGGCCTTGCCGCCGTCCACGATGACGCACCATTCCTCGCCGATGCCGTCGATATGGGTATTGACGGTAATCAGGGAATCGTCGGGAGCCCGGCGCAAGGCATCCTGCAGCTCACGAAGATTTCGGCGTGCGGCCCTGAACTCGGGCACCCGTCCGCCGCTCAGTTGCGACCACGGGCGTTCACCCAGGCCATCCGGCAATTTGGTCCAAGAACGAATTTGCGAAACCGGTGCGGTAAGTACCTTTCGTCGTGTGAACTCCCAAGGCAATGTTTCGAGCCAATCGGCGGCCGGAGCCTCAAAAAGCAGCGGCGGCAAACCCTTCCGTTCCCGCCACGCATTGTTCGCAATCAGCAGGTCGGGAGTTATCCACACGGCGGCGTCGTCGCCGACTCCGCGAGCCGGTTCGAATCCGTAATCGTACGTAGCCTTCCAATAATCGGTAGGATTTCCCGATTGCGGGCGTATTGCCGACGTTGCTGTCGGCTTTGGTTCGTTGTTTTTGGAGTTAACTCTTGCGGAAGCCATACGCGATTGTGAGCTATCAGTCATGTGAGCTTTGTCGAAATAGCCTCTGAAGGCCTCCTGAACCCAGGAAAGCGGGCTGATGACGGTCAGATCGGCGCTCAATTGTCCTCGTTTCGGATAGATGTTGCTCGATGACTTAAAGTCTAGCGACGAGGTTTGAAGAGTGCTCATCCATTGTGGCGGTTGGGGTTGGAGGCGGGATTGCCGCGTATGTTTCGGGAAAATAATTAGACACTTTGTCTTCCTTCGATTTATTCCCGCTTATCCCGTGGCGGAATATGACAGCTCTTCGATAAGTGCTTAGTATTGCCAGTAACAAGCTCACGTATTGCAATATGGTACGCACGGCCACAAGGTGGCTGGGCTTGAGATATGTGGAGAGCCGACTTGGGCAACCCGGTTTCGGCTCGTGGAAACGATAACGAACAAATGACAAGAACCAAGGAGCAACAATGACCAAGATCGCCGTTTTCGTAGGATCCCTGCGTGAAGATTCCTATAACAAGAACCTCGCCAAGAACATCGAGCGCCTGTCGCCCGAAGGCGTCGAGTTCGACTACATCGACATGAACCTGCCGCTCTACAACCAGGACCTCGACGAGAACCTGCCGCAAAAGGTCGTCGAGATGAAGCAGACCGTCGAAGCCGCCGACGGCGTGCTCTTCGTCACCCCGGAATACAACCGCAGCTTCTCCGGCGTCATCAAGAACGCCATCGACTGGGCCTCCCGTCCGTGGGGCAAGAGCTCCTTCGCCGGCAAGCCCGCCGCCATCATCGGCGCTTCCATGGGTGCCCTCGGCGCGACCCAGGCCCAGCAGGCCCTGCGCAACGTCGTCCTCTTCCTCGACATGAAGCTCATGGGCCAGCCCGAGCTCTACTTTAACGCCATCACCGGTCTGGACGAGCGCGGCTTGGTCGTCGAGGCTTCCGAAGACTTCCTGCGCGGTTTCGCGCAAGCTTTCGCCAAGCACGTTGAGGCCAACAAGTAAGCGTGATTTCAAGGTATCGTTTCGTCACGTTGCCGGCGTTCAGGCGTCGTGACGAAACCGGGCATTCGAAACCGTATGCCCACAACCGGATTCCGCAATCACGTATGTGGATGGTGGATTGCGGAATCCGATATTGAATATGCAGCTTCTATCAAGTGCCTGATGCTTTGTTGCGCTATAATTTGCGTGTGACGGCGTAATGTGAACACAATCACGTTTTCCTTTGTGTTGCCTGATGTTTTGGCCTCGCTTTGGACGTATGAACGTGGTACGTTAGCAAGTAGTTATCGGGTACTTGAATTACCGAATGCTGTGCCTTTGCGGTGCGCCTGTAGGGTTTGAAGCAAAGAACAAAATTGAAGTTGTCAGGTGTAGGGAGGAAAACCGTGAGTCCTGAGGAGACGACAGACATTGTGACGCTGGCCGCCAAGGCTGAGGCCGAGGTGAAGCAGTACCGCTTGACGGTGGTCAATGCCGGCATTTCGGAACCTTCCAGCACGCGCAGGCTTGCCAAGGAGATCACCGATAAGGCCCAGGCATATCTTGAGGCTCGTGGCAAGGTTGTTGTCGTCGAGATGGTCAATCTTAAGGGGCTTGCCGAAGACATAGCCAAGGCTTCGGTGACCTTTGAATCCAGCAATCGGCTTGAGGAAGCCAAAACCGCGGTTACCGTCGCTGACGGCCTCATCGTGGCCTCACCGATTTACAAGGCTTCGTATTCCGGGCTGTTCAAGGCGTTCTGGGATCTTGTTCCTCGCGACGCTATCACCAACATGCCGATGGTTTTGGCCGCGACCGGTGGCTCGAACCGCCATGCCTTGGTGCCCGACGTCGTGATGCGCGGCTTGTTCGCGTTCTTCCGCGCCGTGCCGACGGCCACGAGCCTGATGGCCACGAAGGAGGATTTCGGTACTCCGGAGCTGGAAAACCGCGAAAGGCGTGCCGCCACGGAGCTGGGCGCGTTGATGCTTTCCGGTGTGCGGCATGAGCCCGTCGATGAGCCCAGTGAAGGTTTGAATTGGTGATTTCGGCAAGCTTTAGGGGTTTGGTCTGAATTCCGAGATTTTTTCCGTTCCGTTATCGGCCTGTTGTCTGTGGATGACAGGCCGATAATCTGTTTGTGTGGCTTGTCCGTGGGGGATTTCGGGCATTTCGCTCGGCGATGATTATCTCGGCTTCACGTTCGATTTACGCTGGACGAATTTTCTCTGGATACACCTTTGTAGTATGATAAATAAACACCTACAAGGAGGTAGCTATGGTTTATCAAACCGTCAATCCATATACCAACGAATTGGTAAAGGAGTATCCGTTCGCAACCGATGAGGAGTTGCAGGACACGATCACGTTGGCCGACAAGACCTTCCATGACATGTTGAGTCAGCCGATCGCCGAGCGCGCCAAGATCCTGCACAAGGTCGCGGAGCTCTTCCGCGAGAAGTCCGACGAACTCTCCGAGATCTGCACGGTCGACATGGGCAAGCTGGTGGGGGAGTCCGCCGGTGAGGTCGAGCTGTGCGCGATCATCGCCGATTGGTTCGCCGATCACAGCGAGGATCTCTTGAAGC
The DNA here is from genome assembly GCF_029395355.1 of Bifidobacterium sp. ESL0800. NCBI lineage: Bacteria > Bacillati > Actinomycetota > Actinomycetes > Bifidobacteriales > Bifidobacteriaceae > Bifidobacterium > Bifidobacterium sp. ESL0800. Next base: position 285,784 of record NZ_CP113913.1, read on the forward strand.
CGGACAAGCTCGACAGTATCGTCGCCGGAGATGCACAGGTGCTGCACCAGCCTGTCGGCGTCGTGGTGATGGTGGAGCCTTGGAACTTCCCGTACTATCAAATCATGCGTGTGTTTGCGCCGAACTTCATGCTGGGCAACACGATGATCCTGAAGCACGCTTCCAATACCCCGACCTCGGCCAAGCGGTTCTGCGAGGTCGTCGAGGAGGCCGGAGCCCCCAAGGGTGCGCTGACCAACATGTTCCTGACCTACGATCAGGTCACCAAGGCGATCGAGGATCCGCGCGTGCAGGGGGCGGCGCTCACCGGCTCCGAGCGTGGCGGCGTCGCCGTCGCGGGTGCCGCAGGAAAGGCGCTGAAGAAGAGCACCATGGAGCTGGGCGGTATGGATCCGTTCATCGTTCTGGGTGACGCGGACATGGACGCTCTCGCCGACATCGCGTGGCGCGTCCGCCTCTACAACGCCGGTCAGGTCTGCACCTCGGCCAAGCGCTTCATCGTCATGGACAACGTCTACGACCGCTTCGTCGACGATATGGTCGAGGCCTTCTCCAAGGTCACCCCTGGCGACCCGATGGATCCCAAGACCACCATCGCCCCGATGAACTCGAAGCGCGCCAAGGAGAAGCTGCAGAATCAGTTCGACGAGGCCGTGGCTGCGGGCGCGAAGATCGCCTACCAGTTCCCGGAGATCGATTCGAAGGGCCAGTTCTTCCGTCCGGCCGTCCTCACCGACATCACCCCCGACAACCCGGCTTACAAGACCGAGATGTTCGGTCCGGTGGCGGCGATCTACAAGGTCCACAGCGAAGAAGAGGCCATCGCGGTCGCCAACGACAACCCCTATGGGCTGGGCGGTATGCTCTTCTGCGGCGACAAGGACCATGGCGCCGAGGTGGCCGCGAAGGTCTACACGGGCATGATGTTCGTCAACACCCCGCTCGCCTCGCTGCCTGACATCCCGTTCGGCGGCGTGAAGCTCTCCGGCTATGGCCGTGAGATGTCGCGTCTGGGCCAGATGGCGTTCACCAACGACAAGCTCTTGGTCACCGCCGACCACTTCGACAAGACCAACGCTCCCGGCGCGCTCTTCGCCGCGCAGGACCTGTGAAGCAACGCCAATGTGCGTCAGGTGATAACGATCTGATTGAGACAGTTCCAAGAATTTGGGTACCGAGTGAATTCTGCTCGGTACCCAAATTGTTTTATACCAATTCAATCGTTGGAATTTCACCTAAATTGATGCCTGAGTCGGGGCATTCGCAGCTTGATTCCCCCATGCGGCCATGGCTTGCGTTCGGTCGAGAGGGGTTTAGGCAAGTCGGAGTTCTCTGTGAGACCAGACGTCTAGGGCATTTCGTATATAATTAATTCGTTTGACTTAAAGGATGAAAAACAATATCATATTGGTGATGCCAAGAAGAATCAGGACTCGCATGGGCATAGCAAGTACCGATTGCGGCAGGATGTCCGTGAAGAGATAACGATTGCGAGGAATCAAAGCGCCATGGAAGACGAAGTCGAAGAGCTGAAAGCGAAACACCCTGACTTTGCGAGACTGTTCGACGATGAATGGCTGCAATATCGCAAGTCCGAGATTCTGCCGAAGCTGACCTGGCAATCGCAATCGACCTGCGCGAAGATCAACCGGATCTATTTCGACGATCCGGACGAGGCGATGCGGCTATTCCGCAAGCTGGTGCCGGGGGCGGAGGAGGGTGTCGACTTCCGGCCGCCGATCCATCTGGATTATGGGCTTGGGCTGAAAATCGGAGCGCGGACGTTCATCAACATGGATCTGCTGATCGTCGGGGGAGGGCCGATATCCATCGGCTCCGACTGCCTGATCGGCACGCGGTGCAGTATCTGCACGCCCAATCACGCGGTGCCCATCAAGCCGCGGCTGGAAGGCTGGCAGCACAACGAGGACGTGGCCATCGGCAACAACGTCTGGCTCGGCAGCAATGTGGTGGTCTGCCCGGGCGTGACGATCGGCGACAACTGTGTCATCGGTGCCGGTTCCGTGGTCGTCCGCGACATTCCCGCCGACAGCGTTGCGGTCGGCAACCCCTGCAAGGTGATTCGCCAGGTGCCTAAGGACTGGAGTGCAGATGAATGGAAAGCGGCCACAGGCGAGACGGACGAAGCGTGATTATGGCTGCGGCAGCAGAATGAATCAAACGTGATTATGGCTGCAGCGTTTGGATGAATCAAACGTAAAGAGCAAGCGTAAAGAGCGCGGTGCATTTTCGGTAGAGGAAACAGATTCGCCTCGTTGATAAGAAAGCCGGCATCTGGACTAGACCAGATACCGGCTTTCCCGACGTTCAACCCTGATTTGTCGGGATCAGAACACGCGGATTCCATCTTTTGCGGTATCCAAATTCGCGAACGGCCCCGGAACCGGATGTTCGCCGCGAGGATTGCCGGCTATGTCGGTATCGATTTTCAACGGGCTTCCGTCCGGGTTCTCGTAGGCTTCGCCTGTGATACGCGGTGTGCCCAGTAGCTGTGTATCCACAATCGAGGTTCGGACGTTCGGCGTCTCCGGAACGGAAAGCGAGCACCACACGCTTCCATCGTCCTTTTCTTCGATGGCGATGTCGATTGCTTCGCTGCTACTGTAGCTGTGCTCTTCACGGTTGTAATGTTTAGTGCCGTTGTAGTAGGCGTTGCCATCGATATAGGCAGGCTGCGGGACCTGCTCGAATATATCGACGTCTCCGCCGCCCATGGCGTGCACCCGCTCGATGAATTCCTGCGTGCTGGCCGGTGCGCCGTCGTAGATTTCCGTGCCGCGGGTATCGGTACCTGGTAGCACGGCAGATCCGGTGAAGACATTCTGATAGAAGCGGTCATCGTTGCCGTAGACGCAGGCGGTTCCAAGCAGTTTTGTCGAATGCGGCAAATGATAGGGCGTGAAGCGGTCCGGAACGGTGATTTTTCTGGTCGATCCGCAGAAAATGTTGTGGACGAAGGCGCTGCCTTGGGCCGCGTTGTCGAAGTTATAGTCCGAGGCGAAGATGTTGTTGTCGAACAGGCACGGGCCGTGCGTCACCTCGATCATGAAGTCGCGGACGTTATCGTGGTAGACGTTTCTGGTCACCCTGGTGCCCTGGGCCTGCCAGTCGAGCCAGGTGCCGAGGATGCAATCGTGGATATCGTTGTTGATCAGCCGCACATCGATGCCCGCATGAAGCTTGATACCCGCGATTTCGTGGCCGAAATACTCGTATTTGATGCCGATGTTGTAGATTTTGTTGTGCTCGATGGTCGAGAACGCCCCGCCCATGTTGCCGACCACGCCGTTCTGCCCGCAGTCGTGGATGACATTGTTGCGTACGATATGCGACCCGACTGTCTCCTTGTCCCAACCGATATGGCGGCCGCGGAACACGCCTTCGAGCTGGCATTGGTAGCCGGGTTTGAGGCCTCCCAGATACGATTCGTTCTCGCCGGTGGAGGCTTCCTTGCCAAGGCTTACGGCGCTGCATTTGGCATCGTGGATGTCGTTGTCTTCGATGATCCAGCCCTTGCTCCAATGCGGTCCGATGAGCCCGGGCTGGTCTGCGGTCGGCGGGGCCCAGGGGCAGGCCGCCTGGCACAGCTCGAAGCCGCGAACGGTGATATAGCCGATGCCTGTCTTGTCGGGGTAGAAGCACTCCTTGCGGACGTTGAATTCCGTGGATTCCTTGTTGGGGTCAAGCTGGTGGAAATTGCCCCAGATCGTCGTTGTGTCTGCGTTGACTTGCGCATACCACTGGTAAACGGTGTCGTCGGCGTGGGGGATGGACAGATCGATCTTCACCCAGTCTGGCCCGGGGCCGTATGCCCGGCGTTCTGCTTTGGCCATGTCTTCATAGGTCCGGGCCTGATACATTGACTTGCCGTTGATATAGACGTCGCCGAGGCTCAGCTGCCAATCGTCCGGGTCCGGGCTTACCAGCCAGTCGCCTTCCAAAGGTTGTGCGTAGGGGTTGAAGTCGCCAAACAGGGTGTTCGGAACCTCGATGTGCCAGATACCTTCGCCATCGGCCTGCCAAGTGCTGGCCTTTTCGGCACCGGAAATGACTGCGTGCTCGCCTTTCGCCACTTCGTAGGTGATGCGCGCGGTGCTGGTCCCGGCGTTTCGGGGATTGACCCTTTCGCGGTACATGCCGCCGTGCACCAAGACGGTGTCGCCCGGCAAGGCGATGTCTGCGGCTTCCTGGATACGGGCAAACGGATGAAGTTCCGATCCGTCCGCCGGCGATCCGGCGTCGGCCGAAACGTGGAGAGTGGTCGGGTGAGTTGCTGCGGATACCATATATATTCCTTTCGATAATCTGCACTTCGTTGTGGGATGTTCCATCTAGGACGGAAGTCATGCCGGTGCATCTCTATACGACGATTACATCATACAACATATCACTTATTAATTTGCACTTAATAACCATTAAGTATATACTGTTTTTGTGCTCAAGGTGAGCGCGACCCCATCGTTGTGGGGGTCTAAAGCAGTTTGTTTTGACTCGAGGAGGAGCAAGATGAAGACAACGGGTAAAATTACAGCTCTCATTGCAGCGGCATCGATGCTGGTCGGCATGGCCGGTTGCGGATCGACTCCGGGAGGGGGATCCGCTTCCAGCGATGGCGCGACCATGTGGGGCATCAGCGACAACAACTTCGGCCCGACGAAGCAGGCTGTCGAGCAGTGGAACAGCAAGCATTCCGACCAGAAGATCAATGCCGAATACTTCGCCAACGATTCCTATAAAAAGAAGATCCGCACCTCGGTCGGCGCGGGTAATGCACCAACGATGATTTACAGTTGGGGCGGCGCGACCTTGAGGGATTATGCCAAAGCCGGCGAGATCACCGATGTCAGCAAGGATCTGAATTCGACGGTCAAGTCGAAGGTCTTCAAAGCCGTTGCCGACGAAGGCTATATCGACGGGAAACTGTACGGCATCCCCACCCAAGGCGTTCAGCCCGTGGTGCTTTATATCAACAAGAAAGTGCTTGCCGACGCGGGCGTGAAACAGGCTCCCAAGACCTGGGACGAACTGCTTGACGCCGTCGCCAAGCTCAAGGCCGCCGGCAAGACCCCGATCGCTTTGGCTGGCGGAAGCCAATGGCCATATCTCATGTGGGCGTCGTATCTTGTCGATCGCATCGGTGGCCCTGAAGTCTTCCAGAGGGTGGAAAAGGGTGAAAAAGGGGCTTGGAGCGATCCCGCTATCACGCGTGCGATGACCATGATTCAGGAACTGGTCAAGGCCGGAGCCTTCGGCAATGTGTATTCGTCGATGACCGCGGACGATCGCAAGGACACCTCGATGATCGTCAACGGAACCGCCGGAATGGAGCTGATGGGTTCGTGGACTTTCCCTGATTTCAAGGCCCTTTCAAAGGACTTCGCCGATTCCCAGCTTGCCTTCGCTCCTTTCCCCTCCGTGAAGGACGGCAAAGGCGACCCCAAGGATTTGACCGGCAATCTCACCAATTACTGGTCGGTCTCTTCCAAGGCGAAGGCCTCGCAGCAGAAGAGCGCCATCGCCTTCCTGAAAGACACCACCTACAGCAGCTCGATGGTCGATCAGATGCTCAAGATCGGCGCTGTTCCACCGGTGAAGAACATCGAAAGCAAGGTCAAGGCCGCAGATGGCAAGATTGGGTTCTACACGTGGGTCTATGACGCCATGGCCAACACCCCTGCGTTCCAGCTTTCCTGGGATCAGGCGTTGCCCAGCGCCCAGGCCGAAGCGGTGCTCAACAATCTTGAACAGGTGTTCCTGCTTTCGCAGACTCCTGACCAGTTCGTCGAAAAGATGAACGCAACCATCAAGTGACGGACTTCGGTTCGTGTTCCGGCGGGTATGGCAGTGATGCCCGCCGGAACGTCAATCGATGATGATTCCGATTGAAGGAGAAATTTTGGGACGTAAAAAAATATTGGAGGATGGCGACACCGCGAGAAGCACCGGGAAAACCAAACACCGTTCGGGTGTGAGGGTTGGTCCTTCCATGTGGTACGCGGTTCCGGCATTGGTCTTGTTCGGCATTTTCGCGGTCATTCCGCTTTTTGGCGTGGTGATTCTTTCGTTTATGAATTGGGACGGTTTGGGGGCTGTGACTTTCAACGGATTGGGCAACTGGAAACGCATGCTGGCCGATCCGTTGGTGTTCAGCGGTCTGAAACTCACGATTATCCTGACGGTGGTCAGCTGGGTGCTCCAGACGATTCTGTCGGTGCTTTTAGGCGTGTTCATGGCTGGAAAACAACATTATCGTTCCTTCCTTGCCGTATTCTATTTCCTGCCTCTGCTGTTCAGCTCGACGGCGGTCGCGATTTCGTTCAAAAACCTGCTCGATCCGCAATACGGCATCGGCAAGGCCTTCGGGTGGCCATGGCTTCAGCAGAATTTCCTGGGTAACCCCAAAACCGCGCTGTGGGTGCTGATCCTGGTCGTCTCGTGGTGCTTCATTCCGTTGCACTCGCTGCTCTATCAGGGTGCGGTCCGCCAGATTCCCGCGAGCCTTTATGAAGCTGCGGAAATCGATGGAGCGGGAACATTGAGGCAGTTCTTCAATATCACCTTGCCGCAGCTGAAATACACCTTCGCCACGGATTCGACGTTGATGATCGTCGGCTCGTTGACCTACTTCGACTTGGTCTATGTGATGACCGGTGGCGGGCCTGCCAACTCGACGCGAATCCTGCCGTTGGATATGTACATCCGAGGGTTCAGCAGCTATGACATGGGTGGTGCAAGCGTGGTCGGCGTCATCATTCTGGTGCTGGGCATTGTGATCTCGCAGTTGCTCAACAAGATTTCAGGGTCCGACAAAATGGAAAGTCAAATGGAAGGCGTCTGATCATGATAACCATTGGACACAAACGTTACAATATCATCGGCGGGCTGCTCGGCTGGATCTGGCTCTTCATCATCATCGTGCCGATCTACTACATCGTGATCACGTCTCTGCGCGACCAGATGGCCATTTTCAGCGACAATCCGCTCTCGATTCCCAAACATGTCACCTTTTCGGCATACCAGCGCGTATTCCAGAACAACTTCCTGCTCTATGTGCGCAATTCGGTGATCGTCACGCTCGTGACGGTGATCCTGATTCTCGCGGTGACCATCCCGGCCGCCTATCTCATCATCCGTCGTACGGATGTATGGTCTCGCAGAACGTACAAACTGGTCATTTCCGGTCTTGCGATTCCCATGCAGGCCACCATCATCCCGATCTACTACATCATCATCAAAATCGGTCTGTACGACACCTTGTGGGCGTTGATCTTGCCGTCGGCGGCCTTCGCCATACCGATTACCGTCATGATCCTGGTCAATTTCCTACGCGACATCCCCTCGTCCCTGTTCGAGGCGATGGAGGTCGACGGAGCCTCTGAGTTCTCGATCATGGTGCGTCTGGCCATTCCCATGGTCAAACCGGCGCTGATCACCGTTTCGATTTACGATGCGCTCAATGTGTGGAATGGGTTCCTGTTCCCCTTGATTTTGACGCAAAGTGCCAAGAACAGGGTCATACCGCTTTCGCTCTGGCAGTTCCAAGGGCAGTTCACCGTCGACGTCCCGGGTATTCTGGCCGCTGTCGTGATTTCCGTCCTGCCGATTCTCGCAGCCTACATTGTGGGCAGAAAGCAGATGGTGGCAGGCCTCACCGCCGGTTTCACTAAATAGTTAGTGGGGGAAAGGTACGATAGAGGGGTTTGAATGTCGGTGTCATTCATTCCCCTCTATTCTCATCTGATGGGGAGAGCTACTATGGCACTAATATTTCACTATTGAAAGGACTCGGCATGCCTCGGCGTAGTTCAGCCCAAAAAATGACAAAGGAACAGCGCAAGACCAGTATTCTGCGCACTGCAAGCTCTCTGATATCGAATTATGGTTTTTGGGGATTGACTATACGCGAGGTGGCGGAAGCGGAACATATCACGGAAGCCGGAGTCCTCTATCACTTCGGATCCAAGGAGAAACTTCTCCTTGCCGTAGTGGAATACAACGACAGGATGGTCAGCAACGACATCGCGAAGCAGCTGGGGATCAAGAAGGATTTGTATGAAGTGCATACCATCGGAAGGGAATATCCGGTAGGTATCCACGATCTGACCATTGCTACGGCAAAGGTGAACACCAAGCGGGTTGAATTTGTGCGTCTCTATACCTTGCTTCAGGCCGAGTCCCTTAATGAGAACCATCCCGCTCATGAGTTTTTCATGAATCGTGAGCAGAGCGTGCTTGAAGAATATGCGATAGCCAGTAAACGCGATGGTGCGAAAAATCCGGAAGAGACGGCCAGGCAGGTTTTGGCTGCGATGGATGGCCTGCAATTCCGTTGGCTGCACAACCTGGAAGGTATGGATTTTGTGGTCGAGTGGGAAAAGATACTGGAGCTGATTCTTCCGAGCAAGGGCTGATAAACCCGCAACGGAGGGGACGGGTATGTTCCTGTTTCTCGGTTTTGGCGAACGTTGTTGAAGTTCTTCTATAGTTCAGGATTGCCGTGGTCTTCCAAAAGACGAGAACGCGACAATCCTGTTTGCTTATGGTGTCTGATGAAAGGCTTTTAGTTTCGTGCCTTCACGTAGGCCTCATAGACCTGCGGGGTCGGCTCGGCTGTTTCGGTACCGTCGATCTTGAGGTTCCATTGCGGGGGATTCTCGTCCTTGCCCAAGACCCACGCGGCCTGGCGGGCGGCGCCGATGGCGACATACTCGTCGGTGGCCGGACGCGTGACGCTCATCCCGAAAATCGCCGGACCCAGGGTGCGTACGGCCTCGGACTTCGCGCCGCCGCCGATCAGGAGGATGCGCTTGACGCTGCCGCCGAGCCCCTTGATGATTTCCAGGCAGTCGCGTTGCGAGCAGAGCAGGCCTTCGACGAAAGCACGGGCGAAATTCTGTTTGGTGGTGTTGGCGAGTGTCATGCCACTCAGTGTCGCATTGGCGTCCGGACGGTTCGGGGTGCGCTCGCCGTCAAAATAGGGGACCAGGGTAAGGCCGCCCGCACCGGGTTCGGCCTCAAGGGCGAGCCGTCCCAGCTCGTCGTAATCCACGCCCAGTGCCGCGCAACCGGCGTCGAGGATGCGTGAGCCGTTGATGGTGCAGGCCAGCGGAAGATAGTGTCCGGTGCAATCGGCGAAACCGGAGACCGCGCCGCTCAAATCGTACACCGGGTTTTCGGCGATGGCTGCTGCCACTCCCGACGTGCCGAGCGATACGCTCACATCACCCACCGACATGCCCAGGCCAAGCGATGCCATGGCGTTGTCACCGCCGCCGGGCCCGATCAGGCAGCCGCCATCGACGGACGCGCCGGCGACGGCGGAAGCCGCCTTGACCGGTGCGCTGTCGTGAGGACCGAGGACCTTGGGAAGGATGACATCACGACGGCCGAGAACCATCTCGATCAGGTCGTAGCGGTAGATGTTGTTGGCGGAATCGAAGTAGATGGTGCCCGAAGCGTCGGAACGGTCGGTGAAGAGAGCATCCAGATGGGCGTCCTCGCCAGCCTCCACCGGTCCGAAGCCTGCGATGCGCCAGCTGAGCCAATCGTGCGGCAGACAGATCGCCGCGATTCTTGCCGCGTTTTCCGGCTCGTTTTCGGCCACCCAGGCTAGCTTGGTCAATGTGTATGAGGCGACGGGCGACGAACCCACAGCTTTCACCCAACGTTGTCTGCCGCGTGCCACCACGTCTTCCGGCTCGTCCTCGCCGGTACGTTCCGGCGCTCCAAGCCGCGTGATGAGGTTTTGCGCCTGCGGCGCCGAACGCGTGTCGTTCCAAAGCAGCGCGTCACGAATCACCCTTCCGCGTTTGTCGAGCAGCACCATGCCATGTTGTTGGCCGCCGACAGCCAAGGCCGACACATCGTCAAGGCCGCCGGCCTGTTTGCTGGCTTCAAGAAAAGCCTGCCACCAGTATTCCGGATCGACGCTGGTGCCGTCGGGGTGTTTGGCCTGCCCGAAGCGCACGAGTTCGCCTGTATCGGCGTCGGTGACGCGGACCTTGGTCGATTGTGTCGAGGTGTCGATTCCTGCCACCAACGTCTGGTGAACGGAACCGCTTTGTGATTGTTGCTCGATCATCATTCCTGCCTTTCTGGTTACGCCGGACACCGCTACGTGCCTGTACTGCCGCGTTTGAAACGAGTCTACTGACAATCCATTTGTGGATTATACCGGCCATATTAGTTAAATCAATAGATTATTTCAATGGTACCGTGTTTCTGCGGTTTTCACAATCGTGTATCGAAGATATCGGCCGTGCAAGGACAGGGCCAAAATATGATGGATGACCATTCGTGTCCTAGGGATAACCATTGAAATAACCGGAACGGGAAGGCGACGATCTGAGCCATGGTTGCGCGCGGTATTTCGTCCCGGCTGATACAGTGAACATATTGTTTAGAAAGAGGCGGTTATGGCGCTGAAAAGTATCAATCAGGATGATTTGCGTAATCACAATCTTTCGGTGGTCCTCTCCACGCTGCTCCAATCGCCCAAGCCGATGAGCCGTGCCAAGCTTGCGAAGGCCACGGGGCTGACGAAAGCCACGATGTCGCTTCTGGTGCCCATGCTGGTCTCTTCCGATGCTCTTGAGGAGGGGACGCCGGTTTCCGCGGGCACGACCTACGGCAGGCCCAGTACTCCGTTGAATATTTCCGGCCGGCGCTTCTGCTCGATAGGGCTGCAGATCAATACCGATGGATATGGCTTCATCGTGCTGGCGCTTGACGGTTCCGTGGTGGCCGAACGTTGGGTGAGCCGGTCTATGGAGGCCAGCGATCCCGATGAGGTCTTCGCCCAGCTTGACAAGCTCGTGAGCGTCGGCGAGCAGGAAATCGGCAAGAAGGGCTTACGTCTCGTCGGTACCGTGCTGGCGCTTCCCGGACTCGTCACCGACGATATGATGCTGTTGTCCGCCAAAAATCTTGGTTGGAAGCAATTGGAGCTTTCGCGGTTCAACGTGGTCAAACGGCTGGATGCGCTGGTCGACAACGAGGCGAATCTGGCCGCTTTGGCGCAGATACCGGGGTATGCCACACCGCGAAACAGAAAAAGCGTGGTGGGCCCGACCGACTCGTTCATCTATATCTCCACGGATATCGGCATCGGCGGAGCCGTGGTTCGGCATGGCCAGGTCGACCGCGGTGATTCCGGGTTCGCCGGCGAGCTCGGCCACGTCTCTGTCGCGCTTGACGGGCCGCAATGCACCTGCGGACGTTGCGGATGCCTGGAAATGTACGCCGGGCGCAAGGCCTTGGTGGAGGCTTCCGGCGTCGCCGATCCCGGGGTCTCGACACGAATGGAAGCGGTGGACGAGGTGCTTGCCCGTTACAAGGCGCACGACGACCGCACCGTAGCCGCGGTCGACCGGGCGGTGCGTGCTTTGACATCCGTGCTTGCGTCGTCCATCAATATCCTTGATATCGATACGGTCGTTCTGGGCGGTCTCTGGGACAGGTTCGGAAAGACGCTGACCCGCAGGCTCAGTCATGAGCTTGAATTGCAGATATTGAGTTATCCCGAGGTGCAGCCACGGGTGTTGCTGCCCGACGTCAATACCCGGCCCGCGCTTTTGGGGGCGGCGAAAGTGGGGTTGCGCAGGTTCATAGACAATCCGCTTGCGTTCATGAACTCCTGAAGGTAGCGTCAGCCGTTCTGCCATGGCTCGCTTGGTATGTATACATGATTACTTTTCGATTCTTGGTTTCCGTGATTTTCCAAGAAGGGCCAACGATTTTGGGTAGGCCATAACCAGCGTCGATAGCACGGAGGGTGTGCCGGCAAAACCGATGCTGATAGAGTGGCGGTTGGCGTCTCCGCCCGAACTGTGCAGGTCAAGGGGCGTCGAGGTTAACACGCTGTGCACAGTTTGAATGCAAGGAACTACTGTGGACGACTCTGCCCCCAATACCAAATTCCCGAATGATACGGATCAATCCGCGAACGAAAACAGACCGAGAACGGATCAGAAATCGAACGGACAAACGGATTTCGGACGATACGTTTCCGCGCAATCCGAGGCTTCTTTGTCGTCGGATTCTTCTTTAATGACTACTTCAAACGTTCACGGGTCTTCGGCACCCTCCCAACCAACGAAGGCCCAAACCGAACTTGAATCCAGGTCCTTCTCCCAACCCGCTTCCAAGCCCATAGTCGTTTCGGTTTCGCGTTTGCGCTGGCGTGCTGCGGACATCGCCCTTGGCGCGGCACTTGGTGTGGCTTGTGGCGTTTTCTTCTGGGGATTTAATTTCGCCTATGCGTGGATCGCCCCGCTGCTTCGCGCCGTCCTTCCCGGCATCACCAGCCTGTTTCACGCGTTTTGGTATTTCTCCGGTCCGCTGGCGCTGCTCATCATCCGCAAACCCGGTGCCGCGATGTACGTCGATATCATCGGCAGCCTGACCGAAACGCTGTTCGGCAATCAGTATTCCTTTACTTTCGTCTTTCTTTCGGCGCTTTTACAGGGATTGTTTGCGGAGGTCCCCTTCGCGATTTTCCGTTACCGGAAGTTCAATCTGCCCCTGAGCGTCGCCTCCGGTGCTCTGACGGCGGTGGAATATGGTTTTTATGTTCTGCTCACACGTTTGCAGGGTGTTGCCCTGGTCAGTCCGCGAGGCCTGACCCATATGACCTGCGAAATCATCGGTGGCATACTCATTGCCGGGGTGATGAGCTGGTTCCTCTACCTTGCCATCGCCAAAACCGGCGCGTTGGACCGTTTTGCCTCCGGCCGCGCGGTGAGAAGCAGAAAATAGGATTCGGCGCATCTGGTTTTGCTTCAGCGATACAGTTCTTGTCGCCGCGGCGGAAGATGGCATGATTCGGTGTTTTGGCTCATTGCCTTACCAATGTCCGATACGGATGTTCGAACCCGCCGGCGAATCACTGGTCAGAGCGTTTGATAAAGTAGGTAAGTTGGTTTTGCCAACGTGGGGCTTTAGCTCAGTCGGTTAGAGCAGCGGACTCATAATCCGTCGGTCCAGGGTTCAAGCCCCTGAGGCCCCACTCATTGCCTTTATGTAATTATTATCGTTTTACAATAACTCCCAGTCGGAGCGTCGGCTTCTGTTTTGCTGTCTGCTATTCGTCGAAAAATTGGTATCTTACATTGAGCCGGTAGTGTTCTTGGGCTTGGAGAATCGGGCTGATTTGGGTTGTATCGTTGATTGCGTTCGGAGCGAAGCCCGGTTCGAGGCATAACCCGCTTGCGGCTTGATAGTGGTGTCCGTCTCTGCCGAGCATGGGAGGAAGAAAACCGGCGGTATAGAGCAGAATGCATGGGGAATTGGCGTAGACGTTCATGCCAATTCCTGATTGTGGTGCCCGGACCTGTGCCAGAAGACGTTGCGCGGGAATATCGTGGGATCCTTCGCGCACATATTCGGTTGCAGCCGGGCGGATGTTTCTTTTCTCGGCCCCTGTATCGGTCTCAGCAGTCTGATTCGATTTCCGTGTTTTCCGCTGCCCCTTATCTGCGGCTTGCTCGAATACGAACGTATGGTTGTATCCGTGCCCGATTCGCAATTGCTCGTTACGGGTTTCGCGTTTTTGCGCCTTCTCTATGGCAATGGGTGAACGGAAATCCATCGGCGTTCCTGCGACGGGTCGTGCGCCGCCAGCCAAAGGCACGAACTGTGCGTCGGTCGGCAGATATCCTGTGGCCGGAATATGCAACAGATGATTATCGATGGTTCCTTGTCCTTCCCCTTCCAGATTCCAGTAGATGTGGGTCGTGAGGTTTGCGATGGTCGCCTTGTCGGCGACGCCTTCGATATCCAGTCGCAGTTCATTGTTGTCCATCAGGGTATAACATGCCTTGATACGGAAGTTTCCCGGGTGACATTGATCCATATCGTGGCTGAACAAACTGAAGGTGAGAGATCGGCCATCTGCTTTCGTGCAATCCCAGATTCTGCGTTCGTATCCGTTCGGCCCGCTGTGGTTGCTGTTGCGGTTTTCATTGGCATCTAGAACGTATCGATGGCTGCCTATCGAATATTGTGCGTCTTTGATGCGATTGGCGTTTCGGCCGATGATAGCCCCCATACAGCTTTCGTCGTTTTCATACTGTTTGGCATCACCCAGCCCAAGCGCGACGTCGACCGGTGTTCCGTCACGGTTCGGCACATACAGGGCCATCAATCTGGCACCGTAATCCGTCAGCAACGCCTTCATCCCTGTGCTTGCGTTGGCGATGATGAATTCCTTCGGCTCCGGCTGGACATCGGTATCATCTGCGCCGCTGAAAGTGTGATTGCAGTCGCGTTGTGATTTTGCGATTTGATGGTTCATTCCTTGATCATGCTCCTGTTGCGGAATTCCATGGGCGACATTCCCGTTTTCCGTTTGAACAGGGCGCAGAAGGCGCTGGTGTCCGAGAATCCGCACTCCGCGCACAGCTGTTTCAAAGGGATGTTGGAATTGATCAGCCGGTATTTTGCGGCATGCATTCTTGCGTCGAGGAGATAGGCGTGAGGTGTATAGCCTGTTTCTTTTTTGAATACCCGTATGAAATGGTATTCGCTCATGAACGCGTTCTGCGCGAGTTGTGTGACGGTGAGCGGTTTTTCGAGGTTCGAGGCGATGAACGTGAGTACGTCGTCGATATCGTGCGGCTTGCGTTGCTTCGTATTTTTCTGTTCTTCGGTGCCGATGACAAGTTCGGTAAGGATATCGGTGATGTATTTCGACATTTGCGCTTCAGAAATCCTGGATTGAGAATGAAAGACATCGATGATATTCGACATCCTGGTCAGCGCACGGTTTGGGTTTTTGATGATGAAAACAGTGCCGAGTCTTGAGTGAATGAGATCGAAATATGGCCTTGACATGGTTCCGTCGAAATGGAGCCAAAGAACCTCGCATCCGGTTCTGGTCTCATAGGAGTGGAATCGGTAGCAATCCAGCAACACGAAATCGCCTTTTCGCGCAATCTGGGTTCCTTCGTGCGTCGAGATGGTGAATGTGCCGTCTCTGATATACATCAGCAGGAAACTGTCAAATGAGCTGCGTTCCTGCCGATATCCGCTTTCGTAGCGGAACAGGCCGATGCGCAGCGGATAGAAGAAGGTCGACGTCGCCGTTCTGCTCGGCGTGTAGATGTAAAAGTCCGACCTATTGTTGTCGATGTTGCGTTCAGCTGGCTTCATTGCGGCTCCATGATGCTGGTTTAATAGCAATTATTTTATATTCTAGGACAATTTTTAA
The DNA here is from genome assembly GCF_029395355.1 of Bifidobacterium sp. ESL0800. NCBI lineage: Bacteria > Bacillati > Actinomycetota > Actinomycetes > Bifidobacteriales > Bifidobacteriaceae > Bifidobacterium > Bifidobacterium sp. ESL0800. The sequence goes on from NZ_CP113913.1 coordinate 301,013, forward strand.
TGTTTACAAACCATTTCTCGACTTTATACTGGAGCAAGTTCGTAAATACAAAGAAGTTACGGATAGACAGGGAAGCGGGATAGAAATGTCAGTGACCATTGAAGATACGACGCTCATCATTCCTACTTATGAAGTCGGCCAACCGGACAGGAACCCGGAATTCATAGAGAAGCGTGTCTATCAGGGCAGCTCAGGCCGTGTCTACCCATATCCCGTCATCGAGACGATCAATGACGAATGCCATGACAAGACGTACAAGGCCGTCATCATCGAAAACGAATACCTCAAAGTGACCGTGCTGCCCGAACTTGGCGGGCGGATTCAGTATGCGACGGACAAGACCAACGGCTACGATTTCGTCTATCGCAACGAAGTCATCAAACCTGCTTTGGTAGGGCTGCTTGGCCCTTGGATTTCCGGGGGAATCGAGTTCAATTGGCCGCAGCACCACCGTCCCACCACATATCTGCCTGTCGATTACTCAATCGAGGATCTGGCCGACGGGGGCAAAGCGGTACTCTGCCACGATACCGATCAGATGTACGGCACGCAGGTGACGGCAAAAATCGCATTGCACCCGGGCAAGGCCTATATCGAGATATCGGCTCAGCTTTATAACGGTACGTCGCTTCCCCAAAGTTTTCTGTGGTGGGCGAATCCTGCGGTTCCCGTCAACGAACATACCAAGACGATCATGCCACCAGACGTCACGGCGGTGATGGATCACGGCAAGCGAGCCGTGAGCCGCTATCCGATTGCGACCGGTGTCTATTACAAGCACGATTATTCCGACGGTGTCGATATCGGCCGTTACAAGAACATTCCCGTCCCCACAAGCTATATGGCCGCACACTCGGATTACGACTTCGTCGGCGGTTACGATTTCGGCAAAGGTGCGGGCATCCTGCATGTCGCCGACCATCATATTTCCCCAGGTAAAAAGCAATGGACATGGGGATGCGGTGATTTTGGAAAGGCTTGGGACCGCAACCTGACTGATGCCAACGGCCCGTATGTGGAATTGATGACCGGCGTGTTCACCGACAACCAGCCGGATTTCAGCTGGCTGAAACCTTTTGAAGGCAAGACGTTCACGCAGTATTTCATGCCGTATAAAGCCGTCGGCCAGGTCAAAAACGCCAGTGTCGATGCGGCTGTGAACCTTGAGGTCGGGCCCGAGGATGTTCTGGGTGCCGCCGGTGAGAAGGAGGGCGTCGAGGCCCAAGGGCTCTCCGGCTCGCAGGGCAGGGTGACGGTATACGCGACGCAGGTTTTCAAGGATGCCACCGTAACGGTGAGAAGCAAAGGCGGGGAAGACTTGTTCTTCCGCCGTGCGACCCTCGGCCCCAACGATGTGTTCACCGCGGAATTCAAAACACAGGGCATGGCCAAAAGCGAGATAACGGTTCGCGTGTGCGATGCGGGCGGACGGGAATTGGTGTCTTACACCCCGCTTCCGGAAACGATTGCGAAAATGCCCGCTCCGGCCCAGGCCGCCGACCTGCCGGAGAAAATAGCGACCAATGAGGAGCTGCTGCTCACGGGTCTGCATCTTGAGCAGTACCGTCACGCCACATATAGGCCGGATCCGTATTATCTTGAAGGGCTCAAACGTGATCCGATGGACGCTCGTATCAACAACGCCTATGGCCGTCTGCTCCTTCGCCGTGGTGATTTCAGTGACGCCGAGCGTCATTTCCGCAAGGCGATCAAACGTCTGACCTTGAGAAACGCCCGGCCTTACGATTGCGAGCCATACTATAACCTTGGGGTTTCGCTGTTTTATCAAGGTGATTGCGACAAGGCGTTCGATGCCTTCTACAAAGCGACTTGGGACGATGCCCAGAAGGAACGCGCGTTGTTCTATATGGCTGCCATCGCCGCCAGACGCGGGGATTTTGCTCACGCCTTGGAATATGCGGACTCGGCGCTGACCCGAAACACCATGAATATCAAGGCTCGCGCGCTTAAGACGTACACGTTGAGAAAGCTGGGTCGGCAGGAGGATGCCTTGCGGCAAGCCGAGGCCAATCTTAAACTCAACGAATTCGATTTCGTCTCTGGCTACGAGGCGGTCCTGCTTGGTGCGGATTCCACGAGGCTGGCAAATTCGATGAGGGGCTTCTACCAGAATTATCTGCAGACCGCGCGCGACTATGCATTTTTCGGCGCATTGGACGAGGCTTTGGATGTGCTTGCACACAGTGATAAGAACCAGCCGATGGTCAGATATTATCAAGGTTATTATCTTCAGCAATCGGGTCGTACGAAAGAAGCCGAAAAAGCATTCCGTGCCGCGCAGGCCGCCCCGAGTGACTATTGCTTCCCGAACAAGCTGGAGGACATCGCCCCGCTTTCGGCTGCCATGCAGACAACCGACGAAAGCAAGGCCCCGTACTATCTCGGCTGCCTTTACTATGACAAGACGCTGTCGGAGAAGGCGATCGGTCTTTGGGAACATTCACGGGATTTGGACCCTGCTTTCCCCACCGTTCACCGCAACCTCGCGCTGGCCTACTTCAATAAACGGGGCGACGCCCAATCGGCACAAAAGGAGATCGAGGAAGCCTACAGGCTTGATCAATCCGATGCCAAGGTGTTTTTGGAATGTGACCAGCTTCATCGCAAGATTGGTTGGACATACGGCCAACGATTGGAGGACTTTGAACGGCATCCCGATGTTGTCGCCAGTCGCGACGACCTCACCATCGAATATCTGACGGTTTTGAATCAGACCGGTCACTGTGACTTGGCCTACCGGCTCATGGGTCAACGTCGTTTCCACCCGTGGGAAGGAGGCGAGGGCAAAGTCACAGGCCAGTATCGTATCTCGTTGACCCTGCTCGCCAAAGACGCCATGGCGGCGGGCCAATGGCAAAAGGCGAAGGAACTGCTGGAACAGGCCTTGACCTACCCCCATAATCTGGGTGAAGGCAAGCTTGAGGGGCAGAAGGACAACGACATCCATTACTATCTGGGAATCGTCTCTTCGCATTTGGGTGATCAAAAGGCTTCGACTTGCCAATTGCGGCAGGCAACGGTCGGTCCCGATGAGGTGAAAGGGGCCATGTATTATAACGACCAGCCGGCCGAAATGATCCTTTTCCAAGGACTTGCGCACAAAAAGCTTGGGGAGCGGGGAGCTGCCAACGCCCGGTTCTACCGTCTGCTCGACTACGGTGAGCAGCATCTTGACGATGAGTTCACCATGGATTACTTCGCGGTTTCCCTGCCTGATTTCCTTATCTTCGACAACGATTACCAGAAGATGAACCGTGTCCATTGCCTCTACCTTATGGGGCTGGCATATATAGGCCTTGGCAATCAGCAAAAGGCCGAAGATTTCCTTTCGCAGGCTTTGGCTCTCGACCCGAGCCATATACAGGCGAATTTGTTTGCTGACGATCTTGAGCGTCGGCATACATTGATCTGACGTGGACCGGTTCGGCATTTGATTCAATGCTCAATTGATCGGATAGAGCAACTTTTCACTATGTTAGAGCAAAATTTAAGGAGGAGAGAAAACAAATTCGAGTTACAGTAAATGGGAGATACGGGAGTTGTCCAGCTCCCGCAACTACAAGGAGGTAGAAATGAAGAAGATGGTAAAGGTGATGGCGATTGCCGCTTCGGTTGCCATGTTGGTGCCGATGGCAGGTTGCGGAAATTCCAGCAAGGGATCGTCTTCCGGAGCGAACGACAAGGATGTTTCCGGCAAGATCACCGTTTGGGGCTGGGGCGAAGGCATGGATCAGCTCGTCAAAGGCTTCGAAAAGGCGTATCCGAAGGTCAAGGTGAAATACACCAGTACAGGAACCGCATCGGAAACGGCGACAGGCCTGCAGAACGCCGTTGCCGCTGGTAAGGGCATCCCCGATGTCAGTATGCTGCAGGGCACTGATGTGGCCCAGTTCGCCATCGGCAAGAGCATTGATGATCTGAGTGCATACAAGGCAGAGAAATTCGCCGATGACTATTCCCAAGGAGCCTGGCGAAAACTGCAGGTGGAGGGCAAGCCGTTCGGCATGCCCATCGATTCCGGTCCTATGGCGTTCTTCTATAACAAGGCAATTTTTGACAAAGCCGGGATTTCCGATCCGCCGCAGACATGGGATGAATATTATGAGGATGCTCAAAAGATTCATGCGCTCGGCGATCAATACTTCATCACCAACAATTCTGGCAATAAGGACAGCTACAGCGAATTCAACGCGATGATATGGCAGGCCGGTGCCAACCCCGTGAAGGTGGATGGTGAGAACCTGACCCTCAATCTCACGGTCAAGGACAAAGCGATCAAGAAAGTGGTCGACTTCCAGCAGAAGCTCATCGATGAAGATCTGGTGAACACCAAGGTCGGCAATTGGACCGATGATTGGAACCGTTCGCTCAACGACGGAAGCGATGCTTCTCTGGCGATTGGCGGCTGGATGCCCGTCAACCTTGAGAATGGTGCTCCCGACCAGAAGGGCAACTGGCGTGTGGCGCCAATGCCGCAATGGGAGAAGGGAAGCAAGATGGGTGCCGAGGACGGCGGTTCGGCACTTGTAATACCAACCAAGGGCGATAACAAGAACAAGGCAGCCGCATGGAAGTTCGTGGAGTTCGAAACCCATGGCAAGGGTGCGCAGATCATGGCCGACACCGGCACGTTCCCGGCATTGAAGTCGATTCTTGATTCTGATGCGTTCAAGAACAAGAAGGATGAGTTCTTCGGAGGCCAGCAGGTCAATCAGGTGCTTTCCGAAGCCGCTGGCTATAAAGTGAGCGATTTCACCTTCCTGCCTTATAGCGCCTATGCCCAGTCGATTTATGGCGACTTCATCGCCAACGCATATTCCAAGAAGGACAAGCTTTCCAATGCTCTGCAGCAGTATCAGGACAAACTTGTCGAATATGGCAATGGACAAGGGTATTCGGTCAACAAGTAGCCGAAACTACTGTTGAAACGAATTTGCACTGGCTTCGGAAGCGTGAATCCTATGGTATTCGGTAGGTTCGCTGACGAAGCCAGTTTTCAAATACGATTGGTTGTAGCTGGTTAGGGTTTGTGGGCAAAGGTGGGAGAGATATGAGCTTTGAAAACGATTCGGTTCCAAAGCAGGATGGAGATTCGGTTTCGGTGCCGGTGAATGGTCATCGTGTGGATTGGCGTGGCTGGAAGTTTTTGTGGCCGTTTGTGGTGGTGTTTTTGTTCGTGTTCATCGTGCCGATCGTGTATGCGGTGTATCTGTCGTTCTTCCAGACGAGGATGATCGGGGGGGCGGTGTTCGTGGGGTTCGCGAACTATCTGCGTCTGTTCCGTGACGGGCAGTTCTGGGGTTCGGTGTGGCGGGTGACGCTGTTCACCCTGGTGCAGGTGCCGATCATGCTGGCCTTGTCGGCTTTGCTGGCGCTGGCGTTGGATTCGATGCGGTTGCACGGCACGCGTTTCTTCCGTATCTCGACGTTCCTGCCGTATGCGGTGCCGGCGGTGGTCTCCACGCTGATCTGGGGGTTCATGTACGGGGCGAAGTACGGTCTGGTGGGTTCGCTGAACGGCTGGCTGGGCACGCATCTGGACGTGTTGCAGCCGTCGGTGCTGCTGGCGTCGATCGGCAACATCGTGACGTGGGAGTTCACGGGCTACAACATGCTGATCTTCTATTCGTCGTTGTCGACGATCCCGCATTCCTTGTACGAGGCGGCGTCGATCGACGGGGCCTCGGAGTGGCAGATCGTGCGGCGGATCAAGATGCCGGAGCTGAAGGGGAGCCTGGCGATCACGGTGATCTTCAGCATCATCGGCAGCTTCCAGCTGTTCAACGAGCCGTCGATCATGCAGAACATGGTGCCGGGCAACGCGATCACGACGTATTACACGCCGAACATGTACGCGTACAACCTGAGCTTCACGGGCGGGCAGTCGAACTATGCGGCGGCTTTGGCGATCGTGATGGCGATCATCACCATGGCGGTGGCGTACGCGGTGCAGCTCAACAGCATGAAGGAGCAGATGAGATGAGCGGGGTTACGGGCATGCAGACCGAATCGGGTGTCGGCCGTCTGTCGGCCGCGGAGCTGAGGGCGCAGGAGCGTGCCGCCAGGAGGGCGGAGCGGGTGCGCCGGCGCCGGGTGGCGCGTGACGAGGCGGCCGAGCGGAAGAGGAGCGCGCGCAGCGGGTTCAGCAACCCGGACAACCCGCGCCGCAGCTGGCCGCTGACGGTCGTGGTGGCGGTGTTCGCGGTGTACTGCCTGTTCCCGTTCGTCTACCTGCTGGTCAACGCCACGAAGACGCAGGCCGATTTCACCTCGACGTTCGGCCTCGGTTTCGGCCATACGTTCGCGTTGTGGGACAACCTGCGGGAGGTGTTCGCCTATCAGGACGGGATCTTCGGCCGGTGGCTTTTGAACACGCTGCTCTACGTGGTGGTCGGCGCCGGCGGGGCCACATTGCTGGCGATCATGGGCGGCTACGCGCTGGCGAAGTTCCGCTTCCCGGGCCGCAAGGCCGTGTTCGCGGTGGTGATCGGCGCGATATCGGTGCCGGGCATCGCGCTGGCGGTCCCGCAGTTCCTCCTGTTCGCCAAGCTGGGGCTGACGAACACGCCGTGGGCGATGATCCTGCCCAGCCTGATCAGCCCGTTCGGCCTGTACCTGATGTGGATCTTCTCGGAGCAGGCCGTGCCGACCGAGCTGCTGGAGGCGGCGCGCGTGGACGGGGCGGGCGAGATGCGCACGTTCTTCACGATCGCCCTGCCGCTCCTGGCGCCGGGCATCGTCACGACGGCCCTGTTCACGATCGTGGCGACGTGGAACAACTACTTCCTGCCGCTGATCATGCTCAAGGACGCGGACTGGTACCCGCTCACGATCGGCCTGAACCAGTGGAAGGACCAGGCCTCCACCGCGGGCGGGCAGGCCATCCAGAACCTGGTCATCACCGGGAGCCTGGTCACCATCGTCCCGCTCGTGATCGCGTTCCTGCTCCTGCAGAAGTACTGGCAGTCCGGCCTCGCCGCAGGCGCCGTCAAAGAATAAACCTCTGAAGGAATGACGATCAATATGAGTATCCATTTTCATGACCTGAGTGGGTTTGAACCGAATCCCATCGTTGCATTGCAATTGACACGAAGCGGATATGATACCGCTCCGGATGGTTGCTCCATAGGTTTTACCAACGGCTATATGACTGTTAACGGTAAACCCTTCTTCGCGATTTGCGGAGAGTGCCATTACTCTCGTCTTCCTGAAGAACGATGGGACAGGGAGTTGGCAAAAATGGCAGCAGGAGGCATCAATGTTGTCTCCACCTATATCTTTTGGAATCACCATGAAGAGCACCATCATGAATGGGATTTTTCAGGAAGGCGCGATTTACGGCATTTTGTCGAACTTTGCGGTTCACACGGGCTCAGAGTGATTGTTCGGCTGGGACCGTTTTGTCATGGAGAAGTGCGCAACGGCGGCCTTCCGGATTGGCTTTATGGCAAGCCATATGCAGTCCGTTCAACTGATCAAGGCTTTCTTGAAGAGGTGCGGGATCTATATCGGCATATTGCTCTGCAATTGGAAGGATTGTATTTCAAGGATGGCGGTCCCATCATTGCCGCTCAGCTTGATAATGAATACATGCACTCTGGTGCTCCCTGGGAGCTGACGACGGGAATATCGGACGAATGGGTTCCTGTTGGCGCTGATGGAGCTGATTACATCAAGGCGTTACAAGCCATAGCTGAAGAAGAGGGGATTGATGTTCCTTTCTATACCTCGACGGGCTGGGGAGGTTCGCCGGCTCCCAAAAGCGCCTTACCCTTGTGGGGAGGATATCCGTATCGGCCTTGGTTGTTTTATAAGGCGCGCGGCGAACATCCACTGACCGATGAATATCTATACCGTGATTATCATTCGCCTGATTGTCCGCGCGGCGAGGAATTTGACCCGTCCTATGATCCCGAAACCATGCCCTATGCCTGTTGTGAAATGGGTGGTGGTATGTTCAGCTCGTATAAGTACAGATTCATTTTGCCAATGAAATCCGTTGATGCCCTGGCGAATGTAAAGATGGGGTCGGGATGCAATTTCCTCGGGTACTACATGTACCACGGCGGTTCGAATCCGGTTGATAATAATGTGTATCTCAATGAAAGTCAGGTTCCGAAAGTTTCCTACGATTTCCAGGCTTCGTTGGGAGCTTTCGGACAGATACGCGAATCTTATCGACGTCTGAAGCCGTTGCATTATTTTGCTCAGGCATTTGCTGATGAACTTTGCCCTCTGCAGACGGTGATTCCTTCGGATCAGTACTCGATTCGGCAAGATGATATGGAATCATTGCGGTGGTCTTTGCGCACTGATGGTTACAGAGGCTTTGTCTACATCGATAACTTCCAGGATCATGCCCGGATGGATCCTGTCGAAGACGAAAACATCAGGCTTGCTCTTGCTGATGGATCAACCGCCACTTTTGAGCATATCGGTCTTGCCTCGGGAGAAAACTGCATTCTGCCATTCAACATGGATTTGGATGGTGTCAAATTGGTGGCTGCCACCGCCCAACCTGTTACCGTCGTTCACTCCGGGTTCGAAGAAAAGCCCACGTTTGTTTTCCTTCGTCCTGAAGGCATGAAAGATTGCTGGTTCCGTTTCAGCGACGGAAAAACCGTTCATTGCGACAGCGAACCCGCGATTCAGCGTTTTGAGATTTCAAATGGTGCTTCACAGGTATCGATACTGTGTGTGACACGTGCCGTTGCCGAAGGAATGAACGTCGGTGATGGCGATTTGCTGGTATTTGAAGATGCCTGTGATTCTGTGGCCGAAGATGGCTCCACAATCGTCAACGATGCAACGATGATCTACCCGTATCGGGGAAGGATTGTTGCGGAATCGACGTATAGGAATCCCTCGATACAGGTGTTGTCTGAAGGTTCTTTGAACGAAATCATTGCAGAGAGGTCTTCCGAGCGTCTTGACGGGTTGGCTGACAGGGTTGTCGTGAATCGGAAAAGCAACACGCGTTATGTCATCACTGTGTCCAGTTGTCGGCAAAGCGAAGAAATCGCGGATCTGCGGTTGATAATTCGATATCGTGGAGATGTTGGCTGGCTTTGGTGTGGTGATACATTGGTTGACGACAACTTTGCCAATGGAGATTTGTGGGAGGTCAGTCTTAAGGATTACGTTTCATTGCTTGAATCCAACCATAACCAACTCGTGCTGACGATAACGCCTTTGAAAAAAGGATTATCGGTCAATGCCCAATCCGCGATGGCCGCACGCTCCGAACATGTCGAGGAAGAGGTCGCGGATTTGATCGGTGTAACGCTCAAGCCCATCTACCGATCCGTATATCGCCTGCCGGGTAAGTAGTGTGACCGGCGCATGGAGGATGTTTGCATGAAACCGCCGTGCCTGCGGTGTATCGCCATCCGTTTCTCAGTAGCTTGGCGCGACCTTGAACCCGCCTTTTGTCTCGAGGAACTGCCAATAGCTCCATTCCTTGGGATTGATGTAGAGCGTATAGGTCTTTTTGCCGACGACAATTTCGATGGGGAATATGCCGGACGGGTTGGCCATGATGTCGGCTTCGATCTCCAGGGCACGTTCGTGGCTGGGGAGATACATCGTGTGGGTTTTGCCGTGCGTTTCAAAATACAGCATATCGGTCATTTCTGGCTCCTTTGCGTGGATTTGTTGATAGCATCAAAGTATCAAGGGAATCCGACGGGCATACGGTCGAATTTACGGCGTGTTATAAAGGTCGGCAATCAGCCCAAAGACGAAATCGGGATGAAAGGCTGTCGATAATTGTTGTACATTTCAGGCGTCGTATGACTCAGATCGTTCTTTTTCTCACCTGTGTTTTGGCAGATGAGAACGAACCAAGTCAATGCTCGCTGATAGAATATCAAAGTTCCGGTTCACGTCTGACCATTGGGGTTAGGCGACCCGGGTCACCTGAATTCCTTAGGAGACATTATGAAGCAGGGTATTCATCCCGATTATCACGCAGTGCAGGTCACCTGCTCTTGCGGCAATACTTTCGTCACGCGCAGCACCGCCAAGGGCGATCACATGACGGTTGATGTGTGCGCGAACTGCCACCCGTTCTACACGGGCAAGCAGAAGATTCTCGATACCGGCGGCCGCGTCGCCCGCTTCGAGAAGCGCTACGGCAAGAAGACCAAGTAGCATTTTTCATTCGCCAGCCTCTGGGTATCGGGTTTTCGACCCGAATCCGGGCTGGCGTTTTTCATACCCAATTTCGTGATTTCAATCTTGAAAACAGCGGCAATATTATAAAAGGACTTTTGCATGGCAGACGAGCAATTCCCGGCGGCGCAAAGCGCGTTGGAGGAATACCTGGACATCGAGCGGCAGATGAGCCAGCCCGAGGTCGCCTCCGACCCCAAGGCGATTCGCAAGTTGGGGCGTCGCCATGCCCAGTTGGGCAGCATCGTCGAAGCTTATCGTGCCTGGCAGCACGCCAAAGAGGATGCCGAAGCCGCCAAGGAAATGGCTAAGGAGGACGCCGATTTCGCCGACGAGGCCAAACGGCTCGAAGCCATGGTTCCCCAAGCCGAAGAGAAGCTGCGTGGTGCACTGATTCCGCGCGATCCCGACGATGTTCGCGATACCATCATGGAGATCAAGGCCGGCACCGGCGGGGAAGAGGCCGCGCTGTTCGCCGGTGACCTGTTGCGCATGTACACGCGTTATGCCGAAAAACGCGGCTGGTCGACCACTATCCAAAGTGAGAACAGCACCGAGCTCGGCGGCGTCAAGGACGTGCAGGTCGCCATCCGGGCCAAAGGAAACCCGGCACCCGAGGACGGCGTGTGGGCCTCGCTCAAGTATGAGGGTGGCGTACACCGCGTGCAGCGCATCCCCGTCACCGAATCGCAGGGGCGCATCCAGACCTCGGCGGCCGGTGTCATCGTCTTCCCGGAGGCCGATGAGGACGACGATGAGATCGAGATCGATCCCAAAGACCTCAAAATCGACATTTTCATGAGCTCCGGCCCCGGTGGCCAGTCCGTGAACACCACGTATTCTGCCGTTCGCATGACCCATATCCCCACCGGCGTCGTGGTGAGCATGCAGGACGAGAAGTCGCAGATCCAGAACCGCGCCGCCGCCCTGCGCGTGCTTAAATCGCGCCTGTTGGCGATGAAACACGAGAAGGAAGCCGAGGAGGCGGCGGATATGCGTCATTCGCAGGTGCGCTCGCTCGACCGTTCCGAACGTATCCGCACCTACAACTTCCCTGAAAACCGTATCGTCGACCACCGCACCAACTACAAGGCCTACAACCTCGACCAGGTGCTCGACGGCGACCTGCAGGCCGTCATCGACAGCGACATCCAGGCCGACGAGGCCGCGCGGTTGGCCAAGACGGACTGAGTCAATACGCCGTTGACTTGCCATCGTGGCAGACTTGCGCACAAGGCTTGATTGTCTAATGAACCACAGGTACACGGTGAATCGTGCGAGCGGCAATGAAGGGGCGAAAATGGCGGATACGCAGGCAAAACGTGATACTGATGCCATGATTCGGCTGGCCAGCGAGGAGCTGGGCAAGGCCGGCGTGGAAACGCCTCGCAACGATGCCAAATTATTGCTGGCTGAGGCGTTTGGGGTCAAGCCAGGCGACGTCGAGAAATCGATCTTGTTGGATATGCCGTTGCACAGCGTGGTCAAGTCGGATACCGAAACGGGAACGCTCGGTAATCCAGATGTAATACGTATTGACGCTGATTCGAAGAACGGCGAAAACGACAAAGCGCTTCAGCAGAACGAATCCGCCGATAATCGTGACGCCCAAGACCCGGGAGATCGACAGGCCGAGGCCGACGATGCGGCCGTCCGTCGTTTCGTCGTGATGCTCGCGCGGCGTAAACAGCGCGAGCCGCTGCAATATATCGTCGGCCACGCCCCGTTCCGATACCTCGATCTGGACGTCGGCCCCGGCGTCTTCATCCCGCGCCCTGAAACCGAGACCGTGGTGCAGGCCGCCATCGACTGGCTGGTGCGCAACCATATCAAGCCCAGCCGTCTGGTCGATTTGTGCGCGGGAAGCGGGGCGATCGGACTTTCGCTGGTCACGGAGCTGAGCGGCAGCGAGGTCTGGGCGGTAGAGATGAGCGAAGAAGCCCTGAAATGGACAAAACGCAACCAGCAGAAGGTGTTCAAAGACCATTCGCTGGCCGGTTACCACTATCATCTCTTCCATGCCGACGCAACGAACGCCATGATGCTGGCGCGATTGGACGGAACGATCGACGCCGTGGTCACCAACCCGCCTTACGTCCCGTCCTCCCAGATCCCGCAGCAGCCGGAAGTGCGCGACCATGACCCGCAGATGGCACTTTACGGCGGGTCGGCCGACGGGACCTATATCCCGGAACGGATCATTCTTCGTGCGTCGAAGCTCTTGCGCAGCGGCGGGGCGCTGGTGATGGAGCACGACATCTCGCAGGCGCGTCTGCTGGCCGATTTCGCCATGGCCCACGGTTTCCGCACGGCGCATACGGGTGATGATCTTACCGGTAGGCCGCGTTATCTTTTTGCCGTCAAGGGATAGTTTTCTTCATCTGCTCGCCGCGCTGTATTGCAATATTGGCGCATTGACGAAGGGCGATTCGGCGGTATCTGCCAACCGGTAAGACAAGACTGACTGACGGATATGTGAGGATTGGTAACGGTTCTATGGTTCTGCTCGGTGAAGTCGGGGCGCAATGATGCAATGAATGCATACTTTGTGTTGGAGGCAATATGAGCGACGTGCGTGCGATTGATGAAGAATCCCTGGCTTTGGCGGCCAAGATCGTCAACGATGGGGGACTCGTCGTATTGCCGACCGATACCGTCTACGGCGTTGCCGCCAGCCCGTTCAGCGCCGAGGCCGTCAGCCGCATCTATGAGGCGAAGCGTCGTCCGCGAAGCAAGGCGCTGCAGGTGCTGCTCTCCTCGGTCGATGATTTGAAAGGGCTTGATCTCTATCTTCCGATGCCGCTTGACCGACTTGCCAAGGCTTTTCTGCCCGGTCCGTTTTCGCCGATCGTCGTGGCTTTAGCCGGCTCGAAACTGGTCACGTTGCGTGACGAGCTGAACGGCAGCAAGACCCAGGCCGTGCGTGTGCCCGATTCCGCGGCCTGCCTCAAGACGTTACGTGCCGTCGGGCCTTTGGCCTGTTCCAGCGCGAACCGCAGTGGCGGTCAAAGCCCGCAGACGGTTGAGGAAGCCGTTGCGGCGCTCGGTGACGACGTCGACCTCTATCTTGACGGAGGTCCCACCACGAGCCATGTCGCGAGCACGGTGGTTGCCGCCGATCCAAACGAGCGTGACGGGATTTCGATTGTTCGTGAGGGAGTCATCAGCGTGGCGCAGGTGCGTGCCGCGCTCCAAGACGCCGAAAGCGAGAGCCCCAACGCATGAGAGTCTACCTGTTCATCGCCGCGATTGCGGGAGGAGCCACATGGCTGGTCACCCCTCTGGTCCGTCATCTTGCCATAGAAGTCGGAGCGGTGGGAGAAGTCCGCGCCCGTGACGTGCATAAGGTGCCGACCCCGCGTATGGGTGGAGTGGCGATGCTGATTGGGCTGGTGGTCTCGATTGTGTTCGCCAGTAAGATGCCCTTCATTTCAGGCCTTTTCGTCGGCTCGTATCAGGCTTGGGTCGTCCTCGCCGGCGCGGTGATGATCTGCCTGCTGGGGGTGGCGGACGATTTGTGGGATCTGGATTGGATGCTCAAACTGGCCGGTCAGCTCCTGATTTCCGTGTTCGTCGCGTGGGGCGGTGTGCAGATCATCTTCCTGCCGTTCGGCTCTCTGGTCACGGCCTCGCCGAGCATTTCCATGGCCATTACGGCTTTTCTCATCGTCGCCTCGATCAACGCAGTCAACTTTGTCGACGGCCTTGACGGTCTCTCTTCCGGCATCGTCGCCATCGGCGGCATCGCGTTCGCGATTTATTCCTACGTCATCGCGCGGGCCACACCCAGCTACGCCTCGATGGCCACCCTGCTTGACGTGGCTTTGGTCGGCATCTGTGTCGGCTTTTTGCTCCATAACTGGCATCCGGCGAAACTCTTTATGGGGGACTCCGGTTCAATGCTGCTGGGCTATATGATCACCTGCGCCTCGATTATCATGACCGGACATCTCGATCCGGCTTCGGTGCATACCAGCCTCTACTTGCCTGCGTTCATGCCGATTCTGCTGCCGATTCTCGTGCTCTTCCTGCCGGTGCTCGACATGTGCCTGGCCATCGTCCGCCGCCTGAGCAAAGGCCAGTCGCCGATGCACCCCGATCGTATGCATCTGCATCACCGCATGTTGCGTATTGGTCACAGCGTTCAAGGTGCCGTGCTGATTCTCTGGGGATGGGCGGCGCTGATTTCCTTCGGCTCGATCATGATCTTGTTCTTTAAATGGCAGTATGTGGCCATCGGCATGGTTGTCGCGGCCGTGATCCTGACGATTTGCACGCTGTCGCCGTATCTGATGCGACGGTGGCTTGAATTACAAAAAGAAGAGGGTCTGGACGTACGAAACGCGCGACACCACCGAAAACGGTAGTAATCGCAACCAATGTCGACGCTCGTCAGCCCGCGCCCATATAGTTGTGATATGGCTATTAACTCACAATCTGATATCCAGTCATCCTACAATCCTCTACCTCCTATCTTTGCGAAGATGGGTCTGGCATATGACGATGTCTTGTTGCTTCCCAACGAGACTGATGTCATTCCCTCACAGGTCGATACGACAACGCATCTGACCCGCGAAATCACCATGAAGGTTCCCGCCATCTCGGCAGCCATGGACACGGTCACCGAATCCGACATGGCCATCGCCATGGCACGAAACGGCGGCATCGGCGTGCTGCACCGCAACCTTTCCATCGACGATCAGGCCTCGCAGGTCGATATCGTCAAGCGCAGTGAGTCGGGTATGATCACCGATCCGCTCACCGTCAATCCCGAGGCCACCCTTGCCGATCTCGACAAGCTGTGTGGCCGTTTCCATATTTCGGGCCTGCCCGTCGTCGACAGCGACAACAGGTTGCTCGGTATCATCACCAACCGCGACATGCGTTTCATCGCTCCCTCGGATTAC
Organism: Bifidobacterium sp. ESL0800; assembly: GCF_029395355.1. Classification (NCBI taxonomy): domain Bacteria; kingdom Bacillati; phylum Actinomycetota; class Actinomycetes; order Bifidobacteriales; family Bifidobacteriaceae; genus Bifidobacterium; species Bifidobacterium sp. ESL0800. The sequence continues at coordinate 316,114 of NZ_CP113913.1, forward strand.
GACAAGCTCAAGGTTCGTGATGTGATGACCAAGGACGGGCTGATTACCGGACCGGCGAACATCTCACGTGAAGACGCCCACGACCTGCTTGCGCGTCACAAGGTCGAGAAGCTGCCGTTGGTCGACAAGGACGGCAAGCTCGCCGGTCTGATCACCGTCAAGGACTTCGTGAAAACCGAGCAGTACCCGGACGCCACCAAGGACGACCAAGGACGTCTGCGTGTGGCCGCAGGCATCGGCTTCTTGGGTGACGCGTGGCAACGCGCCAGCGCTCTGATGGAGGCTGGTGTCGACGTGCTCGTCGTCGATACCGCCAACGGCGAGGCCCATCTGGCACTCGACATGATCAAGAGGCTCAAGTCCGACCGCGCCTTCAACGGTGTGCAGATCATCGGCGGCAACGTGGCGACCGCCTCCGGCGCGCAGGCCATGATCGACGCGGGTGTGGACGCGGTCAAGGTCGGCGTCGGCCCCGGCTCCATCTGCACCACGCGTGTAGTCGCGGGCGTCGGCGTTCCGCAGCTCACCGCCGTCTATGACGCGGCCCAGGTCTGCCGTGCGGCCGGCGTGCCCTGCATCGCCGACGGTGGCATCCACTATTCCGGCGACATCGCCAAGGCCCTTGTGGCAGGCGCCTCGACGGTCATGCTCGGCGGCGCGCTCGCCGGCTGCGACGAGACCCCAGGCGAGAAGGTCTTCCTGCACGGCAAGCAGTACAAGCTCTACCGCGGCATGGGCTCGCTGGGCGCGATGGCACCGCGTGGCAAGAAGTCCTACTCCAAGGACCGCTACTTCCAGGCCGACGTCACCAGCAACGACAAGGTCATCCCGGAGGGCGTCGAAGGCGAGGTGCCGTATCGCGGTTCCCTGAACGCGGTGCTCTACCAGCTCATCGGCGGTCTGCACCAGTCGATGTTCTACATTGGCGCGCACAATATCAAGGAGATGGCCGAGAAGGGCCGCTTCGTGCGCATCACCGACGCCGGACTGCGCGAATCGCACCCGCACGACATCGTGATGACCGCCGAAGCCCCGAACTACAGCGGTTTCCACAATGACTGAGTTTCAAATCTGATTCCAGTTAGACCAACTGACGTGCTTGGGGCTGGGATATACGATGTCCGACACGCTCCGGGCTGAGCCGTTAAGCGGCCAATCCAGTGGATTGGCCGTAGGCGAAGTGAGTGCTCGCCAAGAGCACGAAGGCAAAATCTTCGATTTTGCACAGGCCGAGTCTTTACGGTCTGACATCGCATATCCCAGCCCCAAGCACTCAACGGGAAAGTGGTAAAGCAACCGAATGGTATGGTGTTATTAAAAGATTATGGCGTTCGGGGCTCGGCTAAGAAGCGAATAAAAACAATTTAAGGTTGAGTGGTTGGGCGGGGATATACAATGCTGTGGCGTAAAGCTTGGCCTACCGGCCTGGAGGGTGCCTCAGCATTGTATATCCCCGCCCAACCACGTCAGTTAGTTTTTTTAATAATCATTAACGCCGTCACACATGTGAGATAATCTGTAGTGTTCTGTGGTCAAAGATAAAAGGGGAACGAATTATGGTGAATGCTCAGGATGACGAGACGTATACGGCCGAGGGGTCGCGGCTGATCTGGATCGACTGCGAGATGACCGGCCTCGATATCTTCGGCGGCGACGAGCTGGTCGAGGTCTCCGTGGTGCCGACCGATTTCAATCTGAACGTGCTCGACGAAGGCGTGGACTACGTCATCAAGCCCTCGCAGAAGGCCGTCGACCACATGGGCGACTTCGTGCGCGCGATGCACACCCGCTCTGGGCTGATCAAGGAATGGGAGCATGGCCTGAGCCTTGCCGATGCCGAAAAGAAGATCACCGAGTACGTCGCCCGCTTCACGCCGGACGGGGTCAAGCCGCTGCTTGCCGGCAACACCATCGGCAGCGACAAGAAGTACCTCGACCACTTCATGCCGAACTTCATGAGCCATTTGCACTATCGCAGCATCGACGTCAGCACCATCAAGGAGCTGGCCCGTCGCTGGTACCCGGCGGTTTATGTGAACCGTCCGCCCAAGAACGGCGGCCACCGCGCCCTCGCCGATATTATCGAGTCGCTCGACGAGCTGCGCTACTACCGCGAGGCCTTTATGGCCCCGGTTCCCGGCCCGGACGAGGCACAGGCCAAGGCCATTTGCAAGCACATTGTGGAAACGAGCCTCAACGCCGAGTGATGCGGCATCTGCGATGAAAATCAGTGTTTAGATCGGTTTTCGGTGATTTTCATCGCAAGCTCAAATGAAGATGCGATGAAAATCAGGATTATTACGCGGATTTGCTGATTTTCATCGCAGCCTGAATAAGGAAGTGGGAACGGCATGAAGCAGGCGGAGGCGCTGACGATTCTCGGCGCGGGGGCGAACGCGTTCATCACCGGTGCGCCAGGTGCCGGCAAGACCTACGTCTTGAACGAGTTCATCCGCGCCGCCCGTGCCCATGGTGCTTCTGTCGCCGTCACCGCCTCCACCGGCATCGCCGCCACGCACATCAACGGTCAGACCATCCATTCATGGTCCGGCGTTGGCGTCTCGCAGGTGATGACCGAGACGCTGATGAAGCGGATTCGCTCGCGCCGCAAGCGCAAGATCGAGGCAGCCGATATCCTCGTCATCGATGAGGTTTCCATGCTGCCCGCGTGGCTTTTCGACATGGTCGACGACGTCTGCCGGGCGTTGCGCCACAGCCCCGAGCCGTTCGGCGGCCTGCAGGTCGTGCTTTCCGGCGACTTCTTCCAGCTGCCGCCGGTTCGTAAATCGTTCCGTGGGCGTGACGCTCTGCCGCCGAGCCCCGAATTCCTCATGTCCCGTCAGCGCTATGCCGATGCAGGCAAGGACGCCGATGGCTTCGTCACCGAATCGCTGGTCTGGGACGAACTTAATCCAGTGGTCTGCTATCTCACCGAACAGCACCGTCAGGACGATGGCCAATTGCTCACCGTCCTTACCGATATCCGCGAAGGCAGCGTGACCCAGGAAGACCACGATGTGCTCGCCGGGCGTATGGGCAAGTCGCCGGCTGCAGGGGAAGTGGCCGTCCACCTCTTCCCGGTCAACAAACAGGCCGACACCTTGAACGATCTGCGGCTTTCGCAAATCCACGACGAGACGCACGAATACGTCGCCGAGTCGGCCGGCCCTGCGGATCTGGTCAAGCGGCTGAAGAAGAACATGCTCGCCCCCGAAAAGCTTGAGCTCAAAACCGGGGCCGCCGTGATGGCGCTGCGCAACGACGCCGACCACCAGTACGTCAACGGGTCCATCGGCAAGGTGGAGGGGTTCGTTTCGCAGGCCAAGGGCGGTTGGCCTATCGTCGCTTTCGAAAACGGCAACACCGTGACCATGAAGCAGGCTTCGTGGGACATGATGGACGGCGAAACCATACTGGCCAGCGTCAAGCAGGTTCCATTGCGCTGCGCGTGGGCCATCACCATCCACAAGTCACAGGGCATGACCCTCGACCGTGCCGTGATGAACCTGCGCCGCACCTTCGCGCCGGGCATGGGCTATGTCGCGCTCTCACGTGTGGAGAACCTTGATGGGCTCTATCTCGACGACATCAGCGAACGCGCGTTCCTGGTATCGCCTGATGCCGTCCTGCTCGACGGCAAGCTGCGCGACAATTCCAAGGCCGCCTGTGCCCGTCTCGCCGACGAGGGCAGCGTTGCCTTCACCAAGCAGGCCGCCGGTCAGCTGCCGTCCGACGAGGACGAATTCGCCCAAGACGAGCTGTTCTAGTCAAAATCAGAGGTTACGGCGGGCGTTTGTCTGATTTTGACTTGCTGCTTTGCCTAAGCGTGCGCTATTTGTTTCAGTAGAGGATTCACGAATACTGCAACGCGCTGACCCGTTGGATAGTCAACCCGATGATTCGGGCGATATCCGCAAGTTTGAAGCCGCGTTTGCGTAATGAGGCGATGGTATGGCGAGTGAGGGTTGAAGCCCTTTCCTGCGCCTTTGCCGCCTCGTCTCGAGCCTCACGTAACTCACTGATCATCTCATCATCCTGCGCGTCGCCGAGCCGGATTTCAAGATGAACCGCACCGACCGGTTTTCCGAGCGATTTCGCGGCGTCGTGAACCATGGCATCAACCTGGTCGAGCCGTTTGACTTGGGTGAACAATCCTGGCCGTTGCGGAACTTCGATGGCCCACCATTTGCCGGAACGTGTCGCGATGGCGGTGACTTCACTGTTGACCATTCAAATTCCTTTCGAAATATCTGATGATGCTGTTTGCCGTGATTTCATTGATTTCGCGATGGCGGGGGGATTGTGCTTTGAACGCTTCCGATAGACACGATCGTATGATTGCCGCCTTCGTGGAATGCGATATCGAGACAGTGTTCGCGAGCGGGCCCCCGTAATTCTCTTTCCAACTTCTTGCGTTTCACATTATATTCCTTATCTATTGATATTTCAATTCAATATCTATTGATTTTCATTTTTGCTTACTTCGGTTTATTGGGGAATGAACGTCGAATTCGTCGATTGCGTATCATTTACGCTAAAGTCTGAATGCTAAACAATGCAAGCTTGAACGGACACTGTGGTCGAATGCTCGGGGTTTCAGCGTGTTGTGGATGGAATGTGCATGGTTGGGCGCTTATCCACATTTGTTTTTTACCGCCGCCAATGTCGGCTCGCGCGAATAATTTAGGAACCATGACAAAAGCACTTCGTATGTCCACCATGTTCCTGCGCACGCTGCGCGAGGACCCCGCCGACGCCGATGTTGATTCGGCTCGTTTGCTCCAACGTGCGGGCTATATCCGCAAGGCCGCGCCCGGCATCTGGACCTGGCTGCCGCTGGGTCTGAAAGTTCTCAATAAAATCGAGGCTGTGGTCCGCGAGGAGGTCGACGGCATCGGCGGTCAGGAAGTCCATTTCCCGGCCCTGCTGCCCAAAGAGCCGTACGAGGCCACGCACCGCTGGGAGGAATACGGCGAGAACATCTTCCGCTTGAAGGATCGCCACGAAGCCGATTATCTGCTGGCCCCGACCCACGAGGAGATGTTCACCCTGCTGGTGAAGGACATGTATTCCTCATACAAGGACCTGCCGGTCACCCTCTATCAGATCCAGACCAAGTACCGCGACGAGTTCCGTCCGCGCGCGGGCCTCGTGCGCGGCCGTGAGTTCATCATGGAGGACGGCTATTCCTTCACCATCGACGAGGACGGGCTGAAGAAGGCCTACGTCGAGGAGCGCGACGCCTACGAGCGCATCTTCCAGCGTCTCGATCTGGGATACATCATGGTCCACGCGGTCTCCGGGCCCATGGGCGGCTTCGAGTCGCAGGAGTTCCTTTCCCCGATGCCTATCGGTGAGGACACCTTCGCCAAGGCCCCGAGCGGCAAGGCGTGGAACGTAGAAGCGT